>NZ_JBYLFR010000010.1:0-153293 GCF_057748165.1 Paracoccus sp. NIOT.M2S5SZ12
GTCTTCCCGGCCCCTCAAGCGTTCCCGCCTTCGGTGAAGCGGTGTTTAGGCCTCACCGCAAACCTGCGCAACAAGAAAATGACGGAAGAGATGAAGAAAAACGCAACTTCATGATATCTAATCAGGATATCACGGGTTGCCTGACCGCCGTCGACCAGGACGTCGTACCATGTTGGCACAAAACCATCGAATCGTGACGGGAGAATGACGGAATCAGGGTGAAGCGCCCGCATTCGAGGCCGTTCGGCTGAGACTTTTGGCGGGAGTGCCTGGACGAGAAGCAGTTCCGGAATGCGAAGGGGGCGCGGCTTTCGCCGCGCCCCCCTGATAGGATGGTCCTGAAACGAAGATCAGCGCTTCGAGAACTGGAAGCTGCGGCGGGCCTTCGCCTTGCCGTACTTCTTGCGCTCGACCACGCGGCTGTCGCGGGTCAGGAAGCCGGCGGCCTTCAGGGCCGCGCGCAGGTGCGGCTGGTGCAGCTGCAGAGCCTGGCTGATGCCATGCTTGACGGCGCCCGCCTGGCCCGACAGGCCGCCGCCCTTGACGGTGGCGTGCACGTCATACTGGCCCACGACGCCGGCAACCTCGAAGGGCTGCTTCAGGATCATCTGCAGCACGGGACGTGCGAAGTAGGCGTTAATGTCCTTGCCGTTGACGGTGACCTTGCCCGAACCCGGCTTGACCCAGACGCGGGCGACCGCGTCCTTGCGCTTGCCGGTGGCATAGCTGCGGCCATGCTCGTCGCGCTGCGGCTGGCGGTCGGTGGCGGCTTCGGTCGCGGCGGCGGGGGTGCCGGCCACGGCCGATTTCAGATCGTCCAGAGTTTTGATGTCGTCGGCCATGATCATGCGCTCCGGGTGTTTTTCTTGTTCAGGACCTTGACGTCCAGAACTTCGGGCTGCTGGGCCTCGTGCGGGTGCTCTGCGCCGGTATAGACGCGCAGATGGGTCATCTGCTGCTTGCCCAGCTTGTTGCGGCTGATCATGCGCTCGACGGCCTTGACCACGACGCGCTCGGGATGGGCGCCTTCCAGGATCTGGCGCGCGGTGCGGTGCTTGATGCCGCCCGGGTGGCCGGTGTGCCAGTAGTATTTCTTGTCGTCACGCTTGTTGCCGGTCATCTGCACCTTGTCGGCGTTGATGATGATGACATTGTCGCCCATGTCCATGTGCGGCGTGAACGTCGGCTTGTGCTTGCCGCGCAGGCGGTTGGCGACGATCGTGGCGAGGCGGCCCAGAACGACGCCCTCGGCGTCGATCAGGATCCACTTCTTCTCGATCTCCGCCGGTTTCGCGGTGTAGGTTTTCATCTGTCGTCCCTTCAGGGTCGTGTGCATTCGAGATGGGGGTGTATCGAAGATTGCCCCGCCTGCGTCAAGACCCGGACGCGCAGATTAAAGACACAAAATCAATGCCTTGAAAGATAGGTATTTAAATACCTCAACTTAGGCCGCTGATCTGGCCCGCATTCGGCGGAATCGAATAGGTCATCGAACAGCGCGCCACCGGCTGATCCTGCCCCTCTGAGCGGATCAGCGCATCGGCCACCGCCAGCACCCGTCCCAGCTTCAGCAGCCGGCAATCGGCCAGCAGATCGACCCCCGCCGCGGGCTTGCGCATGAAGTCGATCGAGGCGTTCGTCGTCACCGCCAGCGCCACAGGCCCGATCCGCGACAGGATCGCGCAGTAGATCGCCAGATCGGCCAGCGCGAACATCGACGGGCCACTGACCGTCCCGCCCGGGCGCAGGTGATCCTCGGACACGATCAGCCGGGCGGTCAGCAGCCCCTCCTCGGCATGCTCGACGCGATAGCCGGTCGCGACCTGCGGAAACTCGCGCGCCAGGAACGCGTTCAGCGCGCCCGCATCCATCATCAACGCCATGCTCTCTCCCTTGGGCCTTTACCCTCCGGGCCCGCGGCGCCTAGGCTTTCCGCAAATGCGGAGGAGATCAAGATGGACCAGCCGGTGACGCGACGCGACAGGGGGGCGGTGGCCTGCCTGACCCTGTCCAGCCCCACGACCTACAACGCCCTGTCGCAGGCCATGATCGACGCGCTTGCCGCGGCGCTGCACCAGGTGGGCGACGATCCCGCGATCCGGGTCGTGGTGCTGGCGGCGGAGGGCAAGGCCTTCTCGGCCGGGCACGACCTGCGCGCGCTGCAGGCCATGCAGCGCGACGGCGACCGGGGACAGGAGCGGATGCGCGATCTCTTCGACCGCTGTGCGGCGCTGATGCAGCTGATCCCCGCCCTGCCCCAGCCGGTCATCGCGCAGGTGCAGGGCGTGGCCACGGCGGCGGGATGCCAGCTGGTCGCGTCCTGCGATCTGGCGGTGGCGGCCGAGGGCGTGCGCTTCGGGGTGAACGGCGTCGCGGTCGGCCTGTTCTGCACCACGCCGATGGTCGCGCTGACCCGCACCGTCCCGCCGAAGGCCGCGTTCGAGATGCTGACCACCGGCGACTTCATCCCCGCGTCGCGCGCGGCCGAACTGGGCCTGATCAACCATGTCGTCCCCGCCGAGGCGCTGGAGGCGCGCGTCATGGCCATGGCCGACAGCATCGCGGCCAAGCCCGCCGCGGTGATCCGCATGGGCAAGGCGGCGTTTCACGCGCAACGCGGCCTGCCCCTGCCCCAGGCCTATGCCACCGCGGGCGAGGTCATGTGCCGAAACCTGGCCCTGCCGGAAACCGCCGAGGGCATCGCCGCCTTCCTGGAGAAGCGCGCGCCCGACTGGCCCTAGGCCAGCGCGCGGACCAGCCGGACGAAATCCTCGCCGCGCTTCTCGAAATTGGGGTACTGGTCGAAGCTGGCTGCGGCCGGGGCCAGCAGCACCGTGTCGCCCGGTTCGGCCTCGGCGCTGGCACGGGCCACGGCCTGCTCCATGGTCTCGCAGATCTCGTGCGGGGTCTGGCCGATCTCCAGTGCGAAGTCACGGGCGGAATGGCCGATCAGATACGCCTTGGCCACCGCGCCCAGATGCGGCTGCAGGGCCGCGATGCCGCCCTCCTTGCCCAGGCCCCCGGCGATCCAGCGGATGCGGGGAAAGGCCTGCAGCGCCTTGGCGGCGGCATCGACATTGGTCGCCTTGCTGTCGTTGACATAGCGCACGCCGCCGATCTCGGCCACGGTCTGACTGCGATGCGGCAGGCCCGCGAAACTGTGCAGCGCCGCCGCGATCTCGCGCGGGGCCAGGCCCAGTGCCCGGCAGGCCGCATAGGCCGCGCAGGCGTTCTGATGATTGTGCGCGCCGGGCAGGCCCTGGATGGCGCGCAGGTCGATCGACGCCGCCTGCCGGCCCTTGCGGTATTCCGACAGGAACCCCTTGCGGGCAAAGACCGACCAAGCCGCCTTGTCCAGCTTCTGCCCAGACGACACGCGGATCACCCGGTCGTCGGCCGGGCCCATCGACAGCTGCCCGGCCAGATAGCGGCCCTCGACCTCGTCCACGCCGATCACGGCGCGGTCGGGGCCGCCCTCGGCGAACAGGCGCCTCTTGGCCGCGAAATAGCCGCCATGGCCGGAATGGCGGTCCAGATGGTCGGGCGACAGGTTGGTGAAGACGGCCACATCCGGGGTCAGCGCGCGCGCGAGGTCGGTCTGATAGCTGGACAGCTCCAGCACCACGACCTCCCCGTCCTGCGCGGGGTCCAGCGACAGCACCCCCCGCCCGATATTGCCGCCCATCTGCACCGGGCGTCCGCATTCCGACAGGATGTGGTGGATCAGCGCCGTCGTGGTCGATTTCCCGTTCGACCCGGTCACCGCCACGACGCGGGGCGCCCGGTCGAATCCGTCCCAGTCATCCGAGGCATAGCTGCGGAAGAACAGTCCGATGTCGTTGTCCACCGGCACGCCCAGATCCAGCGCCATCGCGATGACCGGATGGGGCCTCGGATAGAGATGCGGAATGCCGGGGCTGACGATCAGCGCGCGCACCCCGGCCCAGTTCGCCTCGCGCGTCAGGTCCAGAAGGGTCAGGCCCGCGGCCTCGGCGCTGGCGCGCGTGTCCACGCCGTCGTCCCAAGCGACGACCGTCGCGCCCCCCGCGGCCAGGGCCGCCGCCGTCGCGGTGCCCGACCGCCCCAGGCCAAGCACTGCGATCGTCTGGTTCTCAACGCCCTGGACGGGGATCATGGCAGGCTCCTTGGGACTGTGGGTGGATCAGCGCAGCTTCAGCGTCGCCAGACCGATCAGCGCCAGGATCAGCGCGATGATCCAGAAGCGGATGACGATCTGCGCCTCGCCCCAGCCCTTCTTCTCGAAATGGTGGTGGATGGGGGCCATCAGGAAGACCCGCTTGCCGGTGCGCTTGAAGTAGAGGACCTGGATGATGACCGACAGCGCCTCGACCACGAAGAGGCCGCCGACGATGGCCAGGACGATCTCGTGCTTGGTCACCACGGCGATGGCGCCCAGCGCGCCGCCCAGGGCCAGCGACCCGGTATCGCCCATGAAGACAGCCGCCGGGGGCGCGTTGTACCACAGGAAGCCCAGCCCCCCGCCGATCAGCGCGGAGACGAAGATCAGGATCTCTCCGCTGCCCGGCACATGGTGCACGCCCAGATATTCGGTGAAGTCCACCCGGCCCACCGTATAGGCGATGATGCCCAGCGTCCCCGCCGCGATCATCACCGGCATGATGGCCAGCCCGTCCAGGCCGTCGGTCAGGTTCACCGCATTGGCCGAACCCACGATCACGATCATCGCGAAGGGCACGAACAGCAGGCCCAGATTGACCAACGTATCCTTGAAGATCGGCAAAGCCAGCTGGTTCGTCAGCGCCTCGGGGTGCAGCAGCGAGGCCGCCAGGCCCGCCAGGGCCGCGATGGCCAGGCCCAGCAGCATCCGGATGCGCGAGCTGACGCCCTTGGTGTTCTGCTTGGTGACCTTGGCATAGTCGTCGGCGAAGCCGATCGCGGCAAAGCCCGCCGTGACCAGCAGCACGATCCAGACATAGCCGTTGTCCAGCCGCGCCCAGAGAAGCGTGGAGAAGAGCAGCGCCGACAGGATCAGCAGACCGCCCATGGTGGGCGTCCCGGCCTTGGCCAGATGGCTCTGCGGGCCGTCGTCGCGGATCGGCTGACCCTTCTTCTGGACGCGGCGCAGATAGTTGATCAGCGGCCGCCCGAAGATGAAGCCGAAGAACAGCGCCGTGAAGAACGCGGCCCCCGCCCGGAAGGTGATGTATCGGAACAGGTTGAAGAAGTCCCCGCCCTCGGACAGGTTGCTGAGCCAGTAGAGCATGGCATTATCCTTTGTCTTGGGCGGCGCGGGCGCGCAGGGCGCCGACGACCGCCGAAATCCGCGAGGATTTCGATCCTTTCACCAGGACGATATCGCCCGCGCGGATTAGGTCGGGGGCCTGGGCGGACAGCTCGGCCGCCGTCTCGGCCCAGACGCCGCGCCGCCCCGGGGGCAGCGCGTCGAACAGGTGGCGCATGCGCGGACCCGCGCAATGGACCAGATCGACCGCGGCCATGGCCGGGTCGTCGGCCACGGCGCGGTGCATCGCGGCCTCATCGGCACCCAGCTCCAGCATGTCGCCCAGGATTGCCACGCGCCGTCCGCCCTCCAGCCCCGCCAGCGTCGCAAGCCCCGCGGCCAGCGATGCCGGGTTCGCGTTGAAGGCGTCGTCGATCAGGCGGATGTCGCCCAGATCCTCGACCGCGCCGCGCCCCTGCGGCGGCTGCCAGTCGGACAGATGCGCCGCCGCCTGCCCCAGATCGGCCCCCGCCGCCGCCAGCGCGGCCAGCACGCCGACCGCGTTCATCGCGAAATGCCGCCCCGTGGTGGGCAGGGTGAAGGCCAGCGTGTCGCCCATGATGCGCGCATGACAGGACAGCGCCCCGCCCTGCGGCACGATCCGCAGCGGCCGCGCCATGCCGTGTTCGCCAAAGCCCACGACCACCGCGCCCGCCCGGTCCGCGCAATCGCGCAGGATCTGGGTCACGGGCAGGTCCTCGGGCAGGATCGCGTGGCCCACGGGCTGCAGCCCCTCAAAGATCGCGCCCTTCTCGCGGGCGATGCCCTCAATCGCGCCGAAGGCCTCCAGATGCGCGGCGGCCACCGTGGTGATCAGCGCCACATGCGGCCGCGCCATGCGCGACAGGGGCGCGATCTCTCCCGGGTGATTCATGCCGATCTCGATGATCGCGAAATCGGTCGCGGCGGGCATGCGCGCCAGCGTCAGCGGCACGCCCCAATGGTTGTTGTAGCTGGCCTCGGCCGCGTGGATCATGCCCTGCCCCGCCAGCGCGATCCGCGCCATCTCCTTGGTCGAGGTCTTGCCGACCGAACCGGTGATGGCAATGACCCGGCCCGCCATGCGCGCGCGGCCCGCGCGACCCAAGTCCTCCAGCGCGGCCAGCACGTCAGGCACCACCAGCAGCGGCGCATTGGACGCCACGCCATCGGGGATGCGGCTGACCAGCGCGGCGGCCGCCCCCTTGACCAGGGCCTGCGCCACGAAATCATGCCCGTCGCGCTCGGCCTGCAGGGCCACGAACAGATCGCCGGGCGCGATGGTGCGCGTGTCGATGGACACGCCCGAAGCGGTCCATGCGGCCGTCACCCGCCCGCCGGTGGCGGCGGCGGCATCGTCGGATGTCCAGAGTGTCATATCCGCCCGTCCAGTGCCGCGACCGCGACCGAGGCCTGTTCGGCATCGTCGAAGGGATAGACGTCCTGCCCCACGATTTGGCCGGTCTCATGGCCCTTGCCGCAGATCAGCAGCGCATCGCCCGGCTGCAGCGCATCGACGCCGCGCAGGATCGCCTCGGCCCGGTCGGCGATCTCGGTCGCGTCGGGGCCGGCGCCGGCCATGACGGCGGCGCGGATCAGGGCCGGGTCCTCGGTCCGGGGGTTGTCGTCGGTGACGATCACCACGTCGGCATGATCCCGCGCGGCCTCGCCCATCAGCGGGCGCTTGCCCCGGTCGCGGTCGCCGCCCGCGCCGATGATGCAGACGATGCGCCCCATCACATGCGGGCGCAGCGATTGCAGCGCGGCGACCACGGCGCCCGGCTTGTGGGCGTAATCGACAAAGACCGCCGCGCCATTGTCGCGCTGCGCGACCAGCTGCATCCGGCCCCGCACGGTGGTCAGCTGCGGTAGCACGCGCAGGATGTCCTCGGCGCTGTCGCCTGCGGCCAGGCACAGGCCCATCGCCGCCAGCACGTTCTCGGCCTGGAACCCGCCGATCAGCGGCAGCCGCACGAGGTGCGCCTGTCCCATCACCGAGAACCGCAGGTCTTGCCCCGTCGCGTCGTACCGCTGGCCCAGGATGCGCAGCATCGCATTGTCGCCCGTGCCGATGGTGGTCAGGGCCAGGCCGCGATCGGTGGCGATGTCGGCCATCTGGCGGCCGCGCTGGCTGTCGATGTTGATGACCGCCGCCGCACCATCCTCCAGCACGCGGTTGAACAGCAGAGCCTTGGCCGCGAAATATTCGTCGAAGCCCGCGTGGTAATCCAGGTGGTCCTGGCTGAAATTGGTGAAGGCCCCGGCCTCGACCCGGACCCCGTCCAGGCGGCGCTGGTCCAGACCGTGGCTGGAGGCCTCCATCGCGGCATGGGTGACGCCCGCGGCGACCGCCTCGGCCAGGACGCGGTGCAGGGTCAGCGGATCGGGGGTGGTATGGGCCAGCTTCGCCTGATGATCGCCCTCGACCCCCATGGTGCCCAGGCTGATCGCCTTGTGGCCAAGCGCCTGCCAGATCTGGCGGGTGAAGCTGGCCACGCTGGTCTTGCCGCTGGTGCCGGTGACCGCCACGACATGGGCGGGCTGATCGGCGAACCACAGCGATGCGGCCCCCGCGAACGCGGCGCGCGGGTCCTCGGCCACGATCAGCGCGCCGTCCCATCCCGCCAGCGCTTCGGCGGCGATCTCGGCGCCCTGGCGGTCGGTCAGGACGGCGGCGGCCTGCATGCGCAGCGCGTATTGGATGAATTCGCCGCCATGGACCGCCGATCCCGGCAGGGCCGCGAACAGATGCCCCGGCTTGACCGTCCGGCTGTCGATGGACAGCCCGGTGATGCGCGGGTCACGCCCGCCGGGGGCGCGCAGCCCCAGCTGCGACAGCGTCACGTCGTCCTTGTCCACAGTCCCACCCGTCATTGATTTGCGACGAGCCTTACCGCAGCCTCCGCGCCGGGTTCAACACGCGGTTCGAACCGCGCGGTGATCGTCGGCAGGTTTTCGTCGGTGACCGGCTCCAGCCCCAGCAGCGGGGCCACGCGGCGGATCAGCTCGGCCGAGACCGGCACGACCGTGTGGCCGGCGGTGCGCACCTGGGTGCCGTTGATCGTGGTCGAAGGTTCGTCCAGCGCGACGATCAGCACGTATTTCGGGTCGCTGGCCGGGAACATCGAGGCGAAGGTCGCGATGACCTTGTTCTCATAGTACCCGCCGGCGGCGCGGGGCTTGTCGGCGGTTCCGGTCTTGCCCGCGACCTCATAGCCAGGAACCTCCGCCTGGCGGGCGGTGCCGCGGGTCACCACCTGGCGCAGCATGTCCACCGACATGGCCGCGGCGCGCGGCGACATGATCTGCTCGCCCTCGGGGCGCTGGCGGCCATGGACCAGCGTCGGCGTCACGCGCTTGCCGCCATTGGCGATGGTCGCATAGGCCACGGCCAGGTGCAGGGGGCTGGCGGCCAGGCCGTGCCCGAAGCTGACCGTGGCCGCAGTCACCGCCGGCCAGCGCGTGGGCACCAGCGGCTGGCCGGTGGGCGCCTCGACCATCTCGATGGGGGTCGGCACGAACAGGCCCAGCTTCTCCAGGAACTCGCGCTGGCGGTCCGGGCCGATCATCTGGGCGATGCGCACCGTCGCCACGTTCGACGACTTGACGATGACGTCGGTCACGCTCAGCTCGCGGCCGTAATTATGGAAGTCGTTGATCAGGAAGCGCCCGATGCGCATGGGCGCCTGCGCGTTGATGCCGCTCGCGGGGTTGATCAACCCCAGATCCAGCGCCTGCGCGACGGGAAAGATCTTGAAGGTCGAGCCCAGCTCGTACTGGCCCTGCACCGCGCGGTTGAACAGCGGGCTGTCCGAGGGCTCTCCGGTCAGCAGCGGGCGGGGGCGGTCGTTGGGGTCGAAATCGGGCAGGCTGGCCATGGCCAGGATCTCGCCGGTCGAGACCTCCATCAGGATGCCGGTGGCGCCCTTGGCGTTCATCAGCGTCATCCCGGAGGCCAGCACGTCCTCCATCGCCTGCTGCAGGGTCAGGTCGATGGACAGCGCCAGGGGCGCGCCTTCGTTGCCGGGGTCGCGCAGCCACGCGTCGAAGGCCTTCTCGACGCCCGCGACGCCGATCACCTCGGCACTGGCCACGCCCTCGTTGCCGAAGCCCGAGCCGCCCAGGATGTGACTGGCCAGATCGGCATTGGGATAGATGCGCATCTCGCGCGGGCCGAACAGCAGGCCGGGCTCGCCTAGGTCGTGGACGGCCTGCATCTGCTCGGGGCTGATCTTGCGCTTGATCCACATGAACTTGCGGTTGCCGGTGAAGTCGCGGGTCAGCCGCTCCTGATCCAGGTCGGGAAAGATCCGCGCCAGACCCTCGGCCGCGCGGACCGGGTCGATCATCTGGTGGGGATGGGCATAGACCGAATGGGTCAGCAGGTTCGTGGCCAGCACCCGGCCCCTGCGGTCGGTGATGTCCGCGCGCTGCGAGATGATCTGCGCCGACAGGACCTGGCCGCGCGGTTCGGAGGGCTCGCTGGAGGCCAGCGTGCCCATGCGCACCGCCACCGTCCCGAAGGCCAGCAGGAAGCAGCCCGCCATGACGATCAGCCGCTTCTCGGCGCGGCGCCGGGCGCGGTCCTGGATCTCCTCGTGGCGGCGGCGGCGGTTCTCGGCCTCGATGTCGTCGGGATTGTCGCCGCGTTCGCGGGCGCGCAGGATGCGGGCCAGGGGGCGCAGAGGGGTGCGGATCATGGCTGGGACTCCTCGGCAGGATCGGTGGCGGGCAGCAGGTCGGACATCATGTCGGGCGGGGGCGGCGGCTTGGGATAGTCGATCTGGTCCAGATCCATCAGCTGGCCCGATTCGATCGGCACCAGCTGCAGGCGCTCGAAGTTCAGGTCGACCAGCTGGCGCAGCCGGTCGGGCCGGTTCAGGAAGGCCCATTCCGCGCGCAGCACGCCCAGTTCCTCGCGCAGGCCGGCGATCTCGCGCTGGACCTGGGACATCTGGCCGATGGCGGCCTGGGTGGCATAGTTCTCGCGATAGGCCCAGAAGGCCATGCCCATGACCGACAGCACGCAGCCCAGATAGGCCAGCGACCGCATCAGCCACCCCCCGGCAGGGCCGGCATGGCTAGGTCCGCCGCATCGACCGACCCGGCCGCCGCATCGGTGCGCAGCCCGACCCGCAGCAGCGCGGACCGCGCGCGCGGGTTCACGTCCAGCTCCTCGGGATCAGGCCCGATGGCGCGGCGGAAGGGCAACGTGAAGGCGGGCGAGACCGTCTTGGTCACCGGCGCATAGCGGTTGCCGCCACCGCCCGCATCGGACCGCGCCTGCAGGAAGCGCTTGACGATGCGGTCCTCCAGCGAATGGAAGCTGACCACGGCCAGCTGACCGCCCGGACGCAGCGCGCGTTCCGCCGCCGACAGGCCCGCGACCAGCTGGCCAAACTCGTCGTTCACCCAGATGCGGATCGCCTGGAAGCTGCGGGTGGCGGGGTGGCTCTGGCCGGGCTTCGGGCGCGGCAGGCAGGAGGCCACGATCTGCGCCAGCTCCGCCGTGCGGCTCAGCGGGCGGGCCGCGACGATGGCACGCGCGATGCGACGCGCCGCGCGCTCCTCGCCATAGTGATAGAGGACGTCGGCGATCTGCGCCTCGGTCGCGCCGTTCAGCAGATCGGCCGCCGAGGGGATGTCACCGCCCATCCGCATGTCCATCGGCCCGTCGCGCATGAACGAGAACCCGCGATCGGCCTGGTCCAGCTGCATCGAGCTGACGCCCAAGTCCAGGACCACCCCGTCCACCGGCCCCCCGGCCAGCCGGTCCATGTCAGAGAACGTCCCCTGGACCAGCCGCAGCCGGTCGCCATAGGCGCCGCGCCACCCTTCGGCCATGGCGAAGACCGACGGATCGCGGTCGATGCCGATGACCCGGTCCGCCCCGGCCTCCAGCAGGCCGCGCGCATAGCCGCCGGCGCCGAAGGTGCCGTCAATCCAGGTGCCGCGCACCGGGGCCACGGCCCGCAGCAGCGGCGCCAGAAGGACGGGAATATGCGGATCGGCCATCGCTCAGCCTCCGGTCTGCTGGTCGAGGAAGGCGCGCGGATCAAATTCGGGGCCCTTGCTGGCGGCGAAATCCTCCAGCGCCTGCACGTCCTTGGGGCGCGAATCCGGGTGATAGACCTGGATGTAGTCGCCGCGCGATTCAAAGACCGTCTCGGTGCCCTCTCCAAAGCCCAGCTTGTCGCGCAGCTTCGCGGGGAGCACCAGCCGGCCCTCGCGGTCGATCTCGAGGTCGGTGGACTGGCCGTTCATCAGCAGCTCCAGCCAGCGCCGTTCCTGGCTGCCGCGGGTCAGGCGGTCGATCTGCTCGTCGATCTCCTCGATCGCCTCGATGGTGTAGAGCTCGATCCAGTTCCACCAGTCGGGGCCATAGACGGCCACCAGCTGCGTGCGTCCGGTGTTGGCGCCGGCAAAGGACGGGTCCCCGGCATCGAAGACGCGCCGCAGGCGGGCGGGGATCGACATCCGACCCTTGCCATCCACCTTGACGGTTTCGGTGCCTCTGAACTTTCGCGCCACCTTGCGCCCGCCCTCACTGTCCGCTCTTTCGGGTCGTCCGAAAGAGAAAGGGCGGATCGGGCCGCTGCCACTGCCCGATCCGCCGCCCTCGTTCCCGATTACCCGGGCCCCTTTGCGGGGTGGTTGCCGGCCCGCCCGCGCCACCTGGGGGAGGTGCTGCTCGCGCAAGGGGGCCGACTATGTTGGAAAACGGTTGCCTGTATGAACTCTGCTTCGCCTGTCAGGGGTCTTGGCGCCCCATTCCTGCCCGTTTTCGTGATCCGGTTGTGACATGGGATTTTACGGGAAGCAACGGTATTCTTGGGCCACAAGCCGTTATCCGCCACACCGATTGGCGGCCCGCGAATCAATCGACAAAGGCAGCGCGGGGCAAACCCTGCCACTTCTGGTAGCGTTGCCGGAAAGGCACACCATATCTAGAAGATGCGGCAGCGCAGCACTTTCCCGGCCAGTGGGGCGAATTCATCACAGTTCACGGCTATGCAAGCCGAAATTCCGCGCCGCCGGATGAATCCTGGTCGCCATTCTCACGGACGGTCACGAAATCGCGACCGCCCGTCCCGTGCTTTCCCAAGCTTCCCGTGATTTCCCGGGATCGGCCGCCCGCGCAGGCCGCGACCAGCCGTTTCAGGCGATGCCGCCCTGCACCAGCCGGTCGGCCAGCCGCGCATAGGCCTGGGCCACGGCCCCGTCGCCCAAGGCGACCGGCCGCCCCGAATCACCCGCCAGCCGGACCTCCAGCTCCAAAGGCAGCGCGCCGAGGAAGGGCAGGTTCAGCGACTCGGCCTCGGCGGCGACGCCGCCATGGCCGAACAGATGCGCCTCATGCCCGCAATTCGGGCAGACATAGGTGGACATGTTCTCGACCAGGCCCAGGACAGGAGTCTTCAGCTTGCCGAACATGTCGATGGCGCGGCGCGCATCCAGCAGCGCCACGTCCTGCGGGGTCGAGACGATGATCGCGCCGGTGACGGGCGCCTTCTGGCACAGGCTCAGCTGCACGTCGCCGGTGCCGGGCGGCAGGTCGATCAGCAGCACGTCCAGCTCGCCCCAGTTCACTTGCTGCAGCAGCTGCTGCAGCGCGCCCATCAGCATCGGGCCGCGCCAGACCAGCGCCTCGCCCTCCTTCAGCATCAAGCCAATCGACATGACGGTGACGCCATGCGCGTGCATCGGGTCGATCCGCTGGCCGTCCGGGCTGGCGGGACGGCCCGACACGCCCATCATCCGCGGCTGCGACGGGCCGTAGATGTCGGCATCCAGCAGGCCCACCTTGCGCCCCGCCCGCGCCAGAGCCACCGCCAAATTCGAGGTGATGGTCGACTTGCCCACGCCCCCCTTGCCCGACCCCACGGCGATGATGTGGCGCACCCCGGGGATCGCCTGCGGCCCGGCCTGGGGGGTCGGATGACCGCCGATCTTCAGGGACGGCGCCGCGCCCTGCCCTGAGACCGCCTTGGGAGGCGCGGCATTGGCGGGGGCGGTCATCACGATCTGGACCTTGCCGACGCCGGGCAGCCGCTCCAGCCGGGCGCGGGCCTCGGCCTCGACCGGCGCCATGGCGCGGGCGGTCGCGGCGTTCTCGACCTCCAGGACGAATCGCACCGTCTCTCCGTCGATGGTCAGGGCCCGCACCAGGTCCGCCTGACCCAGGCTGCCCCCCTGCGGAAGCGCGATGTCAGAGATGGCCGAAAGGATCGTGTCGCGGGTGACGGGCATGTGAAGAACCTGTGTCTTGTGTGCGCGGCAGCATGAAGCATAGAAGCGCGACCCTCAACACCCCCTGCGACAATCCGCACCACGCGGCGCTAACCGCTTTCAAACAGCCAAATTTTTGGCCCTGCAGCGTGATCGCTAACAGTTGTACTGTGTCAATTTTATGTCACTATTTCATTATGAAAGCCGACGATAGGTCAGCCTTGGCTATGCAATTGCTGCATGGCAGCATTACGAAAGCGTCGGTTGTGGATCGGGCCCGATAGCGCCATCTTCAACTCAACGAAACGCCGGGCCAATCCGGGAACGGCGCAGACGAGATGAACCGAAAGGATACGACAATGGCTGTTATCGCCCATGCCCAGAACGCCGCCGCCGCTTCCGGCCCGCGTGGCCGCCTGATGGCTGCGATCCAGCGGATGCAGGAGAACCGCGCCCGCCGCGCCGTGTACCGCCAGACCGTGCGTGAACTGAACGCGCTGACCACCCGCGATCTCGACGATCTGGGCATCAGCCGCTCGATGATCACCCGCCTGGCTCACGAAGCGGCCTGGGGTTCGAACCGCTAAGAATTCGCATTCCCGGCCCGTCCTCCTCCCTCGGGCCCGGGAACGGCGGCACCCCCTCCTCCTCCCTGGGGTGCCGCCCAAAGAATGCCGGGAACCCGATCCTCCTCCCCGGGTTTTTCAGGCAAATGCGGCGGCCCCGCTCCTCCCTCCCAAGGGGTCGCCGCACAAACCATAGCCGCCCCATCTGCGGCAACCGAATGCGCCGGGTCCTCTCCTCCTCCCTCCCGGATCCGGCGCTGGCGGTACGGCCTCTCCTCCTCCCTGGCCCTACCGCACCCCATACGCGGCCCCTCCCTCCTCCCTGGGCCAGCGTTCAGCGGCGACCTCCCTCCTCCTCCCTGGAGGTCGCCGCGCCCTCATCGCCGCCTCGATCGCGGCACCGGATACGACGGGCTCTCCTCCTCCCTGCCCGTTCGTTAGCGGTGGTGGCCTCTCCTCCTCCCTGGCCGGCACCGCGACCCATACGCGGCCCCTCCTCCTCCTTGGGCCAGCGTTCCGCGGCGGCACCCACCTCCTCCCTGGGTGCCGCCGCTTTTTCGTTTCAGGAACCCGACCGGCGTCATGCGGCTTGTCCCACGGATCATACCGAAGGGAGCCGTCATGCTGCGCAAGGGAACCAAGGTCGAATGGGACTGGTCGGGAAGCACCGCCTCCGGCACGATCGCCGAGATCTTCACCAAGGACGTGGAACGCACGATCAAGGGCAGCAAGATCAAGCGTGAGGCCAGCCCCGACGAACCCGCCTACCTGATCGAGCAGGAGGACGGCGCCAAGGTCCTCAAGAGCAAGTCCGAGATCCGCCGCAGCGACGATTGAGGCCAGCCCACATCTTTCCCCCGCGGCGCGGGCGGGATATGGCTGCGGGATGCTCAGCTATCAACACGCCTATCATGCCGGGAACCTGGCCGACCTGCACAAGCACGCGCTGCTGGCGGCCGCGCTGGACTATCTGACGCGCAAGGACAAGCCGCTCACCTATCTCGAGACCCATGCCGGGCGCGGCCTCTACGACCTCGACGCCCCCGAGGCGCTGAAGACCGGCGAGGCCCAGTCCGGTATCCGCCGCGCCGATGCCGAGGGCTGGCTGGGCGCGGAGCATCCGCTGATGCGCGCCCTGACGGCCATCCGGGCGCTGCGCGGGCCGCGGACATACCCTGGATCGCCGCTGATCGCGGGGCATTTCCTGCGCTTCGGCGACCGGGCGCATCTGGCGGAGCTGCACCCGGCCGAACATGAGGCGCTGCGCCGCGTGGCCGGCTTCGCCACCATCCACCATCAGGACGGATTCGCGATGGCGCAGGCCGTCTGCCCGCCCGAACCGCGGCGCGGCATGCTGCTGATCGACCCCAGCTATGAGGTCAAGGCCGACTATGCCGCGATCCCGCGCCAGATCGGGCTGATCGCGCGCAAATGGAACGTCGGCGTGATCGCGCTGTGGTATCCCATCCTGACCGATCACCGGCACATGGGCATGACCGCGCAGCTGATCAGCAACTTTCCCGACGCGCTGCTGTCGGAGGTGGCCTTCGCGCCCGCGCGTCACGGCCATTCGATGGTCGGATCGGGAATGATCGTCGTGAACCCGCCCTGGGGCCTGGCCGAGGAGGCCGCCCGGCTGGAGGCGGTGTTCCGCCAGCGTGCCCTGTGACGGGGGATTCCCCCGACGGTTGCGCTGTGGCATGATCGCCCGGCCCTCAAGGATTCCGCCATGCCGCAACGCCTCTCCATCGGAGCCACCGTCTTCCTGATCCTGACCGTGCTGGCGGGGCTGTATTTCGCCTATGCCGCCGTGCAGGGGCCGTCGGGTATCCTGCGCCGCATCCAGATCCAGGCCGAGACGGTCGAGCTTCAGGCCAGCCGCGACCAGCTGCGCGCCGAGGTCGCGCGGATGCAGAACCTGACCCGCCGCCTGTCGGACGACTATCTGGACCTCGACCTGCTGGACGAACGCGCCCGCGAGGTGCTGGGCCTGCTGCGCGCGGACGAGGTGCTGCTGCGCTGAGGGGCGGCATTGCACGGTCCGCGGCGATGCGCTACGGATAGTTTAACGCTGAACTATCCGCCATCCAGGAGGACATGCCGCATGGCCAGGAAACCCAGCCCCCAGCAGGAGGCCCCTTCGAACGTCTCGAAGGACGAGTTGCTGAAATACTATCGTGACATGCTGCTGATCCGCCGATTCGAGGAAAAGGCCGGCCAGCTGTATGGCATGGGCCTGATCGGCGGCTTCTGCCACCTCTATATCGGCCAGGAGGCCGTGGTGGTCGGGCTGGAGGCCTGCGCCAAGGAAGGCGACAAGCGCATCACCAGCTATCGCGACCACGGCCACATGCTGGCCTGCGGCATGACCGCCCGCGGCGTGATGGCCGAGCTGACCGGCCGCGAGGGCGGCTATTCCAAAGGCAAGGGCGGCAGCATGCACATGTTCAGCCGCGAGAAGCACTTCTATGGCGGGCACGGCATCGTGGCCGCGCAGGTGCCGCTTGGCGCGGGCCTGGCCTTCGCCGACAAGTATCTGGGCAATGACAACGTCACCTTCACCTATTTCGGGGACGGCGCCGCGAACCAGGGCCAGGTCTATGAGACCTACAACATGGCCGAGCTGTGGGACCTGCCGGTCGTCTTCGTGATCGAGAACAACCAGTACGCGATGGGCACCAGCGTCAAGCGGTCTACGAAATCGACCACCTTCTTCGGTCGCGGCGAGGCCTTCGGCATTCCCGGAGAGCAGGTGGACGGCATGGACGTGCTGGCCGTCAAGGCCGCCGGAGAGAAGGCCGTGGCGCATTGCCGCGCGGGCAAGGGCCCCTACATCCTGGAGGTCATGACCTATCGCTATCGCGGGCACTCGATGTCGGACCCGGCCAAGTACCGGACCCGCGAGGAGGTCCAGAAGATGCGCGACGAGCGCGACCCGATCGAGAACATCCGCGAGATGCTGCTGACCGGCAAGCATGCGACCGAGGAGGATCTCAAGGCGCTGGACAAGGAAATCAAGGACATCGTCAACGATTCCGCCGAGTTCGCCAAGGAGAGCCCCGAGCCCGCGCTCGAGGAGCTGTGGACCGACATCTATGCCGACGACCTGCCCCAGGGCAGCGCCGAAGAACACGCCTGAGGGGGATGACATCACATGGCAACCGAAATCCTGATGCCTGCCCTGTCGCCGACCATGGAGGAAGGCACGCTTGCGAAATGGCTGAAGAAGGAAGGTGACACGGTCAAGTCCGGCGACATCATCGCCGAGATCGAGACCGACAAGGCCACGATGGAGTTCGAGGCCGTCGACGAGGGGATCATGGGCAAGATCCTGGTGGCCGAGGGCACCCAGGGCGTGGCCGTGAACACCCCCATCGCCGTCCTGGTCGAGGAGGGCGAGGATGCCGACGCGGCCCCCGCCCCCAAGGCCGAGGCCAAGCCCACTGATGCCGCGCCGAAGAAGGACGAGGGCGCCCAGCCCGGCGAATCCGCCATCGAAGAGGTCGTGACCCCGCAGCCCAAGCCCCGCAGCCCCGACTGGCCCGAGGGTACCAAGATGAAGACCATGACCGTGCGGGAAGCCCTGCGCGAGGCCATGGCCGAGGAGATGGACCGCGACGAGACCGTCTTCCTGATGGGCGAGGAGGTGGGCGAATACCAGGGCGCCTACAAGATCAGCCAGGGCCTGCTGGAGAAGTTCGGCCCCCGCCGTGTCGTGGACACGCCCATTTCCGAGATCGGCTTTGCCGGCATCGGCACCGGGGCGGCGCTGGCCGGCCTGCGCCCGATCGTGGAGTTCATGACCTTCAACTTCGCCATGCAGGCGATCGACCACATCATCAACTCGGCCGCCAAGACGCTGTACATGTCCGGCGGCCAGATGGGCTGTCCGATCGTGTTCCGCGGCCCGAACGGCGCCGCCGCCCGCGTGGGCGCGCAGCACAGCCAGGACTATGCCGCCTGGTATGCGGCCATTCCGGGCCTCAAGGTCGTGATGCCCTACAGCGCGGCCGATGCGAAGGGCCTGATGAAGACCGCCATCCGCGACGCGAACCCGGTGATCTTCCTGGAGAACGAGATCCTCTATGGCCGCAGCTTCGAGGTGCCGGACCTGGAGGATTTCACCATCCCCTTCGGCAAGGCCAACACGGTGCGTTCGGGCGATGACGTGACTCTGGTCAGCTTCGGCATCGGCGTGGCCCATGCGCTGGAGGCCGCCAAGACGCTGGCCGAGCAGGGCATCGAGGCCGACGTGATCGACCTGCGCACCCTGCGGCCGCTGGACTATGACGCGATCCTGCAATCGGTCAAGCGCACCAACCGCTGCGTGACCGTCGAGGAGGGCTTCCCCGTGGGCGCCATCGGCAACCACATCTCGGCCTGGCTGATGGAGAACGCGTTCGACCATCTGGACGCGCCGGTCATCAACTGCACCGGCAAGGACGTGCCGATGCCCTATGCCGCCAACCTGGAAAAGCACGCGCTGATCACGCCCGCCGAGATCGTCGAAGCCGTGAAAAAAGTCACCTACAAGTAAGGGAGCTGCGCGATGCCCACGGAAATCCTGATGCCCGCCCTCTCCCCGACCATGGAGGAGGGCACGCTGGCCAAGTGGCTGGTCAAGGAAGGCGACGAAGTGAAATCCGGCGACGTGATCGCCGAGATCGAGACCGACAAGGCCACCATGGAGTTCGAGGCGGTCGACGAAGGCCGCATCGGCAAGATCCTGATCGCCGAGGGCACCTCGGCGGTCAAGGTCAACACCGCCATCGCGGTGCTGCTGGAGGATGGCGAGGAGGCGGACGACATCAAGGCGCCCAAGCCCGCCGCCGCGCCCAAGGCGGATGCCGAGCCCGCCCCGGCCGAGAAGGGCTATGGCGGCCCGATCGGCGCGCCGGTTGCGGGTGACGCGAAGGCCGATGACGCGAAGGTCGACGGGTCCAAGGGCGACCGGGTCTTCGCCTCGCCCCTTGCGCGGCGCATCGCCAAGGACAAGGGTCTGGACCTGAGCCAGATCCAGGGCAGCGGCCCGCATGGCCGCATCGTCAAGGCCGATGTCGAGAACGCGCAGCCCGGTGCCGCCAAGCCCGCCGCAGCCGCCGCTCCGTCCGAGGCCAAGGCAGCCCCGGCTCCTGCCGCCGCCGCAGCCCCCAAGGCCCCGTCGGCCGATGCGATCCTCAAGATGTATGCCGACCGCGAGACCGAGGAGGTCGCGCTGGACGGCATGCGCCGCACCATCGCCGCCCGCCTGTCCGAGGCCAAGCAGACCATCCCGCATTTCTACCTGCGCCGCTCGGCCAAGCTGGATGCGCTGATGGAGTTCCGCGCCACGCTGAACAAGCAGCTGGAGGCCCGCGGCGTCAAGCTGTCGGTCAACGACTTCATCATCAAGGCCTGCGCCCTGGCGCTGCAGCAGGTGCCGGACGCGAACGCGGTCTGGGCGGGGGATCGAATTCTCAAGCTCAAGCCGTCGGACGTGGCCGTGGCCGTTGCCATCGAGGGCGGGCTGTTCACGCCGGTGCTGAAGGACGCGCATCAGAAGACCCTGTCGGCGCTGTCGGCGCAGATGAAGGACCTGGCCGCGCGCGCCAAGTCCAAGAAGCTGGCCCCGCATGAATACCAGGGCGGCAGCTTCGCGATCAGCAACCTGGGCATGTTCGGCATCGAGAACTTCGACGCGGTCATCAACCCGCCGCATGGCGCGATTTTGGCTGTGGGTGCGGGCATCCCCACCCCCGTGGTCGAGAAGGGCGAGGTCGTGGTCCGCAACGTCATGTCGATGACGCTGTCGGTCGATCACCGCGTGATCGACGGTGCGCTTGGTGCCCAGTTGCTGGAGGCCATCGTGCAGCATCTGGAGAACCCGGTGGGCATGCTGGCCTGACGGGCCGATGCGCGGCATTCTCCTTAAAGACATCTCGACAGGGACGGCGGCGCTGGACTAGCGTCGCCGTCGGTGCATTCGGGCGGGTCGGGAGGACCGTGGCGTGCCCACCTGCCACCGGAACCGCGGGTAACCGCCCATGGAAGGGATGATTTTCGATGTTGCGTATTGTTTCCGCCTGCGCGCTGTCCGCCGCGCTACTGGCCGCCTGCTCACCCGTCAATTTCGAGAGCGAGCCGGTCGCCGTCCAGACCCCCAACGGCACCGTCACCTGTCAGCTTTATACGCGCGGCATGACCGATTGGGACCGTTCGATCAGCCGTCCCGACACCATGTCGGTGGAGGTCGCCGATTCCTTCTGCCGCCGCGAAGGTCAACGTCTGCAGGGCGCCGCCTGACATCGGGTGCGTCCCCGGCCCGCCACGCGCGGGACGGGGCGCATCGCGTCAGAACGTGACCGCGACACCCGGCAGGCGCAACTCTCCGATCAGGTCGCGCAACTCCTGACGGGCGGCGATGTGGGATATGCTCATCGTCTCGGTCCCCGCATCCTTCAGGTCCAGAAGCGTCAGCCCGTTGGGAAACAGCTCGCGGAAGATCACGCGTTCCGAGAACCCCGGCGAGACGCGAAAGCCGATCCGCTTGGACAGGGCCGCCAGCGCGCCGCCGACCTTGCGCTTGTTGTGCATCTGCTGGGTGCCCAGACGGTTGCGCAGCACCAGCCAGTCGATCGGCCCCGCTCCGGCTTGCGCGCGCAGCTGGCGGGCGTTCCACACCATCTCGGCATAGATCGACGGGCCCAGCACCTCGCCTTCGGGCGAGAGCCGCGCCAGAAGATCGAAATCCACGAAGCTGTCGTTCAGCGGCGTGATCAGCGTGTCGGCCACGGTATGCGCCATCTGGCTCAGCTTCGTGTGCGATCCGGGACAGTCCAGCAGGATGAAGTCGCATTGCCGCTCCAGCAGCTCCAGCGCCGGGGTCAGCGGGTCCGGCCCCTCGCCCAGCTGCGCCATGACCGGCATGGGCAGCTCGATCCCGCGCCGGGCGCGAAACGCCGCACGGTTCTCCAGATACCGCCCGAAGCTGCGCTGGCGGACATCCAGGTCCAGGCCCCCGACGCGATGCCCCATCCGCGCCAAGGCCGTGGCCACATGCATCGAGGTGGTGGACTTGCCTGAGCCGCCCTTCTCGTTTCCGACGACGATGATATGCGCCACTGGCCGCCTCTTGTCCTGTCCCTGGGGGCGACCGTAGCGGCGGCGCAAGCCGATGGGAACCCGCCCGGATCGGCGGGCGCAGGGGTGTCACCCCGCGACCACGGCCCTATCCTGGCGGCGACCGGCGCCCGATCAGGCGACCGTCGATCATCGTCAGACCCAGCCCGATGACCGCCATGCCCAGAAGCTGCGTGGCCCCCAGCCGTTCGTCCAGGAGCAGCCAGCCCAGCAGGATCGCCGAGACCGGCACCAGAAACGTCACGAGGGAGATGTTCGTGGCCCCCACCCGCGCCAGGATGCGGAAGAACAGCACATAGGCCAGCCCCGTGCAGACCAGCCCCAGCGTGCCCAGCGCCAGCCAGACGCGCGCCGGTGCCGCGGGCGGCAGCCCGTGCTGCCACAGCGCCAGCGGCAGCAGCACCAGCGCCGATCCCGTGACCATCCCCGCCGCCGAGACCAGCGGATCGACCGCGCGCGCCCGGAACCGCCGACCGAAGGCCGCGGCGCAGGCATAGCTGACCGCCGCGCCCAGCATCGCCAGTTGCGGCCAGATCGGATGGCCCTGCCCCGCGGCCTTGTCCAGCCCGATCATCACCGCCACCCCGCCCAGGCCCAGCAGCACGCCCCCCAGCCGCATCAGGCCGGCCCGCTCATCCGCCAGCACCATGGTCGAGACCAGCACCGTGAACAGCGGCGTCGTGGCGTTCAGGATCGAGGCCAGCCCCGCCGGGATCTGCTGCTGCGCCAGCACGATCAGGCTGAACGGGATGACGTTGTTCAGCACCCCCATGACCACGAAGGCGCCCCACAGCCCCGCACCGCGCGGCAGGGGCCGCCCGCCGATCAAAACGACGCCCCACAGCACCGCCGCCGCGATGCCGACGCGCAGGCCGACCACCCAGAAGACCGGCATGTGACCGACGATGACCGCGATCAGGAAGAACGACCCGCCCCAGATCAGCGACAAGAGCCCCATCAGCGCCCAGTCGCGGGCGCTCATCCGGGCGCTGATGGCGGGGGCTGCGGCAAGGCTCATCGGCCCAGCATCAGGAAGTCGTCGTTCGGCATCAGGTCGGCCGCATTCGCCAGCCGGTTCGACATGGCGAAGAAGGCCGCGATGGCGCCGATGTCCCAGGCCTCGTCCCGGCTGAACCCGGCCTCGGCCAGGGCCGCGTGTTCCTCGGGGCCGATCTGATGGGCGGCGATGGCCACGCGCTCGGCATAGGTCAGCATGGCGCGGTGGCGCGGGCTCAGGTCGGCCTTGCGCCAGTTGACGGCCAGCTGGTCGGCGATGCGCGGATCGCGCGCCCGGATGCGCAGGATCGCCCCATGAGCGACGACGCAGTACAGGCACTGGTTCAGGCCGCTGGTGGCCACCACGATCATCTCGCGCTCGGCCTTGCTCAGGCCGTCGGCCTTGTCCATCAGCGCGTCGTGATAGGCGAAGAAGGCCCGGAACTCGGCCGGGCGATGCGCTAGCGCCAGGAAGATGTTGGGCACGAAGCCCGACTTCTCCTGCACGCGCAGGATCGCCTCGCGCAGGTCGGGCGGCAGGTCGTCCAGATCGGGCACGGGAAAGCGGCTGACGGGTCGGGTCATGGGTGGTCCTCCTTGCCGCGCAGCCTGCCCCAAGGCGCGCAGGGGCGAAAGCCCTAGCCGCCGCGCAGCGCCGCCAGCGCCGCCTGGACCTTGGGCGTGCGGTGCAGGTCGACATGCGTGACCAGCCACAGCGACGATTCCCATTCCGGCAGCCGCAGCGCGGGCACCAGCCCCTCGGCCAGGCGGTCGGGCAGCAGCCCCACCGCCAGCCCCGCCCGCACCACGGCGGCGCGGGCCGCGGCCTCGTTCGCGGTCAGCAGGATGTTCTCGGGGCCGATCCGCCCCTCCAGCCAGCGCATGGCGGGCGCGCCCCGCGCCTCGGGACCGGGCAGCGCATATCGGTGCGCGCGCGGGTCCTCCACCGGTCCGTGACGCTCCAGATAGGCGGGCGCGGCATAGAGGCATTGCGGCAGCCGCCCCAGGGGACGCACGACATAGTCCGGCTCGGTCGGCTCGGGGCCGCCGCGGATGGCGATATGCGCCTCTCCGGCGTCCAGCCGGAACAGACGCGCATCGGTGACATAGGTCACGCGCAGGTCGGGATGCCGCTCCAGCAGCGGGATCAGCCGCGGCATGACCAGGTCGATCAGCTCGGGCAGCGCGGTGATGATCAGCGCGCCCTCGATCCGCTCTCCGGCCCCGGCGATCTGCGCGGCCATCTGGGCAAAGCGCTCCTCGGCGGCGCCCGCCGCGCTCAGCAGCGTCCGGCCCGCCTCGGTCAGCGCGTATCCGCGTGTGTGGCGCTGGAACAGCCGCGCATGCAGCGCCGTCTCCAGCGCGTCGATGCGGCGGATGACCGTGGCGTGATGCACGCCCAGCTCGGCGGCCGCGCCGCTGACCGTGCCATGGCGCGCCACAGCCAGCGCCACGCGGATGTCGTCCCAGGATTCGATCTGCATGTGCATCCCCGCACAATGATTGCGCAACTATCGCCCTACCGTTCGCCAGTGCATAGACCTAAATCTGCTGCAATGCAGAATTAGCCGCATCGGAGCACGCCATGCACATCCTTCATCTCGACAGCGCCATCACCGGCGACGCCTCGGTCTCGCGCAACCTGACCGCCCAGATCGTCGCCCGCCTGACCGCCGCCGACCCGGCCGCCACCGTCACCTATCGCGACCTGGCCGCGGACGAGGTTCCGGTCATCGACGGCGCATGGTTCAAGGCCGTCCGCGTCGGCACCGACAGCCCCAGCCCCGAGGAGCAGGCCCAGATCCGCACCTCGGATACGCTTCTGGCCGAGGTGCAGGCCGCCGACACGCTGGTCATCGGCCTGCCCATCTACAACTTCTCGCTGCCCTCGCAGTTGAAGACCTGGCTGGACCAGATCGCCCGCGCGGGCGTCAGCTTCCGCTATACCGAGGCCGGCCCCGAAGGCCTGCTGACCGGCAAGCGGGCGATCGTGGCCTATACCGCCGCCGGCACGCCGATCGGCTCGGACATGGACCACGCTTCGGGCTATCTGCGCCACATGCTGGGCTTTCTGGGCATCACGGACGTGACCTTCGTGCCTGCCGACGGCCTGGCCTTCGACCGCGAGGCCGGCATGGCGCGCGCGCAACAGGTGATGGACCAGATCTCCGCCTGATCCCAACGGGCACGGCACGGTCACGCGCGCGGCGGGATGGGCGGATCGCTCATTCTGCGGCAGCCTCCTGCAACCGCGCCCGTCCGCTGCACCTCGCCCGCCGCGATCCTCCTGTCGCGGCGGCCGGTCTGCTGCCCCCCGCAACGCATGGCGGAAGCCGGACCTCAGCCGGGATCCGACCTCTCGCCGCGCAACCACCGCCTCGGCATCCCGAGGGCCGCCCGCTTGGCCGATCCGGAACCGAGCAGACCTTGCCCGGAGAAACCGGGGCCACCGCACAAGACCCCTGCCCTCAGGCATGGCACTCTGCCGAGCCCGCGTTGACAGGACCTGCCGCGCGCTGTAGAAGACCCTGAACTTTCCGGAAGCGCCGCCTTCCGGTCCCCGCGCCGATCGTGGGGATCGCCCCCCGTCAGCGCGTCGCGCCCACGGGGGCTAAACCGATTTGGAGCCATAGGAGGCCCGGCCATGTTCGAGAACCTTTCCGACCGTTTGGGCGGCGTCTTCGACCGGCTGACCAAGCAGGGCGCCCTGTCCGAGGAGGACGTCACCGCCGCCATGCGCGAGGTGCGCGTCGCTCTCCTGGAGGCAGACGTGTCGCTGCCGGTGGCGCGCAGCTTCGTCAAGGCGGTCACCGCCAAGGCCACCGGCTCTGCTGTCACCAAATCGGTCAGCCCCGGCCAGCAGGTCGTCAAGATCGTCCATGACGAGCTGATCCGCGTCCTTCAGGGCGACGACGCCCCCGAGGCGCTGCGCATCGACAACCCGCCCGCCGCCATCCTGATGGTCGGCCTGCAGGGTTCGGGCAAGACCACCACGACCGCGAAACTGGCCCTGCGCCTGAAGGACCGCGAGAAGAAGCGCGTGCTGATGGCGTCCCTGGACACCAACCGCCCCGCCGCGATGGAGCAGCTGGCCATCCTGGGCCAACAGATCGGCGTAGACACGCTGCCCATCGTGATGGGCCAGACCGCCGTGCAGATCGCACAGCGCGCCAAGACGCAGGCCTCGCTCGGCGGCTATGACGTGGTGATGCTGGACACCGCCGGCCGCCTGCATATCGACGAGGCGCTGATGACCCAGGTCCAGCAGGTGCGCGACATCGCGAACCCGCGCGAGACGCTGCTGGTCGTCGACGGCCTGACCGGTCAGGACGCCGTGAACGTCGCGACCGAGTTCGACGCCAAGGTCGGCGTCACCGGCGTGGTGCTGACCCGGATGGACGGGGATGGGCGCGGCGGTGCGGCCCTGTCGATGCGCGCCGTGACCGGCAAGCCGATCCGCTTCGTGGGTCTGGGCGAGAAGATGGACGCGCTGGAGACCTTCGACGCCAGCCGCGTCGCGGGCCGCATCCTGGGCATGGGCGACATCGTGGCCCTGGTCGAGAAGGCCCAGCAGGTCCTGGAGGTCGAGCAGGCCGAGCGCATGATGAAGCGGTTCCAGAAGGGCCTCTTCAACATGAACGACCTGCGCGGCCAGCTGGAGCAGATGCAGAAGATGGGCGGCATGTCCTCGGTCATGGGCATGATGCCCGGCATGGCCAAGATGGCCAAGCAGGCCGAGGCTGCGGGCTATGACGACAAGGTCGTCCGCCACCAGATCGCCCTGATCAATTCGATGACCAAGAAGGAACGGGCCAACCCGGACCTTCTGCAGGCCAGCCGCAAGAAGCGCATCGCCGCCGGCGCGGGCCTGGACGTGGCCGACCTGAACAAGCTCCTGAAGATGCAGAAGCAGATGGCCGACACGATGAAGAAGCTGGGCAAGATGGGCAAGGGCGGGCTGATGAAGCAGGCCATGCGCGCCATGACCGGCAAGGGCGGCGGCCTGCCCGACATGGAGAACCTGGACCCCGCCAAGATGGCCGAGGCCCAGAAGATGCTGGCCGATCCCAAGGGCCTGGGCGGGCAGCTGGGCCGTGCCGGCCTGCCCTCGGGCCTGGGCAACCTGTTCGGCAAGAAATGATCGCGCTGTCGCCCACCCCGGTTCTGGAGACGGAACGCCTGATCCTGCGCGCGCCGCAGGGCGGCGACTGGCCGCATTGGCGCAGCTTCTATCAGTCCGACCGCGCCCGCTTCGTGGGCGGCGGCACGACCGAGCCCAAGCCCGGCGCCTATTGGCGCACCTTCGGTCATGTGATCGGCCATTGGGCGATGCGCGGGTTCGGCATGTTCGTCTTCTGCCACAAGGGGCAGGAGGATCTGCCCCTGGGGATGACCGGCCCGTGGTTCCCCGATGGCTGGCCCGAGCGCGAGCTGGGCTGGACCGCATGGTCGCAGGCCGTGGAGGGCAAGGGCCTGGTGGCCGAGGCCGCCCGCGCCGCGCGCGAGCACGCCTTCCGCGATCTGGGCTGGACCACCGCCGTCAGCTATATCGACCCGGAGAACGCCCGCTCGATAGCGCTGGCCGAACGGCTTGGCGCGGTCCGAGACCGGGCGGCCGCGACCCCGGTCTTCGATCACCCCTGCATCGTCTACCGCCACCCCGCCCCGGAGGCCGCATGACCGACGCCACCGCCCGCGCCGCGGCCCTGCTGAAGGACCACCGCGCCAGCATCGACCGCCTTGACGCGATCCTGGTCTATACGCTGGCCGAGCGCTTCAAGCACACCCAATCCGTCGGCCGCCTCAAGGCCGACCACGACCTTCCGCCGTCCGATCCCTCGCGCGAGGCAAGCCAGATCGAACGCCTGGAACGCCTCGCGCGCGAGGCCGATCTCGACCCGGAATTCGCGCGCAAATTCCTGACCTTCGTGATCGCCGAAGTCATTCGGCACCACGAGCATTATCAGTCCTGACCGGACGACAACCCCAAGGAGACGACCCATGTCCATGAAGATCCGCTTGGCCCGTGGTGGCAGCAAGAAGCGCCCGCATTACGCCATCGTCGCGTCCGATTCACGCATGCCGCGCGACGGCCGCTTCATCGAGAAGCTGGGCACCTACAACCCGCTGCTGGCCAAGGACAGCGAAGAGCGCGTGAAGATGGATGTCGAGCGCATCCAGTACTGGCTGGGCCAGGGCGCACAGCCCACCGACCGCGTCGCCCGCTTCCTGGAGGCCGCCGGCGTCAAGGAGAAGGCCGAGCGCAAGAACATGAAGAAGGCCGAGCCGGGCAAGAAAGCCAAGGCCCGCGCCGAGGAGCGGGCCAAGAAGGCCGCCGCCCCGGCCGAAGCCGAGTGATCCGATGCTGGCGGGGGAAACCCCGCCAGTTCGTCTTTCAGGACCGGCCCGCGCGGGCCGGTTCGCGTCCATCAGGGGTGTGACATGACCCAAGACCGCATCTGCGTCGGTGCCATCGCCGGAGCCTTCGGGGTCCATGGCGAGGTGCGGCTCAAGAGCTTCTGCGCCGAACCCTCGGACATCGCGGCCTATGCCCCCATCACCACCGAGGACGGCGGCCGCCGCTTCACCATCCACCTAACCCGCCCGGTCACCGGCGGGCTGGGCGCGCGCATCGACGGCGTCTCGACCCGCGAGGAGGCCGAGGCCCTGCGCGGCGTGACGCTGTGGGTGCCGCGGTCGGTGCTGCCGTCGCTGCCCGACGACGAATTCTATCATGCCGACCTGATTGGGCTGGAGGTCGTCGATACCGGCGGCGCCCCCCTGGGCCGGGTGCGCGCGATCTTCGATCATGGCGCGGGTGACATCCTGGAGATCGTGGGCGCAAGCCGCAGCCTGATGCTGCCCTTCACCCGCGCCGTGGTGCCGACCGTCGATCTGACCGCCCGCCGCATCGTGGCGGACCCGCCCGCAGAGCTGGGCGACGACCCGGACGCACCCGCATGACCGACACGCCCACCCCCCGGTCGCACGGGCGGCTGGCCATCCGGCCCAGCCTGCGCCCGCGCGTCCTGATGGACGAGCCGCAGGTCGCGGGTGCCTGGACCGCGCGCATCGTCACCCTGTTCCCCGAGGCATTTCCCGGCATCCTGGGCCTGTCGCTGACCGGCAAGGCGCTGGCGCAGGGGCTGTGGAACCTCGAGACGATCGCGCTGCGCGAGCACGGCATCGGCCGGCACCGCAACGTGGACGACACGCCCGCGGGCGGCGGCGCGGGCATGGTGATCCGCCCCGACGTCCTGGACGCGGCGCTGCGCGAGGCGGGCGCCGGTCTGCCGGTCATCTACATGTCGCCGCGCGGCAAGCCGCTGACCCAGGCCCGCGCCCGCACCCTGGCCCAGGGCCCCGGAGTCACGCTGATCTGCGGCCGGTTCGAGGGCATCGACCAGCGCGTCCTGGACGCCCATGGCGTCGAGGAGGTCAGCATCGGCGATTATGTCCTGACCGGCGGAGAGATCGCCGCTCAGGTCTTGATCGATGCGACGGTCCGGCTTATACCGCGCGTGCTGGGCAATCATGATTCCCTGGCCGAGGAATCCTTTTCCATCGGCAATCGGGGTCTCCTGGAAGCGCCGCAGTTCACCAAGCCCGCCCTTTGGGATGGTCGCGAGATCCCGCCGGTCCTGCTGTCGGGTAATCATGCCGCCATCGCCGCCTGGCGGGCCGGTGAGGCCGAGAGGCTGACCAAGGAACGCCGCCCCGATCTGTGGCGGGCATATGCGGAGACGCATGTGGACCCGGCAAAGGACCGACAGCGCTCGGGCGCATCAGACCAATCGCGGAACCACCGCGAGCAGACAGAGGAACCCAAGCGATGAACCTGATCGCACAGCTCGAAGCCGAGCAGATTGCCGAACTCGGCAAGAAGATCCCCGATTTCAAGGCCGGCGACACCATCCGTGTCGGCTACAAGGTGACCGAGGGCACCCGCACCCGCGTCCAGAACTACGAAGGCGTGTGCATCTCGCGCCGTGGCGGCGCGACCATCGCGGCCAGCTTCACGGTCCGCAAGATCAGCTTCGGCGAAGGCGTGGAGCGCGTGTTCCCGCTGTATTCGACCAACATCGATTCGATCGAGGTCGTGCGTCGCGGCAAGGTCCGTCGCGCCAAGCTGTACTATCTGCGCGATCGTCGCGGCAAGTCGGCCCGCATCGTCGAGAAGACCAACTACCGTCCCCTGTCGGACGCGAAAGCCTGAGCCGAGGTCACGCCATGAAAAAAGACATCCACCCCGACTATCACATGATCTCGGTCAAGATGACCGACGGCACCACCTACCAGACGCGCTCCACCTGGGGTTCGGACGGTGAGACCATGTCGCTGGACATCGACCCGACCTCGCACCCGGCCTGGACCGGCGGCTCGTCGCGCCTGATGGATGCGGGCGGCCGCGTCTCCAAGTTCAAGTCGAAGTACGCGGGCCTGGGCTTCTGAGCCCTTCCGCCATCGACTGCCGCGACGCCGCCCTCCGGGGCGGCGTCTTGCATTGGCGCGTCAGGTGAAGAAGGCCAGAATCGGTCGGCGCCGCGGCGCGCCCAGCCACAGGGCGATCCCCAGGCAGGTCACCATGATCGCCAGCGCCTTGGCATCGCCCTCCAGCCCGAAGCGGCTGGCGCAGATCATGATCATCACATGGATGAAATAGACGAAGGCCGCGGTGCTGGCCGCGCGCTTGCCGTCCCACCGGCCATGGATGCCCTGCGCGGCCAGGAACAGCAGCGGCGCGGCCACCAGCAGCGACAGCATCATGTCGACGCCCCACCCGCCCCCGGCGATCCAACGCCAGATCAGGCTCTCGACCATCACGGACAAAAGCGCCAGCACCGCCAGAAGCCGCGCGCGGCGGCGCAGCCGCTCCGGCACGCCATGCGCCAGAAGCCAGCCCAAGGCGAAGAACGGAAAGATCGTGAACAGCCCGTTGCGGTAATAGTCCAGCGGGATGTCGGCCACCCCCGCCAGGACCAGTGCCTGCAGCGTCAGCCCGGTCGCGGCCATCGCCGCCGCCGCCACGGCGACGGGCAGCGGCCGACGCATCAGCGCCACCAGCACCGCCCCGACCAGCAGCCCCGGCAGGAACCACAGGTGGAAATAGCCGAAGACCACCGTGCGGATCAGGTGCCACGCCCCCGTTAGGTCCGGCCCCCAGATCGGCAGATAGATCACCATCCACAGCCCATAGAGTGACGCGATGCGCCGCAGGGAGGACCCGGCCCGCCCGCCCCGCATCGCCGCCAGGAAGAAGTAGCCCGAGATCAGCGCGAAGACCGGCACCGCCAGCCGATAGAGCCCGTTGAACAACACCTGCTTGACCAAGGCCGGCGCGGCATCCGGGAAGCCGGTATGCAGCGCGATGACGCTCAGCGCCAGCAGGATGCGCAGCGGGTCGATGGCGCTGTCGCGCGCGGGGGTCTGGGTCATGACGCGGCCTTTCCTCAAGCCCTGTCAACGGCTTGGCCGAGATCCGGTTCACTCGGGGCGGGCGGTTTCCGCGCCTTGGGCGTCAGGCCGCCGCCGCACCCGGTTCGGCCAGCCCCACGATGTCCATCATGATGGTGTTCAGCTGGAAATCCTTGGGCGTATAGACGCGCGCGACCCCCATCGCCATCAGCCGCGCCGCGTCCTCGTCGGGAATGATGCCGCCCACGACCACGGGCACATGGCCCAGCCCCGCGGCCCGCATCCGTGCCATCAGGTCCTCGATCAGCGGCAGGTGGCTGCCCGACAGGATCGAAAGGCCGACGACATGGGCATCCTCCTCCTGCGCGCGGGCGACGATGGCCTCGGGGGTCAGGCGGATGCCCTCATAGGTGATGTCCATGCCGCAGTCGCGCGCGCGGACGGCGATCTGCTCGGCCCCGTTGGAGTGACCGTCCAGGCCCGGCTTGCCCACCAGGAACTTCAGCCGACGCCCCAGGCGGGCGCTGACCGCATCCACCGCCTCGCGGATCTCCTCCAGCCCCTCGGTGCGGTTGGACGGGCTGCGCGCGACGCCGGTCGGCCCGCGATACTCGCCATGCACCGCCCGCATCACGCCCGCCCATTCGCCGGTCGTCACCCCGGCCCGCGCCGCCGCGATGGAGGGCGGCATGACGTTGTCGCCCCTCTGCGCCGCAAGGCGCAGCGCGGCGAGGGCGGCCTCTACGGCCCCCTCGTCGCGGGTCCCGCGCCAGGCGTTCAGCCGGGCGATCTGGTCAGCCTCGACCGCCGGATCGACGGTCATGATCCCGCCATCCCCCGCCGTCAGCGGCGACGGCTCGGCCTGCTGCCAGCGGTTGACGCCGACCACGACCGTCTCGTTCGTCTCGATCCGCCCCAGACGGGCGGCATTCGACTCGACCAGCCGGGCCTTCATGTAGTCGATCGCCGCGATCGCGCCGCCCATCCCGTCCAGCGCCGCCAGCTCCTCGCGCGCACCCTGCTTCAGCGCCTCGACCCGCGCCGCGATGACCGGGTTTCCGTCGAACAGGTCGCCGTATTCCAGCAGGTCGGTCTCGTAGGCCAGGATCTGCTGCATCCGCAGCGACCATTGCTGATCCCAGGGTCGGGGCAGGCCCAGGGCCTCGTTCCAGGCGGGCAGCTGCACCGCGCGGGCGCGGGCGTTCTTGGACAGCGTGACGGCCAGCATCTCCAGCAGGATGCGATAGACGTTGTTCTCGGGCTGCTGCTCGGTCAGGCCCAGGCTGTTGACCTGCACACCGTAGCGGAAGCGGCGGTACTTCTCCTCGGCGATGCCGTATCGGTCGCGGGTGATCTCGTCCCACAGCTCGGTGAAGGCGCGCATCTTGCACAGCTCGGTGACGAAGCGGATGCCCGCGTTGACGAAAAAGCTGATCCGCCCGACCATCTCGGGGAAGCTCTCCGCCGGCACCTTGCCCTTCAGGTCGTCCAGCACCGCGATGGCGGTGGCCAGCGCATAGGACAGCTCCTGCTCGGGCGTCGCCCCCGCCTCCTGCAGATGATAGGAGCAGACGTTCATCGGGTTCCATTTCGGCAGATGCTGCCGGGTATAGGCCGCGATGTCGGTGATCATCGCCAAGGACGGCTTCGGCGGGCAGATATAGGTCCCGCGCGACAGGTATTCTTTGATCAGGTCGTTCTGGACCGTCCCCTGCAGACGGGTGACATCGGCCCCCTGCTCCTCGGCTACCGCGATGTACAGCGACAACAGCCACGGCGCGGTCGCGTTGATCGTCATGGAGGTGTTCATCTGCTCCAGCGGGATCCGGTCAAACAGCGCGCGCATGTCGCCCAGATGGCAGATGGGCACGCCGACCTTGCCGACCTCGCCCCGCGCCAGGATGTGGTCGCTGTCATAGCCGGTCTGGGTCGGCAGATCGAACGCAACCGACAGGCCGGTCTGCCCCTTGGCCAGGTTCGTGCGATAGAGCGCGTTCGATTTCGCCGCCGTGGAATGACCCGCATAGGTGCGGAACAGCCAGGGCTTGTCCTTGTCGGCCATAAAGTCTCTCCGCAAGAATATTTCTGCTTCATTCTGCTTATAGATACAAAACTGCGCCGTCAATTCGCCGCAGCGCGGCGGATGCTGCAGCGCGTCAGAAACTTTGTTGCGCATAAATATCTATTGCGGTTGCATTGTTGCTTTCATGATTGTATCACCGCCTCATCAGGCGCATTGATTCTGCGCTGCGGCACTGGACAGGAGAAGCAGATGGCCCTCGACGCACCGACCCCGATCGCGCCCTACAATGCGCCCGTCAAAGACCTCTATGAGGTCGGAGAGATGCCGCCTCTGGGCCATGTCCCCGCGCGGATGCATGCCTGGGCGATCCGCCGCGAGAGGCAAGGAGAGCCCGATCAGGCCATGCAGCTGGAGGTCGTGGACACCCCCGCCATCGACAGCAACGAGGTGCTGGTCCTGGTGATGGCGGCGGGCGTCAACTACAACGGGATCTGGGCGGGTCTGGGCAAGCCGATCAGCATGTTCGACGTGCACAAGCAGCCCTATCACATCGCCGGATCGGACGCGTCCGGCATCGTTTGGGCCGTGGGCGACAAGGTCAAGCGCTGGAAGGTCGGGGACGAGGTCGTCATCCATTGCAACCAGGACGACGGCGATGACGAGCATTGCAACGGCGGCGACCCGATGTATTCGCCCACGCAGCGGATCTGGGGATACGAGACGCCGGACGGCAGCTTTGCCCAGTTCACCCGCGTGCAGGCCCAGCAGCTGATGCCCCGGCCGCGCCACCTGACCTGGGAAGAATCGGCCTGCTATACGCTGACCCTGGCCACCGCCTATCGGATGCTGTTCGGGCACGAGCCGCACGAGCTGAAGCCGGGCATGAACGTCCTGGTCTGGGGCGCGTCGGGGGGCTTGGGCTCCTATGCGATCCAGCTGATCAACGCGGCGGGCGGCAATGCCATCGGCGTCATCAGCGAGGAGGACAAGCGCGACTTCGTCATGGGGCTGGGCGCGAAAGGGGTCATCAACCGCAAGGAATTCCGCTGCTGGGGGCAGCTGCCCACGGTGAACACGCCGGAATACAAGGAGTGGTTCAACGAGGCGCGCAAGTTCGGCGCGGCGATCTGGGACATCACCGGCAAGGGCAACAACGTGGACATCGTCTTCGAGCATCCGGGCGAGGCGACCTTCCCGGTCAGCACCCTGGTCTGCAAGAAGGGCGGCATGGTGGTGATCTGCGCGGGGACGACCGGGTTCAACTGCACCTTTGACGTGCGGTACCTGTGGATGCATCAGAAGCGCATCCAGGGGTCGCATTTCGCGCATCTGAAGCAGGCCAGCGCCGCGAACAAGCTGATGCTGGAGCGGCGCCTGGACCCCTGCATGTCCGAGGTCTTCCCCTGGGCCGAGATCCCGGCCGCGCACATGATGATGCTGCGCAACCAGCACAAGCCGGGCAACATGGCGGTGCTGGTCCAATCGCCGCGGACCGGGCTGCGCACCTTTGAGGATGCGCTGGAGGCCGGCCGGCGCTGACCTGCGTCCCGCGACGTGCCGGGGGGCCTGCCGCCCCCCGGACCCCCCGCCCACCGCATGACAACGGACCGGTCCTGCGCATCACGCCTTGCGGTCACCCTCGCCGGCGCGACGGCATTTCCATTCGCGCACCTGTTCGGCCGGATGCGTGGCGATCCATTTCGCCAGCTCGTTCTGGCTCTGCAGCATGCAGGTGAAGAGGCCGTTCTGCTCCTCGAACAGCAGGCTGTGGTCGGTGCAGCGCTGGGGGTCGGCCAGAAGGCAGGTGACGAAGAACAGTTCGATCATCGCGTCTCTCCTGTGGGGGCGCCCGCAGGCACGGTGGCCGGGGCGGAAAAGTTGCGCGGCCTTTGCCTTTCGGCCCGGGCAGGCTATGGGACAGGCATGAGCACCCCCGCCCCGCCCCTGTCCGCCGATCAGGCCGATGCCTGGGATACCCTGGCCGAGACCTTTGCCGCCGCCGGCATCGACATTATCGCAGAGGAGCTGCATCCGCCCCAGTCGGGTAAAGGTCGGGTGATGGCGGTGATCGGCAAGGCCGGTTCGGGCAAGACGCTGATGCTGTCGATGATCACCAAGGCCCTGCTGGAGGCCGGGGTCGAGCTGATCAGCCCCGATTACGAGGGGCGCCGCCGCAAGGACCGACGCAGCGTTGCGATTCTGGCGCCCACCAACAAGGCGGCCTTCGTGCTGCGCATGCGCGGCGTGCCGGCCACCACGATTCACCGGATCCTGTACACCCCCGTCTATGACCCGCAATACGAGAAGATCGCCGAATGGCTGACCGGCAGCGCCGAGCGCCCGGTGATCGAGGACCTGTCTGACCAGGCGCTGGACCGGGCCAAGGCCTTCTACGACCAGAACGCGTCGATCCCGGGCGCCCTGGCCACGGCGGGGCTGCGCGGGTCGGACTTCATCCGCGGCTGGACCCGGCGCGAGGAGGGCCTGGATGTCGGGCTGATCGACGAGGCCTCGATGCTGGACGAGAAGCAGTTCGAGGACCTGCGCGAGATCTTTCCGGTGCTGGTCCTGTTCGGCGATCCGGCGCAGCTGGCCCCGGTGGGTCAGTCCGGAGAGATGGTGTTCGACAAGCTGGCCGCGCCGCAGCGGCTGATGCTGAACCGCATCCACCGCCAGGCCGACGACAGCCCGATCCTGGACCTGGCCCATGCGCTGGCCGACGATCAGCTGGGCTTCGACGCGTTCGAGGGGATGATCCGCGCGGCGGCACGGAAGGACGACCGCGTGGTCTGGGCCGAGCGGGTGGAGAGCGACCTGATGGCGCGCAGCCCGGTGCTGGTCTGGCGCAACGCGACGCGCATCCGGCTGATCCACGCCTTCCGCACGGCCTTCGGCGCGCCGGGGGATGCGCTTTTGCCCGGAGAGCCGCTGATCTGCGACGGGCTGGAGCTGCCGCTGAAGCATCGCAAGAAGCGGATCGATCTGGAGGCGCGCGGCCTGATCAAGGGCGCCCAGGTCGTCTATCTGGGACCGGGGCGCAAGCCGGGCTTCTCGCGGCTGCACGTGATCGGGGCGGAGGACCCGCGGCTGTCCGCCGCCAGCATCGTCAAGATCGAGATGCCGGACGAGGAGGAGCCCTTCATCCCCTATGCGGCGCGGATGGGGGCGGCCTTCCTGCACGGGGCGGCAGTGACGATCCACAAGGCGCAGGGCAGCCAGTGGCAAGAAGTGCAGGTCTTTGGCCCGGACATCAGCGCGGCGGCCTGGTCGAACCGGTCCGAGGCCGGGGTGCCGCTGTGGAAGCGGCTGACTTATGTCGCGATCACCCGCGCGCAGGAACGGCTGTACTGGGTGACGAAGGCGCGTCTGGCGCGACCCTCGGGACCGTTGAGCACCGACGACCTGCCGACCACGGCCACGGCACTGGCGCTGGACGCGGAGGACGGCTGACCTGCGTCCCGCGACGGGCCGGGGGGCCTGCCGCCCCCCGGACCCCCCGCTCACCGCAGAACAGCGGGGTCAGCGAGGTGCGGGTATCTGACGCTGGATCGAGAGGCGTAGGGCCTCGGTCAGGGCCTCGCGCGGCAGGCCGGTCTCGACCGAGAGGCGCATCAGGCCGAAATGCACCCGAGCCAGTTCCTGATAATAGCGCGCGAAGACGTAGTTGATCGAAGCGCCGACCACAGCCCCGAAGACGGGCGCGGCCTGCGCGGCCATCTTCTGGCCGAGAGAGATCGACAGGCGGGGCGCGACCTTGCTGACCAGGCTCTGCACCGTCTGGCCGGTGACCGACAGGCGCGCAGCCAGAAGGCCCAGATCGGTCTGGTCATCCTCGGCCATGGGACCGGCGGCGGCGAAGATGCGCAGGCATTCGACCCGCACCTCCTCGCTCTCGGGGTCGAAGCCGTGTTCGGCGGCGATGTCCAGCATCGCGCGCAGCAGCAGCGTCACGGTGAAGGGCAGCTCGACCAGCGCGCCGACGAAGCCGCCGACCCCGCCCGCAGCCCCGCTGACCGTGGAGGCCATGCGGTTGAACCAGTCGCCGCGATCGCGCACCACCTTGCGCGACCGGCTGGCCGCGCCGAAGGCCCGCATCAACGCCGCCTGCGTCACCCCATCCAGACGCGCGCGCACGAAGGTCGGCAGCCGCGCGATCAGGCCTTCGGCGCCGTCGCCCACGCGCTCCATCACCTTCATCCCCGGCCCGGACGCAGCCAGATAACGCATCGCCAGGCGGTCGATCTGCGCGTGAATCAGCGGATCAGTGATCGGCGGAAGAACAAGGGGCATCGGTTCTTTCATCGGAGGGCCTTTGCGGATGAGGTGCCGGACGGCAGGCGTCCGATGCGGATCCGGATCTGTGGGGCAGCGGCTCCAGGTCGCGTGCCACCGGCCCCGCGACACCAACCCAGGCCCCGGGCCGGAGTTCCAGCCCCAGGACCCGATCGGGGTTCGTGGGCGGCGGCATCACGACATCGTCAAGCTTGCGGAACCCGAACCGCCCGTAATAGGGCGCGTCCCCCACCAAGAGGACCCGGCCGAAGCCCATCTCGCGCGCCCGCGCCAGGCTGTCGCGCATCAGCAGCCCGCCCAGGCCCTCGCCCTGCGCAGTCGGATGCACCGCGATGGGTCCCAGAAGCAGCACCCGCCGCCCCGCGACGCGCACCGGCCAGTAACGGATCGCGGCCAGAAGGACGCCCGCCGAATTGCGCAGCAGCAGGCACAGCGGCGCCACCCGCGCCACCCCGTCGCGCAGCCGGTAGGAGGACAGAGCCGTCCTGCCCGGCGCAAAGCACAGGTCATAGAGGCCCTCGACCTCGGGCTCGTCCGCGGGGGTTTCGGGGCAGATCTCGAACATCGCGCCTCCTTGCTGTCGCGCGGGCCTTTAGCACGGGTGGACACCGTGCGAAACATTGCACCGCAGGAAAATCCGGGGCAGGTTGGCGCCCGAACGCCATCAGGAGGCCGCCCATGTTCTATCGCCCCGAAGCCGGACACGGCCTGCCGCACAACCCCTTCAACGCCATCATCGCGCCGCGCCCGATCGGCTGGATCTCGACCCGCGGGTCGAAGGGCGACAACCTCGCGCCCTATTCCTTCTTCAACGCGGTGGCTTATGTACCGCCGCAGGTGATGTTCGCCTCGACCGGGTCCAAGGGCGACCGGCCCGGCACAAAGGACAGCGTGGCCCAGATCATCGAGACGGGGGTCTTCTGCGTGAACATCGCCACGGGCGATCTGCGCGACGCGGTCAACGCGACCTCGGCCCCCCTGCCCGCCGGGACCAGCGAATTCGCCGCCGCCGGGATCGAGGCGGCACCTTGCACCACCATCGACTGTCCGCGCGTGGCGGGGGCGGCGGCGGCGCTGGAATGCCGCATGACCCAGATCGTGCCGCTGGCCGGTCAGGCGAATTTCGCGGTCTTCGGCGTGGTGACCGGCATCCATATGCGCGACGACTGCGTGGTGGACGGGCGGTTCGATCCGCGGGCTGCGGGCGGCTGGATTGCGCGCCTCGGCTACAAAGACTATGCCGCCGTGACCGATCTTTTCGAAATGGACCGCCCCACATGAGCCGCACCGTCAAGGACTATGTCCGCTCGATCCACGACTTCCCGCATGAGGGAATCATCTTCCGCGACGTGACAACGCTGTTCGCTGATGCACGCGGATTCCGCATGGCGGTGGACCAGATCCTGCATGCCTATGCGGGGACCCGTATCGACAAGGTCGTGGGCCTTGAGGCGCGCGGCTTCATCTTGGGCGGCGCGGTGGCGCATCAGCTGTCCACCGGCTTCGTGCCGATCCGCAAGAAGGGCAAACTGCCCGGCACCGTCATCTCCGAGGCCTATCAGCTGGAATATGGCGAGGCGATCATGGAGATCCATGACGACGCCCTGAAGCCCGAAGAGAAGGTCCTGATCGTGGACGACCTGCTGGCCACCGGCGGCACGGCGGCGGCGGCGATCACGCTGTGCCGCAGGCTGGGCGCCGAGGTCATCGGCTGCGCCTTCGTCATCGACCTGGCGGAACTGGGCGGGCGCAAGGTGCTGGAGGGCATGGACATGCCGGTCCATGCGCTCTGCGACTTCGAAGGCGCCTAGGCCAGGACCGCGCCGGGGTTCATGATGCCAAGGGGGTCCAGCGCCCCCTTGATGGCCCGCATCGCGGCCAGCCGCGCCGGATCGCCCCACCGTGCCAGATCGGCGGCCTTCAGACGCCCGACCCCATGCTCGGCCGAGAACGACCCGCCCCGCGCCACGACCATCTCGTGCAGCCTGCGCGACAGGTCGCGGCGGACGGTCTCATAGTCGTCGCGGCTCCGGCCCGCCGCCGGGAACAGGTTGTAATGCAGGTTGCCGTCGCCCAGATGGCCGAAGCAGTTGACGCGCATGTCCCCCTGCCCCGCCAGCCAGGCCCCGGCATCGTCGATGAACCGGGCGACCTCGGACAAAGGCAGGCTGATGTCATGGCTGGCGATCGCGCCGACATGGCGGTTGGCCAGCGGAATATGCTCGCGCAGCGCCCAGAGGTCCGCGCCCTGCTGACCCGACTGCGCGATGACGCCGTCATGAACCAGACCGGCCTCGGACCCCGCGACAAACAGCCCCTCCAGCGCCGCATCGGCCGAGAGGCCCGCAGGCAGGCCGACCTCGATCAGCACCAGCCAGTCGGGGCGCGCCTCGAAGGGCTGGCGCATGTCGGGAAAGGCCGCGTCCAAGAAATGCAGGCTCTGGCCCGAGATCAGCTCGAAGGCCGTGACGCCGCCCGCCATCCGCGCCTGCGCCAGCGACAGCAGCGACAGGGCGGCGGCGGGAGTGTCCACGACCAGCATCGCGACGCCCGTCTCCGCCGGCACCGGGGCCAGGACCAGCGATGCGGCGGTGATGATGCCCAAGGTCCCCTCCGCCCCGATCAGCAGGTCGCGCAGGTCGTATCCGGTATTGTCCTTCCGCAGGCGCTTCAGGTCGTGCATCACCGAGCCGTCGGGCAGCACCGCCTCCAGCCCCAGGCACAGCGCGCGCGCATTGCCGTATCGCAGCACGTTCACGCCCCCCGCATTCGTGGACAGCACCCCGCCGATCTGGGCCGACCCCTGAGAGGCCAGCGACAGCGGGAACTGCCGCCCCACACCTGCGGCGGCGTCCCGCGCGGCCTGCAGCGTCACGCCCGTTTCGGCGATCATCACGCCCTCCTCCGGGTGACAGGCCCGGATGGCGGTCATGCGCTCCAGCGACAGGATCAGGGGCGCGGGTCCGTCGGGCATGATCTGCCCGCCGACCAGCCCGGTGCCGCCCCCGCGCGGCACGACCGGCACGCGCAGCGCCGCGCAGGCGCGGATCACGGCGGCGCATTCCTGAACGTCGCGCGGGGCCGCGACCAGACCCGCCCGCCCGTGATAGCGGCCGCGCGGCTCCTCGGTATAGTGCGGCGCGGGGTCGCGCAGCACGCCCTCGGGCAGCAGGGCGGCCAGACGGTCATCGGCTTGGGTCAGCATCATCGCACCTCGGTCCTGCCGCGGCGGTCGCCGCGGAGATTGGCGTAAAGCACATGGTTCCGCCAGCGCCCGCCGATCTGAAGATAGCTCTGGGCCACGCCCTCATACTTGAAGCCCGACCGCTCCAGCACGCCGCGCGATGCGGCGTTCTCGGGCAGGCAGGCGGCCTCGATCCGGCTCAGGTCCAGCGTGGTGAAGGCGTGGTGCACCAGCGCCCCGATCGCCTCGCGCATGAAGCCCTGCCGCGTGTGCTGCTGTCCGATCCAGTATCCGATGGTCCCCGACTGAGCGGGTCCGCGGCGGATGTTGTCCAGCGTGATCGCGCCCAAGAGCGTGCCGTCGCGATGGACCAGGAACAGCGGAAAGGCCGTCCCCGCCCGCGCCGACCGGGCCGCCCAATAGACGCGGTTGGTGAAGCTCTTGCGCGACAGGTGGTCGGGCGACCAGACCGGCTCCCACGGCGTCAGGAAATCGCGGCTTTCGTCGCGCAGCGCCCGCCAGGCGGCGAAGTCGGAATGGAGCGGCAGGCGCAGCGCGATGCGTTCGGCGTCCAACCGAAGGGCACGGCGCCGCGCCAGGATCATGCGGCAAGCCTCTCGGCCAAGGCCTCGCGCGAGGGGGCCGCGCCGACCGGGCCGTAGAGCGCCAACGCCGGCCGGGCATTGGCCAGCATCTGTTCCGCATGCGCCCGCACATCGGCGGCGGTCACGGCGGCGACCCGCTCGGCCACCTCGGCGGCGTCGGGCACCCGGCCCCAGATCGCCAGGCTGCGCGCCATGCGTTCGGCCTGGCCCGAGGGGCTTTCCAGCCCCATCAGCAGGCCCGCGCGCAGCTGAGCCTTGGCGCGGGCGATCTCGGCCTCGGTCATGTCCTCGGTCGCGCGCTTGATCTCGTCGATGGTCAGGGTGGCCAGATCGCCCAGATCCTCGGCCCCGGTGCCGGCATAGATGGTCAGCATGCCGGTATCGTCATGGAAGCCCGACTGCGCGAAGATCGTGTAGCACAGCCCCCGCTCCTCGCGGATCTTCTGGAACAGACGCGACGACATCCCCCCGCCAAGCGCCGATGAGAAGATCTGCGCCGCATAGAAATCGGGCGCCAGATAGCCCGGCCCCTCCAGCGCCAGCGCGAAATGCGCCTGCTCCAAGGGCTTCACCGTGCGGCTCTCCAAGCCCTGCCAGCGCGCGCCTTCGCGTACGGCCTGCGGGCGCGGCGCGATATGGCCCAGAACCTTCTCGGCCAAGCGCACGATGCGGTCGTGATCGACCGATCCGGCGGCGGCCACGACCATCTGGCCGGGGCCGTAATTCTCGGCCACGAAGCCCGCCAAATCGGCGCGGCCGAAGCTGCTGACCCGCTCGGCCGGGCCCAAGATGGTGCGGCCCATCGGCTGGTCCGGATAGGCGGCCTCCTGCAACCAGTCGAAGATGATGTCGTCGGGCGTGTCCAGCGCCTGCCCGATCTCCTGCAGGATCACGCCGCGCTCGACCTCGATCTCGCGCGCGTCAAAGACGGGGTTCAGGACGATGTCGCTGATCACGTCGAAGGCCAGATCGACGTCATCCTCCAGCACGCGGACGTAATAGGCCGTCGCATCGCGCGAGGTATAGGCGTTGATATAGCCGCCCACATCCTCGATCGCCTCCGCGATCTGCAGCGCGCTGCGGGTCGCGGTGCCCTTGAAGGCCATGTGCTCCAGGAAATGCGCGATGCCGTTCTGGTCGGCGCGCTCGTTCCTGCCGCCCGCCGCCACCCAGATGCCCAGGGCCGCCGAATGCAGGCCGGGCATCTGCCGGGTCACGATGCGCAGCCCGTTGGGCAGCGTGGTCAGGCGCGGGGTGGGGTCTTGGCTCACGCGGTCCTCCGTTCAAGGATCAGGGACTTAAGCGCGTCCACGTCGTTTTCAACCCGGGTCAGGCGCTCGGGCAGGTCGTAGAGGTCCGCCATATGCGGCGGCAGGCCGGGGCGGACCCCGATGGCGCGTTCCACCGCATCGGGGAACTTGGCCGGATGCGCGGTGGCCAGCGTGACCATCGGCACGCCGGGCTCCAGATGGCGCTCGGCCACGGCGACGCCCACGGCGCTGTGCGGGCAGAGGATCTCTCCGGTCCGCTCGCGCATGGCGCGGATCGTCTCCAGCGTCTCCTCCTCGGAGACGCGGCCCGAGGCATATTGCTCGCGCAGGGCCTCCAGCGCGCCCTGGCTGATCGCAAAGCCGCCCTGCTTCAGCTCCTCCATCAGCTGCCGGATCGCGCCCGCGTCCTGGCCATAGGCCAGATACAGCGCGCGTTCGAAGTTCGAGCTGACCTGGATGTCCATCGAAGGGCTGATCGACGGTTCGACCTCGCCCATGCGGTATTCGCCGCTGCTCAGCGCGCGGTGCAGGATGTCATTCTGGTTCGTGGCGACGATAAGGCGGCGGATCGGCAGGCCCATCTGGCGCGCGATCGAGCCTGCGAAGATGTCGCCGAAATTGCCCGTCGGCACGCAGAAATCGGTGGGCCGCATGCCAAGCGACGCGGTCGCGGTGAAGTAATAGACGATCTGCGCCACGACGCGGGCCCAGTTGATGCTGTTCACGCCCGCAAGCCCCACCCCGTCGCGGAAGGCATGGTCGTTGAACAGGTCCTTCAGACGCGCCTGGCAGTCGTCGAAATGCCCGGTCACGGCCAGCGCATGGACATTGGCGGCGGGGGGCGTGGTCATCTGGCGGCGCTGGACCTCGGACACACGGCCATGCGGGTACATGATGAACACGTCCACATTGTCGATGCCGCGGAAGGCCTCGATCGCGGCCGATCCGGTGTCGCCCGAGGTGGCGCCCACGATGGTGATCCGCTGGCCCGACCGCGCCAGGGCGATCTGGAACAGCTGCGCGATCAGCTGCATCGCGAAATCCTTGAAGGCCAGCGTGGGGCCGTGGAACAGCTCCAGCAGGTGATGGCCGGGGGCCAGCTGCACCAGCGGCGCGCGGGCGTCATGGCTGATGCGCGCATAGGCGCGCTCGATGGCGCCGCGCAGCTCGGCATCGGTGAAGCTGTCGCCGGTGAAGGGGCGCACCACGCGGAAGGCGACCTCCTCGTAGGAGAGGCCGTCCAGCTGCTCCAGCCCCTTGAAGGCCGGGATCGTCTCGGGCAGGTACAGGCCCCCGTCGCGCGCCAGCCCCGACAGCATGGCCTGTTCGAAATTCAGCACCGGGGCCTGGCCCCGCGTCGAGACGTAACGCATCGGAAATCCTTCAGTAGCTGCGCTGCCTGATACGCCAGATCAGCGCCAGTGTCATCACCGCCCAGGTGGCCGCGATCAGGAACCACTGCACCGCATAGGACAGGTGGTTGTTGGGAATCCCCTCGATGGCGACGGGGATGGGACGGGCGCCCTGGTTGTCGCCCTGAACCGCGCTGGCCACGACCAGGACGGGCAGCGTGTCCAGCGACGCGGCCATGGCGTCCACGTCGCGGGCGAACCAGATGTTCTCGTCCAGGTTCGGCGCAGGGGTCGAACTGCTGGCATCCTGCGGCCAGTGCAGGTTGCCCACGACGTCCAGCCGGACCGGCGGACGCTCCAGCCTGCGCGCCTCCTGCGGGACGAAGCCCCGGTCCAGCAGGATCGCGCGCCCGTCATCGGTGATGAAGCGCGACACGACCTGATAGCCCGCGCCTTGGTCGCGGGTGTGGGACAGCACGTCGATCTCGGCCCCGGTGGTGGTGCCGCTGACGGTCACGGGCAGGTACTTCATCGACGGGTCGATGGCCGCGGGCAGCGGCACGGGCGGGGCCTGGATGCCGGCGGTGATCTCCTCCAGCATCCCCTCCTTCCAGGCGCGGCGGTCCAGCTGCCACAGGCCCAGCTGGATCAGGACGGCGCAGCCGGCGATGCCGAGGATCAGGGGGAACAGATAGCGGCGCATGGGCGCTCCGGGGTCGGACGAACGAAAAACGCGCGGAGAAAGCCCCCGCGCGCCTGGATCGGTCAGGATCGGGGATCAGCTGCCCCAGACATAGATCACGGCGAACAGCACCAGCCAGATCACGTCGACGAAGTGCCAGTACCAGGCCGCGGCCTCGAACCCCAGATGCTGGTCGCGGGTCATCTGCCCCTTCTGGAAGCGCAGCAGGCAGACGGCCAGGAAGATCGTGCCGATGATGACGTGCAGGCCGTGGAAGCCCGTCGCGATGTAGAAGGCCGAGGCATAGGCCGTGTCGGCCAGACCGAAGGCCGCGTGGCTGTATTCGTAGGCCTGCAGCGCGGTGAAGAGGACGCCCAGGCCCACCGCGACGATCAGGCCGTTGATGGTGGTGCGGCGGTCGCCCTCATGCGCCCAGGCATGGTGCGCCCAGGTCACGGCCACGCCAGACAGCAGCAGGATCAGCGTGTTGATGAAGGGCAGGTGCCAGGGGTCGAAGGTCTCGATGCCCGCGGGCGGCCAGACGCCGTCGGTGATGGGGCTGTTCTCGCCCATCGGATACATGGCGTGCTTGATGAAGTTCCAGAACAGCGACACGAACAGCATCGCCTCGGACATCACGAACAGGATGAAGCCGTATTGCAGGCCGATGCGCACGACCGGGGTGTGATCGCCCTGCTCGGCCTCGCGGACCATGTCGGCCCACCAGGCAAAGGCGACATAGCAGGTCGCGACCAAGCCGATGCCGAACATCCAGGGTCCGGTGATCGGCGCGCCTGCCAGTGTCACCTCGCCCGACATCCAGGCGACCGCGCCGAACAGCATGACGAAGACCGCCACCGCGGACAGGAAGGGCCAGACCGAGGCCGGCAGGATATGATAGTCGTGGTTCTTAGCGTGCGCCATGATCGGATCCCCGTCGGCTCCCTCGTGTATTCGTCTCAGTTGATGGTGTCGGTCGCATCGGAGTCAAGCGCGGCGCTGCGCGGCTCGGTCCGGTGGAAGGTGTAGGACAGCGTGATGTCGCGGACATGGCCCGCGTCGCGGTCCTGCACCAGCTCGGGATCGACGTAGAAGCTGACCGGCATCTCCACCCGCTCTCCGGGCTGCAGCGTCTGCTCTTGGAAGCAGAAGCACTCGACCTTGATGAAGTAGTATCCCGAAACCTCGGGCGCGACGTTGTAGCTGGCCGTCCCGGTCAGCGGCACGTCGGAGGTGTTCACCGCCTCGTAGAAGGCCAGCCCGCTCTCGCCGATCTTCAGGTCCATGCGGGTCTGCATCGGCCGGAAGGTCCAGCCCAGGTTCTGGTCGGTATTGGCGTCGAAGCGCACGCGCACGACCTCGTCCAGGATCTCGTCGGAGGCGCTGTCCGAGACCTGCGTCGTGCCCCCGAACCCGGTCACCCGGCAGAACCAGTCGTAGAAGGGCACCGCGGCCCAGGCCAGCGCGCCCATCGTCACGACGACGCCCAGCAGCATGGCGACGGTGCGGCCCTCGGGGCTGAGACGTTTCATTGCTGAACCTCCTCTGCGGGTGTCCGGGTCGGCGCGGCGGCGGGTTCCGCAGGCGTCAGCGACACGCGGGGCTGGTGGTCGAACCCCTCCATCAGGCCGCCCTGCCGGACCTTGACCACGGTCAGCGCAAAGACCAGCGCGACGAAGCCGACCAGCACGATGCCCAGACCGATGTTGCGCGACCGGCGGCGGCCGTGGATCGGATGTTCGGTGCGTAGCGCCATCACCAGCCCCCCATCCAGCCCTGGACCATCAGGGCCAGGAAATGCAGGAACAGATAGGCCAGCGACAGCTTGAAGACACGCTTTTCCACGGCGTAGCCGTCGGCGATGGCGGCCTCCTCGCTGCGGCGCAGGATCTGCCAGCCGCCGCGGATGAAGGCCACGTTCAGCACCACCGCCACCGCCATGTAGAGCGGCCCGCCGATGGAGGTCAGGCCCAGCCACAGGGCGAAGGGCGCCAGCACCAGCGTATAGGCGAAGATGTGGCGGCGCGTGGCCTGCCGGCCATGGGTCACGGTCAGCATCGGCACGCCGGCCTTGTGGTAGTCCTCCTTCATGAACAGCGCCAGCGCCCAGAAGTGGGGCGGCGTCCAGAAGAAAATCAGCGCGAACATCAGCAGCGATTCGATGCCGATGCCGCCCGTAGCGCAGGCCCATCCGATCATCGGGGGGAAGGCGCCGGCGGCCCCGCCGATGACGATGTTCTGCGGGGTCCAGCGTTTCAGCCAGACGGTGTAGACGACGGCGTAGAAGAAGATCGTGAAGGCCAGGAAGCCCGCCGCGAACCAGTTCGCGACCAGCCCCAGCATCATCACCGAGATGACCGCCAGCACCAGGCCCAGGCCCAGGGCCGCGCCCTCCTCGACCCGGCCCGACGGGATCGGGCGGCTCTGGGTGCGGTTCATCACCGCGTCGATGTCGCGGTCGTACCACATGTTCAGCGCGCCCGACGCGCCCCCGCCCAGGGCGATGAACAGGACCGAGCAGAAGGCGATGAAGGGATGGACGTCCACGGGCGCCACGACCAGGCCGACGAAGGCGGTGAACACCACCAGCGACATGACCCGCGGCTTGAGCAGGGCGACGAAATCGCCGAACTCGGCCTCGGGGGTGGTGTCATATGCGTTGATATCGGTCATCGCGCCTGCACTTCTCATGCCTGGCCCGCGTCGGCGTGATTGCCGGCGCGGGTGGGTGTTTCGGTCTGCCGGGTCACTCGGCGCGGGCCAGCTCCACCTTGGCCTCGGGGGCCAGAGCCGCGGTCGGCGCGGGTTCCTCGCCCATGGTGCCGCCCTGCTCGGCCACCCAGGCCGCATAGACCTCGGGGCTGACGGCCTTGACGACGATCGGCATGTAGGCGTGGTTGATGCCGCACAGCTCGCTGCACTGGCCGAAATAGGTGCCTTCTTGCTCGACGCTGAACCAGGCCTGGGCGATGCGCCCGGGAACCGCGTCCTGCTTCACCGCGAAGGCGGGGATGGTCCAGGAATGGATCACGTCGCTGGCGGTCACCTGCAGCAGGACGGTCTGGCCGACGGGCACGACCACGGCGGTGTCGGTGGCCAGCAGGTACTCGTCCTCGGCATAGCCGTTCGCGGCCAGCTCCTCGCGGGGCAGCATCAGCGAATCGAAGGTGATGCCGTTGTCGGGATATTCGTAGGACCAGTACCACTGGTGGCCGGTCACCTTGACCACGACGTCGGGATCGGCGGGCATCTCCTGGCTGCGGAACAGGATCGGCAGCGAGAAGGCCCCGATGGCCACCAGGATCAGCACCGGGACCAGGGTCCAGCCGATCTCCAGCGGCGTGTTGTGGGTGAACTTGGCCGGGACCGGGTTCGAGCGGCTGTTGTAGCGGAAGATCACGATCAGCAGCAGCACGCAGACGAAGACGGTCACGGCGGCGATGATGATCAGCACGAAATGATCCAGCCACTGCTGGTCGCGCGCCAGTTCGGTCGAGGCGGGCTGGAAGCCCGTTCCTGCGGCCACCGGCTTGCCGATCGTGGGCAGATCGCCCAGCACGCCCTGCGCCATAGCCGCTGTGGTCAACAGGCCCGCGGATGCGAACCCCGTAGCTGCCGCGACCGCACGGCCCATCATCGCTCTTGCCATCATACCATCCCGTTGCATTGGCCCGGCCCCAATGACCGCAGGGGCTGCCGGGAGGCTGCCCCTTTTCCTTTCACAGTGACCGTTCTATGACCATATCTCGCCCGTCCGGGCAAGTCATACCTACCGCATTTCCCCATCCTTGGGGAACGCGACCCGGCGCCGCGCGGCCTTTTCGGACCGCACCGCGCGCCCCGGCAGCCAGGAGAGCACGATGACACGGCCCAGCTTCGACCCCTTCTCGACCGACCTGGACCGGGACCGCGCGCTGCGCATCCTGCAAGACGCCGTCGCGGGGGCCGATGACGGAGAGCTGTTCCTGGAACGCAGCCAGCAGGAATCGCTGGTCTTCGATGACGGCCGCCTGCGCCAGGCCAGCGTGTTGGCCGAACGCGGCTTCGGCCTGCGCGCGGTGCTGGGCGAGGTTACGGGCTATGCCCATTCGACCGAGATCACCGAAGCCGCGCTGCGCCGCGCCGCCGAGACCGCGCGCCTTGCCGTGGGCCGAGGCGGCGGCACCCTGGCCGCGGCGCCTCGGATGGAGCCGGTCGCGCTCTATCCGGCGCTGGACCCGGCCCTGGGCATCCCGACCGCGCGGCGCATCGCGCTCCTGCGCGAGATCGACGCCTTTGCCCGCGCCCTTGACCCGCGCGTGGTGCAGGTCACGGTGACGCTAGCCTCCAGCCTACAGGAGGTCGCGATCCTGCGTCCCGAGGGCGGGCTTGCCACCGACATCCGCCCCATGGCACGGTTGAACGTGGCGGTGATCGTCGAGAACAACGACCGCCGCGAGAGCGGCAGCGCCGGCGGCGGCGGGCGGCACGCGCTGGAGCCGCTGATGGCCCCCGACCGCTGGCAGGGCCTGGTCCACGAGGCGCTGCGGATCGCGCTGGTCAACCTGCGTTCGGTCCCGGCGCCCGCGGGGGTCATGGACGTGGTGCTGGGTCCGGGCTGGCCGGGCATCCTGCTGCACGAGGCGGTGGGCCACGGGCTGGAGGGCGACTTCAACCGCAAGAAGGCCTCGGCCTTTGCGGGTCTTCTGGGGCAGCGCGTCGCGGCCCCTGGCGTGACGGTGGTCGATGATGGCACCATCGAGGGCCGCCGCGGCAGCATCAATATCGACGACGAGGGCACGCCCCCCGCCCGCAACGTGCTGATAGAGGACGGCATCCTGACGGGCTACATGCAGGACCGCCAGAACGCGCGGCTGATGGGGGTGGCCCCCACCGGCAACGGCCGGCGCGAGAGCTTTGCCCATGTTCCCATGCCGCGCATGACCAACACCTACATGCCCGGCGGCGACGCGGATCCCGCGGCGATCCTGGCCGACCTGAAGGACGGCATCTATGCTGTGGGCTTCGGCGGCGGCCAGGTCGACATCACCAACGGCAAGTTCGTCTTCAGCTGCACCGAGGCCTATCGCGTCCGGAACGGCGTGGTGGGCGACCCGATTCGCGGCGCGACGCTGATCGGCGACGGGGCGACCGCGCTGCAGCAGGTCCGCGCCATCGGCAACGACATGGCGCTGGATCCCGGCATCGGCAATTGCGGCAAGCAGGGACAGTGGGTTCCGGTGGGCGTGGGTCAGCCAACGCTGATGATCGGCGGGCTGACGGTCGGCGGATCGGCCGCCTGACCGGACGGCGCTAACCGAATCTTAACCTCTTTCGGTCCAGATGGCGGGACGGATCGGAGGTGACCCATGACGATCGGCCTGACACCCGCCAGCTTCGGCCTGCCCGCGACGGATGACGACCTGACGGTGCTGCGGCTGATCCGCTCACGCAGGGTCGGGCCGGCGACGTTCCACCGCCTGATCGCCGAACATGGCAGCGCGCGCGCCGCGCTGGAGGCGCTGCCCCAGATCGCGGCCGCGTCCGGCATCGCCGACTATCAGCCCTGTCCCGAAGGCGTCGCGGCGGCCGAGCTGGCCGCCGGGCGCAGGATCGGCGCGCGCCTGATCCGCCATGACGGCTCCGACTATCCTGACCGGCTGCGCCAGATCGACGGCGCGCCCGCGATCCTCTGGGTGCGGGGCGACCCGGCCTGGCTGTCGCGCGACATGCTGGCGGTGATCGGGGCGCGCAACGCCTCCTCCCTGGGCATCCGCATGGCGCGAGGCATGGCCGCCGGTCTGGGCGAGGCCGGGTTCGTCGTGGCTGCGGGGCTGGCGCGCGGGGTCGACACAGCCGCCCATGCCGCCGCCCTGCCCACCGGCACCGTCGCGGTGATGGCCGGGGGCGTCGATGTCATCTATCCCGCCGAGAACGCGGCCCTTGCCGCCCGCATCGCCGAGACGGGCGTGCTGGTGTCCGAGCAGCCGCCGGGGACCGAACCGGCGGCGCGGCATTTCCCGACCCGCAACCGCATCGTCTCGGGCCTGTCGCAGGCGGTGGTGGTGATCGAGGCCGCCCACCGCTCGGGGACGCTGATCACCGCGCGCAACGCGCTGGACCAGGGGCGCGAAGTCATGGCGGTGCCGGGTCATCCGATGGATGCCCGCGCCGCGGGCTGCAACGCGCTGATCCGCGACGGCGCAACGCTGGTGCGCAGCGCCGCCGACGTGGCCGAGGCTCTGGCCCTGTCGGGCGCCACCGTGCCGCAGCGGATCGCGGTACAGGCGCCCCGCGCGATCCCGGCCGTCGAATCGCCCCGCGACCCGGCTCAGCCGATCCAGCTTGAGGGGCGTATTCTGGACCGGCTCGGGCCTTCGCCCACCGATGAGAACGACCTGATCCGCGATCTGGGCCAATCGGCGGCCACGGTCAGCGCGGCCATCCTGTCGCTGGAGCTGCAGGGGCGGGTGACGCGCATGCCGGGCGGGCGGCTGGCGCTGTCGTGACGGCGGGTCGGGCGGAAGCAGGCCTCGCCCCCCCCGTTGACACTGCGCCCCCCGGCACCCATCTTGCCGCCCCATTGCAGTTGTCCGAGATCATCATGCCCGTCGTCGTCGTCGAATCCCCGGCCAAGGCCAAGACCATCGAGAAATACCTGGGCTCGGACTATCGGGTTCTGGCCAGTTTCGGCCATGTGCGCGACCTGCCGCCCAAGGATGGCAGCGTCGATACCGACCATGATTTCGACATGAAATGGGAGGTCGCGGCCGACAGCCGCAAGCATCTGGCCGCGATCAAGGCCGCGCTGAAGGACGACCAGACCCTGATCCTGGCCACCGACCCCGACCGCGAGGGCGAGGCGATCAGCTGGCACCTGCTAGAGGCCCTGGCCCCCGCCCTGAAGAAGGGCGCCGAGGTCAGCCGCGTGACCTTCAACGCCATCACCAAGACCGCCGTGACCGAGGCGATGGGCAAGCCCCGTCAGATCGATCAGCCGCTGGTCGACGCCTATCTGGCGCGGCGCGCGCTGGACTATCTGGTGGGCTTCAAGCTGTCGCCGGTGCTGTGGCGCAAGCTGCCAGGAGCCAAGTCGGCGGGCCGGGTGCAGTCGGTCTGCCTGCGCCTGATCGTCGACCGAGAGATGGAGATCGAGGCCTTCAAGGCCCGCGAATACTGGTCCGTCCACGCACGCCTGGCGACGCCCGGCGGCGAGGAATACGACGCGAGCCTGGTGTCATTGGCGGGCAAGAAGCTGGAGCGCTTCGATCTGGCCACCGCCGATCAGGCCGCCATGGCGCTTAGCGCGGTGGTCAGCCGCGACCTGAAGGTGGCCTCGGTCGCCGCCAAGCCCGCCAGCCGCAACCCCTGGCCGCCCTTCATGACCTCGACCCTGCAGCAGGAGGCCAGCCGCAAGATGGGCATGGGCGCCAAGGCCTGCATGTCGGCGGCGCAGCGCCTCTATGAGGCGGGGCTGATCACCTACATGCGGACCGACGGCATCGACATGGCCCCCGAGGCCGTGATGGCCGCGCGCGACGCGATCAAGGCCAAGTTCGGCGAGACCTACCTGCCGAAATCGCCCCGCATGTACAAGAACAAGGCCAAGAACGCGCAGGAGGCGCATGAATGCATCCGTCCCACGGACATGATGCTGTCGCCCGACCGCCTGAAGGTCACCGCGGATGACCAGCGCAAGCTCTATGACCTGATCTGGAAGCGCACCATCGCCAGCCAGATGGAGGCCGCCCGGATGGAGCGGACCACCGTCGAGATCGAGAGCCCCGACGGCCAGGTGGGCCTGCGCGCCACCGGCCAGGTGATGCTGTTCGACGGCTTCCTGCGCGTCTATGACCAGGGCCGCGACGATGACGAGGGCGAGGACAGCGCCCGCCTGCCCGCGATCGCGCAGGGCGAGGCCGCGACCCTGGTCGCCGCCGCCTTCGAGGACGAGCTGACCCGCGCGCGCGACAAGGGGGCCGAGACGCCCGCCGCACCCAAGGGCCAGCGCGCCGCACCCGGCCTGCTGACCGACGAGGCCGCCCGCGCCGCCGCCCGGCAGCATTTCACGCAGCCGCCCCCCCGCTATACCGAGGCCACGCTGGTTAAACGAATGGAGGAGCTGGGCATCGGGCGCCCCTCGACCTATGCCAGCATCGTCACCACGATCCAAGACCGCGACTATGTCCGCAAGGACAAGAACCGCCTGATCGCCGAGGACAAGGGCCGGCTGGTCACGATCTTCCTGCTGAAATACTTCCCGCGCTATGTCAGCTATGACTTCACCGCCGACCTCGAGACCGAGCTGGACGAGATCAGTGCCGGCGACCGGCTGTGGCGCGAGGTGCTGTCGCGCTTCTGGCGCGACTTCTCCAAGGCGCTGGAGGGCACGTCGGAGCTGCGCATCACCGAGGTGCTGGACGCGATCGACGAGGCGCTGGCGCCGCATCTCTATCCGCCGCGGGCGGATGGGGGCGATCCGCGCGAATGTCCGCTGTGTGGTCAGGGCCGGCTGAACCTGAAGACCGCGCGGTCGGGCGGCGCCTTCATCGGCTGCACGAACTATCCCGAATGCCGCTATACGCGCCCGCTCTCCTCGCCTGATGGCGAGGCGCCGGTGGGCGACCGGGTGCTGGGCGAGGATGCGGGCGATGTCATCAGCCTCAAGACCGGCCGCTTCGGCCCCTATGTCCAGCGCGGCGAGGCGACCGAGGAGGCTCCGAAGCCGCCCCGCGCCTCCATCCCCAAGGGCTGGGACGCGGCCAGCCTGGACCTCGCACAGGCGCTGATGCTGCTGAACCTGCCGCGCCTGGTCGGCCTGCACCCCGAGGACGGACAGCCGATCGAGACGAATATCGGCCGCTATGGCCCCTATGTGAAGCACGGGTCGAAATACGCCAATATCGCGGATGTCGACGAGGTCTTCACCATCGGCATGAACCGCGCGGTCGAGGTCCTGGCGCAGAAACAGACGCGGGGCCGTGCCGCCGCCGCGGCCCCGCTGCGCGAGCTGGGCGAGCATCCCGATGGCGGGCCGATCCAGATCATGAACGGCAAGTACGGCCCCTATGTGAAATGGGCCAAGGTCAACGCCACCCTGCCCCGCGACGTGACACCCGAGGACCTGACGGTCGAGCAGGCGCTGGAGCTGATCGCGGCCAAGGCGGCCAAGTCCCCCGCCAAGGCCAAGAAGCCCGCCGCGAAGAAGCCGGCGGCGAAGAAGCCTGCCGCCAAGAAGCCCGCGGCCAAGAAGGCGGCCGCGAAACCTGCCGCCAAGACCGCCAGGACGACCAGGGCGAAGGCGGCCAAGCCCGACGCCGAGTGAGCGTCCGCCTGTCGGCGCTAACACCCGCCCCCCGCGATTGACACCGTCGCGGGGGCGGGCAACAACTTGGCCGTCAACGGGATTTCAGCAGGGGAGGGCCGATGAAAAAGGTCTATGGAACGGCGGCCGAGGCCTTGGAGGGGCTTCTGCATGACGGGATGGTCATCGCGGCGGGAGGCTTCGGCCTCTGCGGCATTCCGGAACTGCTGATCGACGCGCTGGTCGAGGCCAAGGTCAAGGACCTGACCATCGCCAGCAACAATTGCGGCGTGGACGGGTTCGGTCTGGGCAAGCTCTTGGACACGCGGCAGATCCGCAAGATGATCAGCAGCTATGTCGGCGAGAATGCCGAATTCATGCGGCAGTACCTGTCCGGGGAGCTGGAGCTGGAGTTCAACCCGCAGGGCACCCTGGCCGAGCGCATGCGTGCGGGAGGCGCGGGCATTCCGGGCTTCTACACCAAGACCGGCGTCGGCACCGTCATCGCCGAGGGCAAGGAGGTCAAGAATTTCGACGGCCAGGACTACATCCTGGAGCGCGGGATCGTGGCCGACCTGTCCATCGTCAAGGCCTGGAAGGCCGACGACACCGGCAACCTGGTCTTCCGCAAGACGGCGCGCAACTTCAACCCGCCCGCCGCGATGTGCGGCCGCGTCTGCGTGGCCGAGGTCGAGGAGATCGTCCCGCGGGGCAGCCTGGACCCCGATCACATCCACCTGCCGGGCATCTATGTCCATCGCATCATCCAAGGGCAGCACGAAAAGCGCATCGAGCAGCGCACGACCCGCAAGAAGGAGACCGCGTGATGACCAAGGGCTGGGACCGCAACCAGATGGCCGCCCGCGCGGCCGAGGAGCTGGAGGACGGCTGGTACGTCAACCTGGGGATCGGCATCCCGACGCTGGTGGCCAATTACGTCGGCGACAAGGACATCACCCTGCAGTCGGAAAACGGCATGCTGGGCATGGGCCCCTTCCCCTATGAGGGCGAGGAGGACCCCGACCTGATCAATGCGGGCAAGCAGACCATCACCGAACTGTCGCGCACCAGCTATTTCGACAGCGCGACCAGCTTCGGCATGATCCGCGGCGGCAAGATCGCGGCGGCGATCCTGGGCGCGATGGAGGTCTCCGAGGGCGGCGACCTGGCCAACTGGATGATCCCCGGCAAGCTGGTCAAGGGCATGGGCGGCGCCATGGACCTGGTCGCGGGCGTGGGCCGCGTGATCGTGGTCATGGACCACACCAACAAGGCCGGCGAGAGCAAGGTCCTGCGCAACTGCACCCTGCCCCTGACCGGCAAGGCCGTGGTGGACCGGATCATCACCAATCTTGGCGTGCTGGACGTGGTCGAGGGCGGCCTGCGCATCGTGGAGCTGGCCGACGGCATCTCGGAGGAGGACCTGCGCGCCGCGACCGAGGCGACGCTGGTCTGACCGCCCTGCCCTGACACCCGACCGGGGGGCAGGCGCCCCCCGTTTTCATGCGCGAAGAGAACCCCATGGACCCCAAGACGATCGAAGGCCTGTTCACCCGCCCCGACGGCAGCTTCCTTTGCGCGCGGTGGGGGCGTCCGGTGGCGCCGGTGATCTTCGGGCTGGCCGATGACAGCCTGGACATCTTTCGCGGCGCGATCCGGGCGGGCTATGCCCATGCGCGCCATCCGGTCACCGACACCGACCCCGAGACCGGCGCGAACCTGATGCTGTTCTTCCTGCGTGACTGGTCCGAGCTGGCAGCGGTGCCCGACTTGGACCGCCTGACCGGACTGCCGGACCTGCCCGCGCGCCTGTCGGGTCAGGCGGCCGACCAGTATCGGCTGTTCCGCTTTGACGAGGCGGGCGGCATCCGCGCCTGCATCATGTTCCTGAACATGGGCGGCGGGTTGTCGGAGGCGCATCCCGCCATCCTGGCCGAACGGCTGATGATGCAGTCCGCGCTGACCTTCGCGGGCGACGTTCAGCCCACGCCCGCGCTGGCCGGGCTGATCCGCGCGGCCTATGACCCGGTCCTGCCGGTGACGACCGACCAGCCGGCGCATGCGCTGCGGCTGGCGGCGCGGATGGGCTAGGGGGTCAGCCCCTCGGGGTCGGGCAGGCCGTGGCTGCGCGCGGTCGCGGTCAGCGTGTTGGCCAGCAGGCAGGCGATGGTCATCGGCCCCACGCCCCCCGGCACCGGGGTGATCGCCCCCGCAACCTGCGACGCGGCGGCGAAATCGACATCGCCCACCAGCCCGTCCTCGGTCCGGTTGATGCCCACGTCGATGACCGTGGCGCCCGGCTTGATCCAGTCGCCCTGCACGAAATGCGGCCGTCCCACGGCGGCCACCAGGATGTCGGCCTGACGGCACAGCGCGGGCAGGTCGGCGGTGCGCGAATGGGCGACCGTCACCGTGGCGCTGTCGCGCAGCAGCAGCTGCGCCATGGGCTTGCCCACGATGTTGCTGCGCCCGATCACCACGGCGTTGCGCCCCGACAGCGACCCCAGATGGTCGCGCAGCATCATCAGGCAGCCAAGCGGCGTGCAGGGCACCATCGCCTTCTGCCCCGTGGCCAGGCGGCCCACGTTCAGGATGTGGAACCCGTCGACGTCCTTCTCGGGCAGGATCGCGTTGATCACGGCGGCCTCGTCCAGGCCTTTGGGCAGAGGCAGCTGGACCAGGATGCCGTTCACCGCCGGATCGGCGTTCAGTTGCGCGATCAGCGCCATCAGCGTCGCCTGATCGGTCGTCGCAGGCAGGCGATGCTCGAAGGAGGCCATGCCGACCTCGCGCGTCATCCGCCCCTTGGAGCGGACATAGACCTGGCTGGCGGGGTCCTCTCCGACCAGCACCACGGCAAGGCCCGGCGTGATGCCGCGCGCGGCCAGGCCCGCGACCTCGGCGGCGATGCGGCTGCGAAGTCCGGCCGCGAAGGCCTTGCCGTCAAGGATCTGGGCGGTCATGGGCGCTCCGGGTTCAGGAAACGGTCCTCCTGCGCGATCGCAGCCTCGATCAGCATGCGCCACAGGGTCTCATAGAGGGCGGGGTCCAGGCCGTGGCCGGTCGCATGGCGACGGACATTCGCCACGACCTCCTCGACGCGGTCGTCGATCCGGGCCGGCATGCCGATCCCGGCCTTGATGCGGGCCGCGCGGTCGATCAGCGCGTGGCGGCGGGCCAGCAGCGTCATCAGCTCGGCGTCGAGGCGGTCGATCTCCGCCCTGAGGGCAGGCATGTCGGGGATGTCGCTGATCTGTGTCATGGTGGCGGTGGCATGCACCGGCTGCGCCCGAATCGCAAGGCCCCCGATGCCGCAGCCGGCCTCAGCCCTGAATGGCGACCTGGATGTTGCCGCGCAGGACACGCAGCTGCTCGCGCAGCGCCTGCGCGCAGTCGACGCTCATCCCGGTGGCTTCAGTGGCGCAGCTCAGCACATGGCCGGACTGCGTCTGCAGGGCGCGCCCCTGATCGCTGAGCGAGACGATGACGCGGCGTTCGTCGCGCGTGTCACGCAGCCGCGTGACCAGACCCGCCGACTCCAGCCGCTTGATCAGCGGCGTGAGCGTGCTGCTGTCGAGGCCGAGCGCCTCGCCGATGGCGCCGACGCTCTGCCCGTCGCGGGACCACAGCGCCATCATCACCAGGAACTGCGGATAGGTCAGCCCCAACGGGTCCAGAAGCGGCTTGTAGAGACGACCGAACGCCAAGTTCGCAGCATAGACGTCGAAGCACAGCATGTCCTCGAACGGCGCGGATAACGGCAAGGGGGGGTCATCGCTCATGTATAACGTGTAATTCGAACCGGACGACTTAGCAACCATTGCAATCGTCATGGTAAACATTACATTGCGAACGATATATTACCATGGAAAGGAACAGTGATGGTCAGCAAGGTTCTTTATCGCACCTCCGCGACGGCGACAGGCGGCGGCCGCGACGGCAAGACCGCCTTGGACGACGGCAGCCACGCCATCGATCTGGTGGTGCCGAAGGAGCTTGGGGGGCCGGGCGGCGCCGGGCTGAACCCGGAGAAGCTGTTCGCCCTGGGCTATGCCGCCTGCTTCATGGGTGCGATGCGTCATTATGCGGCGTCCAAGAAGGTCAAGGTTCCCGAGGACGCGGCGGTCTCGGTCGCGGTGGGCATCGGCCCACGCGAGGATGCGGGTTTCGGCCTCGACGTGCAGATCACGGTTGCGCTGCCTGGTCTGGACCGAAACGTGGCTGAGGACCTGATCGCAGGGGCTCACAAGGTCTGCCCCTATTCGCACGCGACGGGCGGCACACTGTCGATCACGCCGACGCTGGCCTGAAACAAAAAACCCCGGTCCGATGGACCGGGGTTTTCTCTTGCACCGTAACATGGCGTCATGCCGGGGCGGGATCGCCGCCTGCCGGGGTCTTGCCGGCGCGCGGGATGGCCGTGACCGACGGGATGACGCTGGAGGGCGTATTGTCGTCATCGCCGCCGATCGGCTCGCCGCGCAGGATGCGGGCGATCTCCTCGCCGGTCAGGGTCTCGTATTCCAGGAGGCCCTTGGCCATGCGCTCGAACTCGACCTCCTTCTCGATCAGGATGCGACGGGCCTCCTGATAGCCCTCCTCGATCAGTTCGCGCACCTCCTGCTCGATCAGCTCCTTGGTCGCGGCCGAGACCGAGAACCCGCCGGTGCTGCCGTTATAGCCCTCATGCGCCTCGGCATAGTCCACCGCGCCGACCTTGTCGGACATGCCCCACCGCATGACCATCGCACGGGCCAAGGCGCTGGCCTGCTGGATGTCGCCGGCCGGGCCGTTCGACACGCCCTCCTCGCCGTACTTGATGATCTCGGCGGCCTTGCCGGCCATGGTCATGGCGATCTTCTGCTTGGCCTCGTCCTTGTGGAAGTTCAGCCGGTCCATCTCGGGCAGGCTGACGACCATGCCCAGGGCGCCGCCCCGCGGAATGATGGTCGCCTTGTAGACCGGATCGCATTTCGGCAGCGACAGGCCCACCACAGCGTGACCGGCCTCGTGATAGGCGGTCTTCTCCTTCTGCTCGGGCGTCAGGACCAGGCTGCGGCGCTCCACGCCCAGCATCACCTTGTCCTTGGCCGTCTCGAAATCGGCCATGCTGACGAAGCGGCGGCCGATCCGCGCCGCGGTAAGCGCCGCCTCGTTCACCAGGTTCATCAGGTCGGCGCCCGAAAAGCCCGGCGTGCCGCGCGCGATCAGGCGCAGGTCGACATCGGGACCGACCGGGACCTTGCGGGCATGGACGTTCAGGATGCGCTCGCGACCCTTGATGTCCGGGTTCGGGACGTGGATCGTGCGGTCGAAGCGGCCGGGACGCAGCAGCGCGGGGTCCAGCACGTCCTTGCGGTTGGTGGCCGCGACGATGATGATGCCCTCGTTGGCCTCGAAGCCGTCCATCTCGACCAGCAGTTGGTTCAGGGTCTGCTCGCGCTCATCGTTGCCGCCGCCGATGCCCACGCCGCGGGCGCGGCCCACTGCGTCGATCTCGTCGATGAACAGGATGCAGGGGGCCGACTTCTTGGCCTGCTCGAACATGTCGCGCACGCGGCTGGCGCCGACGCCCACGAACATCTCGACGAAGTCCGACCCCGAGATGGTGAAGAACGGCACGCCCGCCTCGCCCGCGATGGCGCGCGCCAGAAGCGTCTTGCCGGTGCCCGGAGGGCCGACCAGCAGCGCGCCCTTCGGGATCTTGCCGCCAAGACGGCTGAACTTCTGCGGGTTGCGCAGGAACTCGACGATCTCCTCAAGCTCCTCCTTGGCCTCGTCGATGCCCGCCACGTCGTCGAAGGTCACCCGGCCGTGCTTTTCGGTCAGCAGCTTGGCGCGCGACTTGCCAAAGCCCATCGCGCCGCCCTTGCCGCCGCCCTGCATGCGATTCATGAAGAAGATCCACACCCCGATCAGCAGGATGAAGGGCAGCCACACGCCCAGCATCGACATGAAGCCGCTGCTCTGCTGCTTGATGACGCGCACGTCGACGCCCTGCTGGATCAGCCGGTCGCTGATATCCTCGCCCATCGGGCGCACGGTAGCGTATTGCTGACCGTCCGACCCGGTGATCGCCACGTCCTCGCCGTCGATTGTGACGGCGGTGACCTGGTCGTTCTGCACGCGCTGGATGAAGTCCGAATAGCTGATCTGCCGGCTGTTCATGGTGCCCGACCCGTCGCTGAACAGGTTGAACAGCGCCAGGATCATCAGGAACAGAACCACCCAGAAGGCGAAGTTGCGTGCATTGCCCAAAGCGGGTCCTCCGACGGAATGCGGTTTGATAGGAAAATAGGGATTATCGCGGCAGGTTCAATGCGCCTTTACCAGGCTGCGGAAATCTGCCGCGCCCCTGAGCGGCGTCACCGTGATCCCCGGAACCGGCCGCAGCAGCGGCGCACCGATCAGACGGCCATCCTGCCAGATCGCGGGGCTGGCCGCGGCCTCGTCGCGCAGAAGGCCGCTGTCGCGCCAGGGCAGGCGCGACAGGGCCGCGGGACCCAGGGCCGCGACCTGCTGGCCCGCGGCCAGGCCCGTGACGCGCCAGCGGCGGTCCCAGACCGGCTCGGCCGTGGCCCCCGCCCGCTGCGCGGCGGCGGCTTCGCGCGCGATGCGCAGCCCGGCGCCCGTCGGCGCGATCATCGTGCCGTCCAGCGTCACCCGCCCCTGCGACAGCACCGCCGACAGCGCATGCAGCAGCGTCGCCCGGCGCGGAGGATAATCGGCCCCCGTGACCCATCGCACCGCCGCGACCAGGATGCGGCGGCGGATCTCGGGCGGGGCGTCGCGAAGGGGGCCACGCGGCAGGATCAGACTGCCCCGGTCGAAGCTCACCTCGGCGCTCAGCAGGGCCGCGTAATCGGCCAGCGCGTCGCGGGCCTCGGCGATGTGGCCTGCGGCGCGGGCCAGGCCCTCGACCTCCAGCCCCAGGGCGGCGATGGCCTGGCGGGCGCGGACGCGGTCGTAATCGCTGTTGTCGTTGGTGGGATCGTCGATCCAGCCGATGTCGCGCGCCGTCAGCCAGTCGCGCAGCTCGCGCCGCCCGGTGCCCAGCATCGGTCGCAGCCAGCGCATGTCGAAGGCGTCGCGCCATTCGGCCATGGCCGACAGCCCGTCCACCCCAGACCCGCGCGCCAGACGCATCAGCAGCGTCTCGGCCAGATCGTCGGCGGTGTGACCCAAGGCCACGGCGGGCAGCCCGTTGCGCAAGGCCCAGCCCGACAGCAGCCGCAACCGGGCGTCGCGCGCCTGTGCCATGAGGTTGCCCGCCCGCGTGTCGCGCCGCCACAGCAGCGTGGCGTGCGACAGGCCCAAGGCGCGGGCCCTGCGCCCCACGGCCTCCGCCTCGGCGGCGCTGCCCTGGCGCAGGCCGTGATCGACCGTGGCCACCATCAGCCGCCGCCCCTGCGCCCATTCGGCCGCGACATGCATCAATGCGATGGAATCGCCCCCGCCCGACACGGCCAGACCGATGGACGGCAGGTCACCGGCCAGCCGGTCCAGGGCCGACCGGATGCGGGCGGCCGGATCGCCGGTCACGGATGTTCGGCCATGTCGGCGGCGGCCTCGGGGTCCAGGTCGGGGTCCAGCAGCGGGTCCAGCACGCCCAGATCGGCGCTGCCGCAGCCGAGGCGGGTGATGTGGCCCTCGGCCTCGACGGCTTGGGGGCTGCCTGGAAAACGCGCGGGAACCTCGGCCAGATAGAGGCAGGCGGCGGTCGCGTCGCCCTGCCCCTCGATCACGCGGGCGATGCCCAGGAGGCTCTCTCCGGCGCGGCTGCCGTCGGGATCTGCGGCGAAGCCCTCCAGCCAGGCGGCGGCGGCGGCGCGCGGGTCGCCCGACAGGTCCAGCGCCTGGCCGCGCAGGAACAGCGCCTCGGCGGTCAGGGGGCCTCCGGCATGGGTCTCGGCCACGTCGGCGAACATCTGGGCGGCGCGGGCGTGATCGCCGCTCTCCATCGCCGCGCGGGCGGCGTCGAAATCGGTCTTCTCGGCCTGGGTCGGGGCAGGCTGCCCGCCCCCCGAGGCCGCGGGCGCCGAGGGCGCCAGCTGCGGGCTGACCCCCGCCTGCGCCTGCGGCACGGTCAGCGCCGACAGATCGCATCCAGGCTCGGCCTCGCAGAGGCGGAACTCCAGATCGGCCAGCCGCCGCTCGCTGTCCCCCGCGATGCGGCTGACGCGGTTCTGCAGCTGTTCGGCCTGGTTGGTCAAGCGCATCAGCTGCGCCTCCATCGCGTTCATCCGGTCGATCGCGCTGGACCCGCCCGCGGCCTGGAACCCGGCGGCGCCCCACGCGACCAGCTCGGCCCGCAGCGACTGCAGCTGCGTGCGCAGCGCCGTCACCTCAGCCCGCATGTCGGCCAGCGTCGCCGCATCCGGTGCGGCCTGCGCCGGCAGCGCCAGCGTCAGCAGGACCGCCAGGGCGCGGGCGGCGACGATCACAGACCCGCTCCGGGCGTGCCCCCGATGGGCTGGGCGGCGGGCTGGGCGGCAGGCTGGGCTGCGGCCGTGGCGACGGGGGCGGGGGCGGGGGCGGTGGCCGTGCCCTGCGCGGGCGGCAGCGCGGCGACGGGGGCCGCCTCGGTCACCACGGTGACGGCGCGGCGGTTCTGGGCATAGCAGCCCTCGTCCGAACAGGTGGCGGCGGGACGCTCCTTGCCGAAGGACAGGGTGCGGATGCGGCCCGGCGCGACGCCCTGGGCCACCAGATATTCCTGCACCGCGCTGGCCCGGCGCGCCCCGAGCGCGAGGTTGTATTCCCGCGTTCCGGTCTCCTCGGCATGGCCCTGGACCACGGCGGTGAAGCTGCTGTGCCGCGACAGCCACGCGGCCTGACGGGCCAGCACGGCGCGGGCCTCGGGGGTCAGCGTGGTCTGGTCGGCGGGAAAGCGCACCGTGTCGCCCACGGTGTCGCGGAAATACTGTGCCGTGGCCTCCGCCCCCAGGGTGCCGCCGGCCAGGTCGCCCTGGAAGACCGCCCCGCCGTCGGTGCTGGCATAGGGGTCCACGACCGGGGGCGCCTGGCGCGGCGCGGGCTGGGCACAGGCCGCAAGCCCCAGGAGGGCGGCCATCAGGACGGGGGTCAGGGCTGCGTTCTTCATGTGATCCTCTTGGCGACGGCTTGGGGCGGCGGCTTCCGGCGGCGGGGCGGGCCTCAGGGCAGCAGCGGCCCCCAGGACGGGTCCGATGCGGCGAAGTCCAGGGACATCGGTCGCATGTTGCGCCCTGTGATGTCCACCGAATGCAGACGCGGCTGTCCGTTTCCGCCCGGAGTGGCGCGCGTGAACATCACCACGCGCCCGTTCGGCGCCCAGGTCGGGCCCTCGTCCAGGAAGGACTCGGTCAGCATCCGCTCTCCCGAGCCGTCGGTGCGCATGGTGGCGATGTGGAACCGCTCGCCGATCTGCTTGGTGAAGGCGATCAGGTCGCCCTTGGGCGACCAGGTGGGCGTGCCGTAGCGGCCCTCGCCGAAACTGATGCGCGTCGGCTCGGCCCCGTCCAGACCCATGATGTAGAGCTGCGGCGTGCCGGAACGGTCGCTCTCGAAGACGATGCGCTGCCCGTCCGGACTGAAGCCCGGCGAGGTGTCGATGGCGGGCGAGTTGGTCAGCGCGCGCTGCGCCCCGGTGGTCACGTCCATCAGCCAGATGTCGGTGTTGCCGCCCTGCTCGCGGGAATAGGCGACGAAGCGGCCGTCCGGGCTGAAGGCGGGGGCGAAGGCCATCGCGTTCGGATCGGTGGTCAGCGGCCGGGCGCTGACGGTCGCCACGTCCATCAGCTGGATCTGGGGAAAGCCGCTGTCATAGCTGGTGAACAGCAGCCGCCGCCCATCGGGCGAGAACTTCGGCGCCAGCACCAGAGACGAGCTGTCGGTCATCCACAGGATGTTCGCGCCGTCGTAATCCATCACCCCGATGCGCTTGATGCGCGCGCTTTTCGGGCCGGTCTCCTGCACGAAGGCCACGCGGCTGTCGAAATAGGGCCGCTCGCCGGTCAGCCGGGCATAGATCTGATCGGCGATCTTGTGGGCGGCGCGGCGCCAGTCGGCGGCGCGGGCGTCGAACTGCATCCCGTCGCCCTGCGGCTGGCCCGAGACGACGTCGAACAGCCGGAACCGCACGCTGATGCTCTCGCCCATCTGGCGCACCTCGGCCGAGACCAGCGCCTGCGCGTCGATGGCGCGCCAGTCCTCATAGCTGACCGCCTCGGCAAAGCTGGCGGGGCGGGCGCGATGCTCGGCCGCGGGGATCTCGCGGAAGAGGCCCGTCCCGGTCAGGTCGTCCGCCACCACCTGCCGCACCCGCGCCGCGATCTCGGCATCGCCGTGGAACGCCGGGATGGCGATCGACATCGGCTCGATCACGCCATCGGTGATCTCGATGCGCAGGGGGCCGTTCTGGGCCATCAGCGGACCGGCCGGCAGGATGGCTGCGGCAAGCGCCAGCGCGGGCGCCAGGGCGGGGGCAAGGATCAGTCGGCGGAACATGGCGTCATCACTACCTTTTGTCGGCGGAAAGCGGAAGGTGGTCCGACCGCTGGCTGGTCATTCGAAGGCGACCCCGTCGGGACGGAAGTCGACCACGACATCGCGCCAGCGCCCGTATTTGGAGGCCGGCAGATCAAAGCCTGGGCGCCCGCACATCAGGATGGCGCGGCGTGCGACCTCGAAGCCCTGCTGGGCCGCGCCCTCGCTGCCGCCGCGATAGCCGGCCAAGCGCAGGCTGTCCTGGTCGGGCACCCCGTCGGGCGACAGGGTGAAACCCACGGAGACGGTCATCTGCTGCGCCTCGACCGACAGCGCCCCGACATTCCAGCAGTTCTGGATCGCGAAGCGCAGCCCGTCCTTTTCGGACAGGGTCAGCGGATCGCCCATGGGCAGGCCCGCGGCGGGATCGGGCAGCGGGGTCGCCTCGATGGGGCTGATGGGCGAAGGCGTCAGCCGCATCATGTCGGCCGGCGGCCCCGACGGATCGTTCGCCGGGTCGGCGGGCGCGCCGGTCCCGGCCATCGCCCCGGCCAGCGCGGCCGCCAGCGGGTCCAGCCCGGCCGACGCGCCGCTGCCGCCCTCGATGCTCTGGGTCTGGCCGCCGATCGCGTCGGCGCCCGAGGCGCTGTCCTGCCCCCCCGCCCCGGCCTGCGCATCGCGCAGCGCATCCTCCAGGGCCTGCCGGTCGGCGGCGGCCTGACGCTCCGCTTCGGCGGCAGCCTCCGCAGCGGCCTGGCGCTCGGCTTCGGCGGCGGCTTCCGCGGCGGCCTGACGCTCGGCTTCTGCAGCAGCCTCCGCAGCGGCCTGGCGCTCGGCCTCGGCAGCAGCCTCCGCGGCGGCCTGGCGCTCGGCTTCGGCAGCAGCCTCCGCAGCGGCCTGGCGCTCGGCCTCGGCGGCAGCCTCCGCGGCGGCCTGACGCTCGGCCTCGGCGGCGGCCTCCGCGGCAGCTTGGCGCTCGGCCTCGCCCGCAGCCTCCGCGGCGGCCTGGCGCTCGGCTTCGGCGGCAGCCTCCGCGGCGGCCTGGCGCTCGGCCTCGGCGGCGGCATCCGCGGCAGCTTGGCGCTCGGCCTCGGCGGCGGCCTCCGCAGCGGCTTGGCGCTCGGCTTCGGCAGCAGCCTCTGCAGCGGCTTGGCGCTCGTCTTCGGCGGCAGCCTCTGCAGCGGCTTGGCGCTCGGCGCTGGCAGCGGCCTCGGCGGCAGCTTGGCGTTCTGCCTCTGCGGCGGCCTCACGTTGGGCCGCCAGCACGGCCTGGCGCTGCGCCTCCGCTTCGGCGGCGCGGCGATTGAAGGCTTCGACCAGACCCGTGGGGCGGTCCTGCGGGCGGCGCGAGGCATCCAGCGCCAGCGCCGATCGCGGCGCCACAGGCACCGCCGGCGCGTCCGGGGTGGACAGGGCGGGCGGCGCGGGCTGCGCCTCGGCCACCGGGGCGGGCGGCGTGTCCGGGCGCTGCGGCGCGACCTCGGCGCTCTCGGTCTGGCTGGGCGCGGGTTCGGGCAGGTCGCTGGCCACGTCCACCGGCGCGGCGGGGGCGAAGTCGGAGAGGTCCGGCACGGATTCGGCCGCGTCCGGCGCGGCCAGCCCCTCGGCCCCGGCCGATTGCGGCGGCATCGCCGGGACCGGGCGTGCGGCCCCATCCTCGGACGGGGCCTCCGGTTGGGCAAGGTCGGCCACCGCGGTCGCATCCGCCCCGACCGGCCCCGCGCCGCGCGCGGCGGCGGCCAGCGCCTCGAACTCGGCCCCGCTGATGGTCGAGACCTGGGTCGTGCGCACGACCGGGCTGGGCTGCGGCCGGAACAGCGCGCCGCCCAGGATGGCCCAGAGGATCAGCGATCCATGCGCCACCCCCGAGACCCAGTAACCGATGCGCCCTTCGCGTTCCGCCATGGTCCTAGCCGTCCATCCGCGGCCCGCCGGTCTCGGTGACCAGCACGATGTCGGTGATGCCCGCGGCGTTCAGCGCGCCCATGATCTGGACCACGCGGGCATAGGGGATGGCGCCGTCGGCGCGCAGGAACACGCGGCCCGACTGGCGTTCGGCCAGCAGCGCGCGCAGCGCCGCCACGACCTGATCGTCCGCGACGGGCTGGTCCATGACCAGAAGGTCGCCCTCGGCGGGCACCGAGATGGTCAGCGGCTCCTCCTGCTCGGTCGGGACGGCGTCGGCGGCGGTCTGGGGCAGGTTCAGCGGGACGCCCGCCGTCATCAGCGGCGCCGAGACCATGAAGATCACGAGGAGCACCAGCATCACGTCCACGAAGGGCGTGACGTTGATCTCGGACATCGGCATGTTGCGCCGACGCCCCTTGCTGCGCACCCGCTTGACGACCCCGGACGCCATCTCAGGCCTCGTCCATCTGGCGCGACAGCAGCGTCGAGAACTCGTCCGAGAATGCCTCCCACCCGCCGGTGATGCGCTCGGCGTCGCCCGACAGCTTGTTGTAGAACACCACCGCCGGGATGGCCGCGACCAGGCCCAGGGCGGTCGCCAGAAGCGCCTCTGCGATGCCCGGCGCCACGACCGCGAGGCTGGTGTCCTGGGTCAGGGCGATACCCTCGAAGGCGGTCTTGATGCCCCAGACGGTGCCGAAGAGGCCGATGAAGGGCGCGGTCGAGCCCACCGTCGCCAAGAAGGACAGGCCGCGGAACAGGCGCTGCTCCTCGCGCTGGATGGCGACGTTCATCGCGCGGTCGATGCGGCTGATGCCGCCGGGAATCAGCGCCCCGTCGTCGCGGTGGCTGCGGCGCCACTCGATCATGCCGGCGGCGAAGATGCGTTCGGACGCGCCCTTGGGGCGGTCGCCGAGCCGGTCGTAGAGGTCATCCAGCGGCTCTCCGGACCAGAAGGCGCGGTCGAACTTCGCGGCCTCGGCGCGGGCCTGCGCGAAGACCAGGAATTTCTGCACGATGATCGCCCAGGCCCAGAAGGACGCGACGATCAGCATGACCATCACCACCTGCACCGTCAGCGACGAGCGCCAGAACAGCGCCACGGCCGAAAAGTCGATGGCCTCGGCGGCCTGAATGGATTCCATCTTCACTGCCTCATCTTCGGGGGCCGCGATTGCGTCGGGCAATCCGGCGTTGCGGCCTGTTAGCCTGTAATTGCCACGGGTTTCAGCCCCCGCGGCAACACAATGGCGTCAATTTTCCATAACGCGCAGCCTTTGCGCCGCAAGCGCCACAGATGCAAGCCCCGCCTGGCCGCCCGGCGCCGCCAGCGCGCGGGCCAGATCCGCGGGCAGGCGCACGGGCCGGCCTTGGTCGTCCAGGCAGGCCACCGTGACCCGCGCGGTGAACAGCACCGTGTCGCCGCGCAGCACCCGCTGATCGACGACCACGCGCGCGGGCCCCGCATGGGCCAGATCGGTGCGCACCTCCAGCAGGTCGTCGAAGCGGGCGGGGCGCAGATAGTCCGCCTCGACCCGGCGCACGGCAAAGACGCGGCCCTGCGCCTTCAGGGCGACCTGGTCGATGCCCAGATCGCGCAGCCATTCGCTGCGCGCCCGCTCGATGAAGCGCAGGTAGTTCGCGTAATAGACGATCCCGGCCAGGTCGGTATCCTCGTAATAGACGCGCAGGGTCAGGCTGTGGGTCACGCTTGGGCTCCGATGGGTCAGACGTCGAACAGGCTCTGCTGGCCGGGGGTCTGGGGCGCCTCCAGCCCCAGATGGCGCCAGGCGCCCTGGGTCAGCATCCGCCCGCGCGGGGTGCGGGCGATCAGCCCCTGCTGCAGCAGATAGGGCTCGATCACCTCCTCGATGGCGTCGCGGCTTTCGGAGAGGGCGGCCGACAGGGTCTCGACCCCCACAGGTCCGCCGCCGTAATGCTGCGCCATCAGCGTCAGATAGCGCCGGTCCGCCCCGTCCAGGCCCAGATCGTCCACGCCAAGCCGCGTCAGGGCCAGATCGGCGATCTCGCGGGTCAGGCGGCCGTTGCCCTCGACCAGCGCGAAATCCACCACCCGGCGCAGCAGCCGTCCCGCGATGCGCGGCGTGCCGCGCGCGCGCCGCGCGATCTCCATCGTGCCCTCGGGGTCGGCGCTGATCCCCATCAGCCGCGCGCCGCGCTGCACGATCAGGTCCAACTCGGCGATCTCGTAGAACTGCAGCCGCGTGGGAATGCCGAAACGGTCGCGCAGCGGCGTGGTCAGCAGGCCAAGCCGCGTCGTGGCGCCCACCAGCGTGAAGGGCTGCAATTCGATGCGCACGGTGCGCGCCGCAGGCCCCTCGCCGATGACCAGGTCCAGCTCGAAATCCTCCATCGCGGGGTACAGGACCTCCTCGACCGCCGGGTTCATGCGGTGGATTTCGTCGATGAACAGGACGTCGCGCGCCTCCAGATTGGTCAGAATCGCGGCCAGGTCCCCTGCCCGCGCGATGACCGGCCCCGAGGTCATGCGGAAGTTCACGCCCAGTTCGCGCGCCATGATCTGCGCCAGCGTGGTCTTGCCCAGGCCCGGGGGGCCGAAGAACAGGGTGTGGTCCATCGCCTTGCCGCGCATCCGCGCGCTCTCGATGAAGACCTTCAGGTTGGCGCGGGCCTCGGCCTGGCCGACGAATTCGGACAGGTTCTGCGGACGCAGGGCGCGGTCCTCGACATCGCTCTCCAGCTTTTCGGGGCGCAGATCGGGGTCGGGCGCGCTCATCCGCGGCCCCAGGGGGCGCGGGGGCCGCCGCTGCGCGGGATGCGGCTCGGGGCGGTCGGGGTCTCGGCGGGCGTCATGGCCATCAGCCGGGCGATGCGCTCCTCGGTCGGCGGGTGGGTCGTGAACAGGCGATCGGCGCGCAGGGCGTGCAGCGGGTTGACGATGAACATGGCCGCCGAGGCCGGGTTGCGCTCCGCCGGCAGGTTGACGCTGCGCCCCGCCGCCTGGCTGATCCGCGCCAGGGCGGATGCCAGCGCCCGCGGCTTGCCGCAGATGCGCGCGCCGGTCGCGTCGGCCTCGTATTCGCGCGCGCGAGAGATCGCCATCTGCACCATCATCGCGGCCAGGGGCGCCAGGATCATCGCCAGGATGCCGCCCAACGGCCCGCCCCGCCCTTCGCGATTGCCCGCAAACAGCATCATGTTGCCCATCATGGCTATGGCGCCCGCCATGGTCGCGGTGATGGTCATGGTCAGCGTGTCGCGATGCTGGATATGGGCCAGCTCATGGGCGATCACGCCCTCGATCTCGTCGGCCGACAGGTGGTTCAGCAGGCCCTGCGTGACCGCCACGGCGGCGTTCTGCGGATTGCGGCCGGTGGCGAAGGCGTTGGGCTGTTCCGTGGGCAACAGGTACAGCTTGGGCATCGGCAGGCCCGCCCGCTCCGCCAGACGCGCGGTCATCGCGAAGAGATCGCCCCCCTGGCTGGGCGACAGCTGGATCGCGCCCTGCTGACGCAGGACCATCTTGTCGCTGTTCCAGTAGCTGAAGAGGTTCATCCCCCCCGCGATCATCAGCGCGATCAGCGCACCGCCCGATCCGCCCAGCATCCAGCCCAGGCCCATGACCAGCGCCGTCAGCGCCGCCATCAGCACGAAGACCTTGAGGTTTCCCGCCATCACCCGTCCTCCGGTTCAGTCCTTGGGCGCCAGAAGGCGCAGCGCCGCGCGGATCAGCGCGGGCATCGCCGCCTCGGGCTCACGCGCCTGCGCCTCGGCCACGGCCCCGGCCGCCTCGGAGGGAGCATAGCCCAGATTGGTCAGCGCCGACAGCGCATCCGCCATCGCCTGACCCGACAGCGCGGCGCCCGAGGGGGGGCGGGCCGCGGCGCCCGGCGCCGGGGCCGCGGACGGGCCGGGGTCGATCCCCGGCCCGTCCGCTCCACCGCCCGCGGCCACGTCCCCCGCATCGATGGTCAGCGCGCCGCCCAGGGTCATGACCGACGGCGCCTTGTCCTTCAGCTCCAGCACGATCCGCTGCGCGAGCTTCGGCCCCACCCCGTTGGCCTTCCTGACCGAGGACCAGTCGCCAAGCGCGATCGCGCGTCCCAGCCCCTCGGGGCCAAGCGTGCTCAGGATCGCCAGCGACACCTTGGCCCCCACCCCCTGGACCGAGGTCAGCAGCCGGTGCCACTCCTTGTCCAGCATGGTCGGAAAGCCGAACAGCTGCAGCAGGTCCTCCCGCACCACCAGCTCGGTATAAAGCGCCGCCGCCTGCCCGACCGGCGGCAGGCCCGCCGCGGTCCGCTCGCTCACATGCACGATGTAGCCCACGCCCCGCACGTCGATCAGCACATGATCGCGCGCCCGGTGCAGGATGATCCCCGCGATCCGCCCGATCATGCCGCCCCCCGTCCGCCGCCCGCCATGCGCAGGCTGCGCCCCTGCAGGTGGCGCGCGTGGCAGATGGCGATGGCCAGCGCATCCGCCGCATCCGGGCTCTCGAACTGCACGCCGGGCAGCTGGACGCGCACCATGTGCTGGACCTGCTCCTTGCCCGCGTGGCCCACGCCGACGACGGTCTTCTTGACCGCGTTCGGGGCGTATTCGCCGACCGAGATCCCCGCCTCGGCCGGGGCCAGCAGCGCCACGCCGCGCGCCTGGCCCAGCTTCAGCGTGCCGGTCGCGTCCTTGTTGACAAAGGTCTGCTCGACCGCGGCCTCGTCGGGCGCATGAGCCGCGATCACCGCGCAGAGGCCGCGGAACAGCACCGACAGCCGCGACCCCAGATCCTGCGTGCCGTCCGAATGGATCGTGCCGTTGGCGATGTGGCGGATGCGCGGGCCATCCACCAGGATCACCCCCCAGCCCATGTTCCGCAGACCGGGATCGATGCCCAAGACCTTCATGCTGCCCTCTTTTTTTCCCGTGCTAGCACGAAGCGCGAACATCGGCCAGTGCCGGCGTCACTCCTCCAGCACGTCCAGAACCCCCGGCACCGCCCGCAGCGCCTGGCGGGCGGGCGTGGTCAGGGGCGCGTCATTGGCGATCTCGATCTCGATGACCTCGCTGCCCTCGGTGATGCGCAGGCGGATCGGGCCGCGGGCGCGGGCGGGGGCCACGATCTCGGTCGTGATGCGGGTCAGCACCTCGGCCAGGCGCGGGATGGTGTCGGCGCCCTGGATCTGCACCGCCAGACAGCCCGCCCCGGCATCGGCCACGAACTCCTCCAGCGCGGCCACGGAATTGGCCAGCATCTTGACCTGGTCGCCGAACGGCTCGACCTTGACCTGCAGCACCACGTTCTGCCCCGGCTCCAGCCGGTCGCGGCTGGCGTTCAGCAGGTCCGAGAACACCGTGACCTCGTAAAGCCCCGTGGGGTCCGACAGGCTGACGAAGGCGTATTGCGTGCCCTTGGCCGACTTGCGCTCCATCCGGGCGGCGACGGTGCCGGCGATCTGCGCGACCATCGGGCCGTTCAGCGCGTCCTGGCCGATCTCGGCCAGGGTCATCACCTTCTTGCGCTTCAGCGCGGCCTGATAATCGTCCAGCGGATGGCCGGACAGGTAGAAGCCCACCGCCTTGTGCTCCTCGCCCAGCTTCTCGGTGGGCAGCCAGATGCCCGACAGGGGCGCGCGCGGCGGCGGCAGGTCCTCTCCGCCCCCGAACAGCGAGGTTTGGCTGGAGGCCGCCTGGTCCTGCACCGCCGCCGACCACGCGACCAGCCCGTCCAACGACTTCAGCACCCGCGCGCGGTTGTCGTCCAGCCCGTCGAAGGCGCCCGCGCGGGCCAGCATCTCCAGCGGGCGCTTGCCCACGCGCTTCATGTCGGTGCGCCGCGCCATGTCGTGGATGTCGCGGAAGAGCGTGTCGCCCCGCGCCTCATGGATCAGCCGCATCGCGTCCAGACCCACGCCCTTCAGCGCGCCCAGCGCATAGAAGATGCGCCCCGGCCCCACGGTGAAGGTCGGCGCCGAGCGGTTGACGCAGGGCGGCACGATCTCGATCCCCATCCGATCGCATTCACGTTTGTAGACGGCCAGCTTGTCGGTCAGGTGGATGTCGCAGTTCATCACCGCGGCCATGAATTCGACCGGGTGGTTCGCCTTCAGCCAGGCGGTCTGATAGCTGACCACGGCATAGGCCGCCGCATGCGACTTGTTGAAGCCGTAATTGGCGAACTTCTCCAGCAGGTCGAAGACCTCTCCGGCCTTCTTCTCGGGCACGCCGTTGGCGACCGCGCCCTGCACGAACTTGGGCCGTTCCTTGGCCATCTCGGCCGCGATCTTCTTGCCCATGGCGCGGCGCAGCAGGTCGGCACCGCCAAGCGAATACCCCGCCATGACCTGCGCGATCTGCATCACCTGTTCCTGATAGACGATGATGCCCTGCGTCTCGGCCAAGATGTGGTCGATGGTCGGGTGGATCGATTCCAGGTCGCGCAGGCCGTTCTTGACCTCGCAATAGGTCGGGATGTTCTCCATCGGGCCGGGACGATAGAGGGCCACCAGCGCCACGATGTCCTCGATGCAGGTGGGCTTCATGCGGCGCAGCGCGTCCATCATGCCCGACGATTCGACCTGGAACACCGCCACGGTGCGGGCGCTGGCGAACAGGTCGTAGCTGGCCTTGTCGTCCAGCGGGATGTGGGCGATGTCGTTCTCGGTCCCCGGCGTGGGGTCGTAAAGCCTGCGCCCGTCCGCCGCGACATGCAGCGGCCGGCCCTGCCCGTTGATCAGGTCGACCGCGTTCTGGATGACGGTCAGCGTCTTCAGGCCCAGGAAGTCGAACTTGACCAGCCCCGCCTGCTCGACCCATTTCATGTTGAACTGCGTCGCGGGCATGTCGGAGGCCGGATCGCGATAGAGCGGCACCAGCCGGTCCAGCGGCCGGTCCCCGATCACCACCCCCGCCGCATGGGTCGAGGCGTTGCGATAGAGCCCCTCCAGCTGTTCGGCATAGTCCAGCAGGCGGCCCACCACCTCCTCGCGCGCGGCCTCGCGCAGGCGCGGCTCCTCGGCGCGGGCGCGGGCGATGCTGACGGGCTTGACCCCCTCGACCGGGATCATCTTGGACAGGCGGTCCACCTGGCCGAAGGGCAGCTGCAGCACGCGGCCCACGTCGCGCACGGCGGCCTTGGACAGCAGCGCGCCGAAGGTGATGATCTGGCCGACCTTGTCCTTGCCGTATTTCTCCTGGACGTAACGGATGACCTCCTCGCGGCGGTCCATGCAGAAGTCGATGTCGAAATCGGGCATGCTGACGCGTTCGGGGTTCAGGAACCGCTCGAACAGCAGGCTGTAGCGCAGCGGGTCCAGGTCGGTGATGGTCAGCGCATAGGCGACCAGCGATCCCGCCCCCGATCCGCGGCCCGGACCGACCGGGATGCCCTGCGCCTTGGCCCAGCCGATGAAATCGGCCACGATCAGGAAATAGCCGGGAAAACCCATCTGCTCGATGATGCCCAGCTCGAAGTCCAGGCGCGCGTGATATTCCTCGACGCTGACCGCATGGGGGATGACCTTCAGCCGCGCCTCCAGCCCCTCGCGGGCCTGGCGGCGCAGCTCGGCCACCTCGTCGTCGGCGAAGCGCGGCAGGATCGGCGCGTGCTTGGCCACGGCAAAGGCGCAGCGGCGGGCGATCTCGACCGTGTTCTCGATCGCCTCGGGCAGGTCGGCGAACAGGACCGCCATCTCCTCGGCCGACTTGAAGCTGTGCGCGGGCGTCAGGCGGCGGCGGGGCTGCGACTGGTCGACATAGGCCTTTTCGGCAATGCAGATCAGCGCGTCATGCGCCTCGTACATCGTGGGCTTGGGGAAATAGACGTCGTTCGTCGCCACCAGCGGCAGGTCGCGCGCATAGGCCAGATCGATCAGCCCGCCCTCGGAGGCGGCTTCGGCGGCCATCAGCTGGCCGTTCTCGCCGGGATGGCGCTGCAGCTCGACATAGAGCCTGCCGGGAAAGGCCTCGGCCAGCCGAAGGGCCAGCGCATCGGCCTTGGCCCCCTGCCCCTGCGCGATCAGCAGGCCCAAGGGACCCGTCGCCCCGCCCGTCAGACAGATCAGGCCGTCGGCATGGGCGCACAGCTCCTCCGGCGTGACATGCGGCAGCGCGCCCCCCTCGCGCAGATAGAGGCACGACGACAGCGCCATCAGGTTCAGCCAGCCGTCGCGGTTCTGCGCCAGCAGGACCACCGGCCCGGTGGCCTCGGCCGCCAGCGTGACCTGGCAGCCGACGATGGGCTGGATGCCCTTGTCTCTCGCCTTCACGCTGAATTCCAGCGCCGCGAACATGTTGTTCGTGTCCGTCAGCGCCACGGCGGGCATGCCTGCATCCAAGGCAAGGCTTGGCAATTTGCCTACGGGAATGGCACCTTCCAGCAAGGAATGCTCGGAATGTGTGCGAAGATGGATGAATCGGGGAGATTTTGCGGCCATGATCGGGACAGTATCGCAGCCTGACCGAACAGCGCAATTGCGCGCGCCCGGATTTGCGGTCTAAGCAGGACAGGATTTGACCAAGGGGACAGAATTGACCGACATGCCCGTGTTCCGTGCCGAGGGTCTGGGCAAGTCCTATCCCGGCGTGCGCGCCAATGACGACGTCTCGTTCCAGGTCATGCCCGGAGAGATCCACGCCCTTCTGGGCGAGAACGGCGCCGGCAAATCCACCCTGGTCAAGATGATCTACGGCCTCGTGCGCCCCGATGACGGGCGCATGACGCTGATGGGCGCGCCCCATACGCCGTCCGATCCGCGCGCCGCGCGGGCGGCGGGCGTGGCGATGGTGTTCCAGCATTTCAGCCTGTTCGACGCGCTGACGGTCGCCGAGAACATCGCCCTGGGGATGGAGAACCCGCCCCCCCGGCGCGAACTGTGCGCGCGCATCACGCAGGTCAGCCACGATTTCGGCCTGCCGCTGAACCCCGCGCGGCGCATCGTCACCCTGTCGGCGGGCGAACGCCAGCGGGTCGAGATCATCCGCTGCCTGCTGCAGGACCCGCGCCTGCTGATCATGGACGAGCCGACCAGCGTGCTGACCCCGCAGGAGGCGGAACTCCTGTTCGCAACCCTGCGCAAGCTGGCGGCACAGGGGACCGCCATCCTCTATATCAGCCACAAGCTGGACGAGATCCGCAGCCATTGCGACCGCGCCACGATCCTGCGCCACGGCCGCGTGGTCGACAGCTGCGATCCGCGCGCCCATTCCGCGCGTGATCTGGCGGCGATGATGGTCGGCGGGCAGATGCGCGTCATCGAACGGTCGGGGCGGCAGGCGGGCGCGGTCCTGCTGGAGGTGCGCGCCCTGTCCCAGCCCGCGCCCAGTGCCGAGGGCACCGCGCTGAAGGACATCGCGCTGACGCTGCGCGCCGGCGAGATCCTGGGCATCGGCGGCGTCGCCGGCAACGGCCAGGAGGAGCTGCTGGCGGCGCTGTCGGGCGAGCATCGCAGCGCACCGGGCACCGTCACGCTGGAGGGTGCGGACCTGTCGGCCACCGGCCCCGAACCCCGCCGCCGCGCCGGCCTGCTGGCCGCGCCCGAGGACCGCCTTGGCCATGCCGCCGTGCCCGACTTCAGCCTGACCGACAACACGCTGCTGACCGCGGGCAGCCGCAAGGGGCTGGTCCGCTCCGGGCTGATCGACCACCGGGCCGCGCGCGACTTCGCGCTGGCGGTCATCAGGGATTTCGACGTCCGCACCCCCGGCCCCCATGTCGCGGCCCGCGCGCTGTCGGGCGGCAACCTGCAGAAGTTCGTCATCGGCCGCGAGGTCCTGCAGGCCCCCCGCGTGCTGGTCGTGAACCAGCCCACCTGGGGCGTCGATGCGGGCGCCGCCGCCGCCGTGCGTCAGTCGCTGCTGGACCTCGCGCGTCAGGGCGCGGGCGTCATCGTCATCTCTCAGGATCTGGATGAGCTCTTGGAACTGTCCGACCGCTTCTGCGCGCTGAACGAAGGCCGCCTGTCGCCCCCCGTGCCCACCGAAGGGCTGACGCTGGACCGCATCGGCCTGATGCTGGGCGGCGCGCATGGCATGGAGGAGGCCCGGATATGATCCAGCTGGTCCCCCGCACCGCCCCCGCGCCGCATTGGCAGGTCCTGACCCCGCTGATGGCGGTGCTGGCCACGATGATCGTGGGCGGGCTGCTGTTCGGCGCGATGGGCCACGACCCGGTCGCCGCGATCCGTACGATCTTCTGGGACCCGCTGTTCGGTCCCGCCGCGGGCTATTCCCGTCCGCAGCTGCTGGTCAAGGCGGCGCCCCTGATCCTGATCGCCAGCGGGCTGGCCGTGGGCTTTCGCGCCGGCATCTGGAACATCGGCGCCGAGGGGCAGTACATCATCGGCGCGATCACCGGCGCGGCCGTCGCGCTGGCCTTCTATCCGCTGCAGGCGTGGTGGCTGTTCCCGCTGATGGTCGCGGCCGGCATGGCCGGGGGCTGGGCCTGGGGGATGATCCCCGCTTTGCTCAGGAACTGGTTCGGCGCTTCCGAGATCCTGGTGTCGCTGATGCTGGTCTATGTGGCGCAGCGGATCGCCGCCTGGATGGCCTTCGGCCCGATGCGCAACCCCGAGGGCATGGGCTTTCCCGGATCGCGCAACCTGCAGCAGTATCCGTCGGCCGCGAACCCCGAACTGCTCGCGGGCACGGGCGCGCATTGGGGCGTGGTCGCCGCCGCCATCGCCGTGCTGGCGACCTGGTTCCTGATGAGCCGCCACATCCGCGGCTTTCACATCCGCGCCGCCGGGACCGCGCCCCGCGCCGCGCGCTTTGCGGGTGTGCGCCCCGAGGTTCTGGTGGCCTTCTGCCTGGGCCTGTCGGGGGCGCTGGCGGGTGCCGCGGGCCTCTTCGAGGTCGCGGGCCCTGCGGGCCAGATCACCGACCGCGTGGGCGTGGGCTACGGCTTCACCGCGATCATCGTGGCCTTCCTGGGACGGCTGCATCCGGTGGGCATCCTGCTGGCGGGGCTGCTGATGGCGCTGACCTATATCGGCGGAGAGCTGGCGCAGCTGACCATGTCGCTGCCCGCCGCCACCGTGCAGGTGTTCCAGGGGATGCTCCTGTTCTTCCTGCTGGGCTTCGATCTGCTGACCCGCTTCCAGATCCGCCGGAGGGCGCGCGCATGATGATCGACCCGCTGTCCGTCTTCCTCCTGCTGCTGTCGGCCGCGACGCCGATCCTGTTCGCCGCCCTGGGCGAGCTGGTCGTGGAGCGCGCGGGCGTGCTGAACCTGGGCGTGGAGGGGATGATGATCACCGGCGCGCTGGCGGGTTTCGCCGCGGCCTATGCCAGCGGCAACCCGTTCCTGGGCTTTCTGGTCGCGGCCCTGGCGGGGGCCGCCATATCGGCCCTTTTCGTGGCGCTGACGCAGGTCTTCCTGGCCAACCAGGTCGCCTCGGGGCTGGCGCTGACGCTGTTCGGACTGGGCCTGGCCGCGATGTTCGGCAAGCCCTTCGAGGGCGTCAAGGCGCCGCCCATGCCGGGCGGACCCCTGGGCGTCAACTGGATCGTCTGGCTGGGCCTGGCGATGGTGCCCGCCCTGTGGCTGTTCCTGAACCGCGCCCGCCCCGGACTGATCCTGCGCGCCGTGGGCGAGAACCAAGACGCAGCCCATGCCCTGGGCTACAACGTGCGCCTGACCCGGCTGGCGGCGATCGCCTTCGGCGGCGCCATGGCGGGTGTCGGCGGGGCCTTCATCTCCATTGCGACGGTGCTGCAATGGACCGAAGGGATGACCGCGGGCGCGGGCTGGATCGCGCTGGCCATCGTCGTCTTCTCGAACTGGACCGCGCCGGGGGTGCTGGCGGGGGCGTGGCTCTTCGGGGGCGTCACCGTCCTGCAGCTGCGCCTGCAGGCGGCGGGCGTCGCGGTGCCCGTGCAGCTTTTGTCGATGGCGCCCTATCTGGCGACCATCATCGTGCTGGTCGCCATCTCGGCCCGGCAGAAGTTCTCGCGCCGCGCGGGCACGGGTGCGCCCGGCTCGCTCGGGACCAATTTCCACGCGCTGCGGTAGAACCGCGGCCATTCCAACCAAGAGGGATACCATGAACCGCAGACATCTCCTGGCCACGGCCGCCGCCCTGATGACCGCGATGGCCGCCCCGGCCATGGCCCAGGATGAGCCGCTGAAGGTCGGCTTCATCTATGTGGGCCCCGTGGGCGACGGCGGCTGGACCTATCAGCATGACCTGGCCCGTCAGGCGATCGAGGCCGAATACGGCGACCGGGTCGAGACGACCTTCATCGAGAGCGTCCCCGAAGGCGCCGATGCCGAGCGCGCCCTGACCCAGCTGGCGCTGGCTGGCAACGAGCTGATCTTCGCCACCAGCTTCGGCTTCATGGACCCGGTGATGAACGTCGCGGCCAAGTTCCCCGACGTGAAGTTTGAGCATGCGACCGGCTACAAGACCGCCGAGAACGTCGCGACCTATGACGCGCGCTTCTACGAGGGCCGGGCGGTCATCGGCACCATCGCGGGCCGCATGACGGAATCGAACAAGATCGGCTATATCGGGTCCTTCCCGATCCCCGAGGTGATCCAGGGCATCAACTCCAGCTTCATCCACGCCCGCAAGGTGAACCCGGACGTGGAGATGCGCGTGGTCTGGGCCTACAGCTGGTTCGACCCCGCGAAGGAAGCCGAGGCCGCATCCGCGCTGCTGGCCGAGGGCGTCGACGTGATCCTGCAGCACACCGATTCGACGGCGCCCTTGGCCAAGGCGCAGGAGGCCGGCGCGATCGGCTTTGGCCAGGCCAGCGACATGGCGGCCTTCGCGCCCAGCCCCCGCGTGGCGTCGATCATCGACGAATGGTCGCCCTACTACATCAAGCGTGTCGGACAGGTGCTGGACGGCACCTGGGAAAGCGGCTCCAGCTGGGCCGGGATCGGTGACGGAGAGGTCGTGATCGGCGAGATCACCGAGGCCGTCCCCGCCGAGGTCAAGGCCGAGGCCGAGGCCCTGCGCGACGCGATCGGCGCGGGCGAGTACCACCCCTTCACCGGCCCGCTGAACAAGGCCGACGGCACGCCCTGGCTGGCCGAGGGAGAGGTCGCCAGCGATGCCGACCTGCAGTCGATGAACTTCTACGTCGAAGGCATCACCGCGCAGATCCCGCAATAGGCGCCTGAGGACCGAACCGACGTCCGGGGCGCGCTTGCCAGCGTTCCGGACGTTCCCCATGGTGGTCCTGCCGCCGCGCGCCAATCTCCGGATCATCATGCCCCTTCCCCCGATCGACCTTCTTGCCAAACGGATCTACTCCCGCCTGCCGCGCGGCTGGACGGCCGGAATGGACGCAGCCCTGCGCCTCAGGCACGGCCCGAACCGGCAGCCGGCCCGGCTGGACGTGATGACGGCCGTGTCCGGGCCGAACCTGGACGTGGTGCAGGTCATGCTGCGCTCGCTCAGCGACAGCCATCCGCGCGACGACATCCATCTGTGGTTTCCGCACCTGCCGACCGCCCAGCCCGTCCTGGACGCGCTGGCCGCCTATTGCGAGGGCTTGGGCAACCTGACGCTGCACCTGCTGCCGGTCGCGGACAAGGACCCCTTCGTGCATCTCAGCCGCATCGGCGGGCGTCCCTATGGCGCGCGCTTCCTGTGGCTGGCGGCCCATCAGCATCTGCCCGCGTCGCTGTCGCGGGTGATCTTCCTCGATCCGCTGGACATCATCGTGCAGGGCGATCTGGTGCCGTTCCTGCGGCACCCGTTTCTGGGCCGCTACATCGTCGCCTGCCGGGAGGTGCCGTCGGCGCCGCCCCTGATCGTGGGACCCGCCTCCCGCGCCCAGGCCCGCGGGGCAAGCGCCAGGACGATCTGGCGCATCTCGCGGGGGGTGATGAACAGCGGCGCGATCGTGCTGAACCTGGACAAGCTACGCCGGGACGGCATCGGCATGCAGGATTACGTCGCGGTCGGCGAATGGGCGCAGGCGCAGGGCCTGAATTTCGGCGATCAGGGCCTGTTCTCGCTGACGCATGGCAGCCACTACGTCCAGGCCCATGACCGCTGGAACTTCCGGTTCTTCACCCTGCCCCGCGGCTCGGGGCACGAAACGGCTGCGATCATCCATTTCGCGGGCAACATCCCCAAGCCCTTCCACCTGCGCCTGACCGCGGCGCAGGAAGAGGAGATCGCCGCGATGATGCGGCAGCGCAACCTGTCGGTCATGCCGATCACGCGCAGCCAGATCATCAGCCCGGCCTTTTTCCCGTTCTATCGCGCCTGGTGGGCGGTCTGCGCCCGCACCCCGGTCCACGACCGCATCGCGCCCCTCGCCGATGAGGTGACCGAACGCCTGCTGGCCGAGATGACGGCCCTGGCGCAGGAGTGAGCGCTCAGCCCATCCGCTCGCTGGCATAGCTGCCGGGAGAGGGCGGAAAGACCACCGTCTTGGCCCTGTTCAGGAACACCCGGCCGTGGATATGCGCATGGACCGCGCGGGCCAGCACCTGCGCCTCGACATCGCGCCCCAGGGAGACGTAATCGCCGGGGGATTGGGCATGGGTCACGCGGGCGGTGTCCTGCTCGATGATCGGGCCCTCGTCCAGGTCGGCGGTGACGTAGTGGCTGGTCGCGCCGATCAGCTTCACCCCCCGTTCGTACGCCTGCTTGTAGGGGTTCGCGCCCTTGAAGCTGGGCAGGAAGGAATGGTGGATGTTGATGATCCGCCCCGACATCTGCTGGCACATCCGGTCCGACAGCACCTGCATGTAGCGCGCCAGAACGACCAGCTCCGCCCCGGTCTGGTCGATGATCTCCATCTGCCGGGCCTCGGCCTCGGCCTTGTTCTCGGGGGTCACGCGGATCATGTGGAAGGGGATGTCGTGGTTCACCACGACCTTCTGATAGTCGTGATGGTTCGACACGACGCCCACGATGTCGATGGGCAGCGCCCCGATGCGCCAGCGGTAGAGCAGGTCGTTCAGGCAGTGCCCGAAGCGGCTGACCATGATCAGCACCTTCTTCTTCACCGAATCGTCGCTGATCTCGACCTCCATGCCGAAGCGGGTCCCGATGGGCGCGAAGGTAGCGCGCAGGCTCTCCAGCGTTGCGGCCCCTTCGGAGCGGAAGCTGACGCGCATGAAGAACCGCCCCGTCTCGACATCGTCGAACTGGGCGCTGTCGGTGATGTTGCAATCCGCATCCGCCAGCGCGCCCGAGATCGCCGCGACGATGCCGCGGGTCGAGGCGCAGGTCACGCGCAGGGTGAAGGTCATCATGTCTTGGGGTCCCCGTATTGCCGATGGCGCGAACGCCACCGGCATTTCAACGCTTTGCCCGCAAAGGGCAATCACGTTTGCGACGGCGCGGGGCCGCCCGCGACATCAGGCGGCCGGCAGCCGCGCCTCGACCATGCCCGCATACCAGCTGGAACCCGCCGGGATCGCGTCGTCGTTGAAGTTGTAGGCCGGGTGATGGACCATCGCCGTGTCGCCGTTGCCGACCCAGATATAGGCGCCGGGACGTTCGTTCAGCATGTAGCTGAAATCCTCGCCGCCCATCATCGGCTGCATGTCCATGTTCACGCCGCCCGAGATGGCGCGTGCCACGTCGGCGGCCCATTCCGTCGCCTGCGGGTCGTTCATCGTGACCGGATAGCCGCGCTGATAGTCCACCTCCGCGCGTGCGCCCATGGCGGCGGCGATGTTGGTGGCGACGCGGGTGATCCCCTCCTGCAGCTGGTCGCGGACCTCGGGGGCGAGGCTCCGGGCGGTGCCCTTCAGCTTGACCACCTGCGGGATCACGTTATGCGCCGTCGAATCCGTCGAGACCACGCAGACCGAGATGACCGCGTTCTTCAGCGGGTCGATGTTGCGCGCCACGACAGACTGCACGGCCACGATGATCTGCGCCGCGGTCAGGGTGGTGTCGATGCATTCATGGGGCTTGGCGGCATGGCCGCCCTTGCCGGTCACGGTGATCTCGAACTGGTCGGCCGCGGCCATCATCGCGCCGGGCCGGATCGAGAACTGCCCCACCGGCATGCCGGGCATGTTGTGCATGCCGTAGAACTCGTCGATCTTCCAGCGGTCCACCAGCCCGTCCAGCACCATCGCCTCGCCCCCGGCGCCGCCCTCCTCGGCGGGCTGGAAGATGACCACGGCGGTGCCGTCGAAATTGCGCGTCTCGGCCAGATACTTGGCCGCGCCCAAGAGCATGGCGGTGTGGCCGTCATGGCCGCAGGCATGCATCTTGCCCGGCGTCTTGGAGGCGTATTCGACGCCCGTCTGCTCGATGATCGGCAGCGCGTCCATGTCGGCGCGCAGGCCCACGACGCGGCCCTTGCTGTCGGTGCGGCCCTTGATGACGCCCACGACGCCGGTGCGGCCCACACCCTCGGTCACCTCGTCGCAGCCGAATTCGCGCAGCAGCTCGGCCACGCGGCCGGCGGTGCGGTGGACATCGTACAGCAGTTCGGGATGTTCGTGGAAATCGCGGCGCCAGGCGGTGATTTCGGGCAGCAGTTCGGCAAAGCGGTTCTTGACGGGCATGGTTGGGTCACTCCTTCGGGCGGCAGCGTGGCGATTTCCTGCACGATCTGCAAGAGGGGCCGAGGCCCCCCTTGTGACGCTGCCTGAAAAACGGTCAGCCGTGCGTGACGGGATCGACCAGCACCCGATGCCCCGGCGCCACCTCGCGATAGACCGAGGGCTTGGCGACGTAATCGACCGGGTGCATCGGCGAGGGGATCGGCTTGAAGCGCAGGTCCTCGCTGATCTTCTTCTGGCGCGGATCGGCCACCGGCACGGCCGACATCAGCTGGCGGGTATAGCTGTGCTGCGGGTTCTCGAAGACCTGGCGGCGGGTGCCCAGCTCGACGATGCGGCCCAGATACATGACGCCCACATGGTGGCTGACGCGTTCGACCACCGCCATGTCATGGCTGATGAACAGCATCGAGATGCCCAGATCCTGCTGCAGCTCCATCAGCAGGTTCAGCACCTGCGCCTGGACCGACACGTCCAGCGCCGACACGGCCTCGTCGGCGATGATCAGCTTGGGGTTCAGCGCCAGGGCGCGGGCGATGGCGATGCGCTGGCGCTGGCCGCCCGACATCTCGTGCGGATAGCGGCGCATGAAGCTGCGCGGCAGCTCCACCCGGTCGAACAGGGCGGCGATGCGGTCCTGGCGTTCGGATTTCGACCCGATGCCATAGTTCTCCATCGGCTCGGCCACCTGGTCGTAGAGCTTCATGTGCGGATCGAGGCTGGCGAAGGGGTCTTGGAAGATCATCTGCATGTCGCGCCGCGCTCGGCGCAGCGCGCCCTGCGACAGGCCGATGATGTCGGTCCCGCCCAGATCGACCGTGCCCGATTCGGGCTCGACCAGGCGCAGGATCGACCGGCCGCAGGTCGATTTCCCGCAGCCCGATTCGCCCACCAGCGACAGGGTCTCTCCGGCATTGATGGTGAAGCTGACATCCTCGACCGCATGGACGCGGGCGACGGTGCGGCGCAGGACGCCGCCCTTGACCTTGAAGCGCGTGGTCAGGTTGCGGACGGTCAGCAGCGGCTTGGGGTCGGTCACGATGATCGGCTCGGGTGCGCCATGGCTGCCGTCATGCATCAGGCGCAGGCGCTCGGGAGCCTCCTTGCCGGTCATCTCGCCCAGGCGCGGCACGGCGGCCAGCAGCATCTTGGTGTAATCCTCGCGCGGATTCTCGAAGATCTGCTCGACCGGCCCCTCCTCGACCTTGTCGCCGCGATACATGACCACGACGCGATCTGCCATCTGCGCGACCACGGCCATGTCATGGGTGATGAAAAGAACGGCAATCTTCTTTTCCCGCTTCAGCCGGTCGATCAGGGCCAGGATCTCGGCCTGGATGGTCACGTCCAGCGCGGTCGTCGGCTCGTCGCAGATCAGCAGGCGCGGCTCGCAGGCCATGGCGATGGCGATGACGACGCGCTGGCGCATGCCGCCCGACAGCTCGTGCGGATACTGGTCCAGCCGGCGTTCGGGTTCCGGGATGCGGACCTGGCGCAGGATCTCCAGCGCGCGGGCGCGGGCCTCGGCCTTCTTCAGGCCACGATGGGTGATCAGCCCCTCGATCAGCTGGTCGCCCACGGTGAAGACCGGGTTCAGCGCGGTCATCGGCTCCTGGAAGATCATGCCGATCTGGTTGCCGCGGATGTCGCGCATCGCGGCGCTGCCCTGGCTGGCCAGATCGACGACCTTGCCGTCATCCTTCTCGAACATCAGCCGGCCGCCCGCGATGGTGCCGCCGCCGAACTCCACCAGCCGCATCAGCGATAGCGAGCTGACCGATTTGCCCGATCCGGATTCGCCCACGACGCAGACGCATTCCCCCGGCTTGATGTCGAAGGTGACGTCCTTGACCCCCACCACGACGCCGTCGTTGGTTTCGAACTCGACCCGCAGCTTTTCAATGGAAACAAGGGGTTTGTCGTCAAGCATCAGGGGTCTCCGGAAAAGATCAAGCCAGCAGGCTAGCCGTTGCCCGCCGAAAGTCAAAGCCGAAACGCATGCGCGATGGGTCTTGCTTTCGGCGCGGCCTTCGTTCGATGATGCGCGCATTCCGCAGGGACGATGACAACACGAACAACCACCCGGACAATCGGGACAGACAAGATCGATCAGCCCCCGAATGGCTGAAGGTGGCGTGGAACCCCCCGCGGGCCGCAACACCCAACAGGAGAGTGTAATGAAACTGAGAACCGGTCTGATGGGCGCCGCTGCGACGCTGGCGATGGCCCCTGCCGCTTTCGCCGAGCGCGGCAGCGACGGCCAGCTGAACATCATTATGTGGCAGGCCCCGACCCTGATGCACCCCTATCTGTCGGGCGGCACCAAGGAGGTCATCGCCGGCAGCCTGGTGCTGGAGCCGCTGGCCGGATACGACACCGAGGGCCAGATCTATCCGCGCCTGGTGACCGAGATCCCGTCGCTGGAGAACGGCGGCATCGCGGAGGACCTGACCTCGGTCACCTGGAAGCTGCGCGACGACATCAAGTGGTCGGACGGCACGCCGCTGACCGCCGATGACGTGGTCTTCACCGCCGAATACTGCATGGACCCCGAGGGCGGCTGCGCGCAGCTGGCCAAGTTCGAGGGCATCACCTCGGTCGAGGCGGTCGATCCGCAGACCGTCAAGGTCACCTTCGACTCGCCCCGCGCCGACCCGTTCTCGGCCTTCGTCGGATCGCAGTCGCCGATCCTGCAGAAGGCCCAGTTCGAGGCCTGCAAGGGCGTCAACGCGCCGACCTGCACCGATCAGAACTTCGGCCCGATCGGCACCGGCCCGTTCCGCGTGACCCAGTTCCTGACCAACGACACGATCAGCCTCGAGGCGAACCCGGAATACCGCGACCCGGCCAAGCCCGCCTTCGCGACCGTGCTGGTCAAGGGCGGCGGCGATGCGGCCGGTGCGGCGCGCGCCGTGATGGAGACGGGCGAGTTCGACTATGCCTGGAACACCCAGCTGGCCCCCGACGTCATCGCCGGCATGGAGGCCGCGGGCCGCGGCAAGGTCTCGGCCGCCTTCGGCACCCTGGTCGAGCGCATCCATGTCAACCTGACCGACCCGTCGTCCTCGCTGCCCGAGGGCGAGCGCTCCACCAGCGCCCATCCCCATCCGTTCCTGTCGGACCCGGCGGTGCGCAAGGCCCTGTCCATGGCCATCGACCGCTCGCTGCTGGTCGAGATCGGCTACGGCAGCTCGGGCCAGCCGACCTGCAACTATGTCCCCGCCCCCGAGGCCTGGGCGTCCGACAACACCGAATGCCTGACCCAGGACATCGCCGGTGCGAACGCGCTGCTGGACGAGGCCGGCTGGACGATGGGCGGCAACGGCGTGCGCGAGAAGGACGGCGTGCAGCTGAACATGGTCTTCCAGACCTCGGTCAACGCGGTGCGCCAGGACTTCCAGGCGCTGATCAAGCAGTGGTGGTCCGAGATCGGCGTGAACACCGAGCTGAAGACCGTCGACGCGTCGGTGTTCTTCGGCTCCGATGCCGGCTCGCCCGACACGCTGCAGAAGTTCTATGCCGATGTCGAGATGTATGCCGACAACTTCGACGGCAACAACCCGGCGCCCTACCTGTCCAAATGGACCTGCGACAAGGCACCCTCGCCCGCCAACCAGTGGCAGGGTGAGAACATCAGCCGCTTCTGCGACCCGGAATACGACCGCATGGTCGACGAGATCGAAGGCATCGTCGATGCCGACGAGCGCGCCGCCATGGGCCGCAAGATGAACGAGATGCTGACCAGGGACAGCAACGCGATCATCCCGCTGGTCTATCGCGGCACCGCCTCCGCGCATTCGAACACGCTTGGCGGCGTGCAGCTGAATGCCTGGGACAGCGAGATCTGGAACGTCGCGGACTGGACCCGCGTCGAACAGTAAGGCATCCTGCCGCCTCGATCCTCGGATCGGGGCGGCATCCCTCTTTCAGGGTCCCGCCCCCGCCGCGGGCCCGTGACGGGGGAATTCCGATGCCCAGACACCCATCCAAGAAGGCGCCATGCTGAGTTTCACCTTTCGCCGGCTTCTGCTGGCCATTCCGACATTGCTGTTCATCTCGCTGGTGATCTTCCTGCTTCTGGAAGCCTCGCCCGGCGACCCCCTGGGCGACGTGCCCCTGACCGTGCCGCCGGAGGTGCGCGAGCGCATGCGCGCGGCCCTGGGCCTGGGCGAGCCCTGGCCCATCCGCTACCTGCTGTGGCTGAAGCAATTCTTCTGGGTCGAGCCGCTCTACTGGACCGACCAGATCTTCGGCACCAGCTTCAGCGAGGGCATGCAGCGCATCATCAGCTTCCAGTCGCGCAGCCCGGTCTTCGACGTGATCGCGCAGCGCGTGCCGCAGACGCTGACGGTGGTGGGCATGTCCTATGTCGTGGGTATCCTGATCGCCATTCCCATCGGGATCATCTCGGCCTATCGGCAGTACAGCTGGTTCGACCAGATCGGCACCTTCGTGTCGATGATCGGCTTCTCGATGCCCACCTTCTTCACCGGCGTGGTGCTGATCATCATCTTCGCGGTGAACCTGCAGTGGTTCCCCTCGGTCTACGACACCACGCTGGTGGTCGATGACTGGGCCAGCTTCAAGCAGCAGGCCCGCCAGATGGTCATGCCGGTCACGGTGCTGGCGCTCTACAACGCCGCGCAGATCAGCCGCTTCATGCGCTCGTCGATGCTGGACAACCTGGGCCAGGACTATGTCCGCACCGCCCGCGCCAAGGGCCTGTCCGAACGCGTCGTGGTGCTGAAGCACGTCCTCAGGAACAGCCTGATCCCGGTGGTGACGGTCATCGCGCTCGGCCTGCCGGCGGTCTTCGGCGGCGCCATCATCACCGAGCAGGTGTTCAAGGTGAACGGGCTGGGCCAGCTGCTGATCACCTCGATCCACGGCAACGACATCCCGATGGTCCTGACGCTGACCTTCATCTTCGCCATCCTGATCGTGACCTTCACCCTGATCGCAGACATCCTCTACGGGGTGCTGGACCCGAGGATCCGCTATGACTGAGACGCCCAAGCCCTCCCCCGAAGCCCGCCTGGAGGCGCTGCATGCCGCGGCGCCCGGCGCGGTCAGCCCGCCCGCGACCGCCGTCGCGGCCCCGGTCGAGAACCGCAGCCAATGGGCCGATGTCTGGCGTCAGTTCCGCAGCCACCGCGGCGCCATGGTCGCGCTGGTCATCTTCGTGTCGATCATCCTCTTCGTGTCGGTGGGGCCGCTGATCTGGACGGTCGATCCGACCTATGTGGACATCCGCGCCCGCAATTCGGGCTTCTCGGCGGCCCACCCCCTGGGCACCGACCAGCTGGGCCGCGACCTGCTGGCGCGGCTCATGGCCGGGGGGCAGGTCTCCATCGCGGTGGGCCTGACGGCCATGACCATCGCGATCTTCCTGGGCAGCATGATCGGCGTCATCTCGGGCTTCTTCCGGCGCCTCGACGCGCCGCTGATGCGCATGACCGAGCTGTTCCTGGCCCTGCCGCTGCTGCCGCTGCTGCTGCTGATGGTGACGCTGTTCCGCGAGCCGCTGTCGAAGACCTTCGGCCCCGCGCTCGGCATCTTCTTCCTGATCGTGACGGCCATCGGCGCGACCAGCTGGATGCAGGCCGCGCGCATCGTGCGCGGCGAGGTGCTGGGCCTGAAGGAGCGCGAGTTCATCCTGGCCGCCCGTTCCATCGGCACGCCGTCGCACCGCATGATCACGCGCCACATCCTGCCCAACGTGATGTCGCCGATCATGGTCGCCGCGACCCTGGGCATCGCGACCGCGATCATCACCGAAAGCGCGCTGTCCTTCCTGGGCCTGGGCTTTCCGCCCGACTTCCCGACCTGGGGGCGGCTGCTGTTCGACGCGGTGGACCAGATGGTGCTGTATCCGTGGCGGGTGATCTTCCCCGGCCTGCTGATCTCGCTGACGGTGCTCTGCGTGAACTATATCGGCGACGGGTTGCGCGACGCCATGGACCCCCGCATCCGGGGTCGCTGACGAAGAAGGGGGGCCAGGCGGCCCCCCTTCTTCGTCTCAATAGGCCGCGCTGCCGCTGCCCGCGGGCAGGGCGCCATAGGGCAGCCAGATCGTCTTGGACCGCGTGGCGTGATGCAGGAAGGTCTCGCCCTGCGCCTGAACGCCGGTCCAGTCGCGGGCGGGCACGGCCCAGACCGGCTTCAGGTTCCCCGCCGCCGCCCGGTCCACCGCCGCCAGTTCCGCCGCAGGGCCCGCGTGCCAGAAGCCCGCGACCTCCTCATGGGCGGCCAGCGGCACGGCCAGATCGGCGCTCACCCCGGTCACGATGTTGACCACGCCCGCGGGCAGGTCCGACGTGTCGAACACCTGATAGAGGTCCGTCACCGCCAGCGGATCGTCCTGCGCCGGGATCGCCACGACCGCGTTGCCCATGGCGATGGCGGGCAGCACCAGCGACAGGAACCCCGCCAGCGGATGCGCATTCGGGCAGGTGATGCCGATGACGCCCATCGGTTCGGGGATCACGGTGACCAGATGGCCGGGCTTGGCCTGCACGGTGGCGCCGTCGAACTTGTCGGCCCAGGCCGCATAGTGGAAGGCGCGGGCGATGGCGGCATCGACCTCGGCCCGGCTGGTGCGGGCGGCGAATTCCGCGGCCCGCGCCGACAGGTTCTCGGCGATGTAATAGAGGACCTGCGCGCGGGCATGACCGCCCGCCGCCGCCCATTTCCCGGCCTTGGTCGCGGCCTCGACGGCGTTCCGGATGTCCTTGCGGCTGCCCAGGGGGGCCAGCCCGCCCGCCACCGCATACATCGCCCCGCCATCGGGCCGCTTCTGCGCGCCGCCGTAATAGAGCTTGGCCGTGCGGTCGATGCCCTGCTGCGGCGCGGCCCCGTCCGTCACGGCGACGGCGGCCTTGGGGGCGACCTCGCGCGCGGGTTTCACCGCCGGCTCGGCCAGATAGTCGCGCATCCCCGCGGCCCCGCCCTCGCGCCCGTAACCGCTTTCGCGATAGCCGCCGAAGGGGGCGGCAGCGTCGAACATGTTGGCGCCGTTGATCCAAATCACCCCGGCCTTGATCCGCACGGCGATGTCGGTGGCGACGGTCGCGCTTTCCGACCAGACCGATCCGGCCAAGCCGTAACGGGTGTTGTTGGCCAGCTCGACCGCCTCATCGGCAGTGCGGAAGGTTGACAACGTGGCGATGGGGCCGAAGATCTCCTGCTCCATGCCGGGATTGGCGGGGGCGATGTTGCGCAAGAATCCGGGCGCGATGAAGCAGCCCTCCTGCGCCTGACCGCCGACCAGTTCCGCCCCGGCATCGGTCGCGACGCGGCAGATCGACAGGATGCGCTCCTTCTGCACCGGATCGACGATGGCGCCGACATCGGTGGACTTGTCCAAGGGCGCGCCCACGCGCAGCCGCGCCATGCGGGCCGAGAGCAGCGTTTCGAACCGCTCCGCCACGGCTTCCGCCACCAGGATGCGCGAGCCCGCGCAGCAGACCTGGCCCTGGTTGAACCAGATGCTGTCCACCACGCCCTCGACCGCGGCGTCCAGATCGGCGTCCTCCATCACCACGAAGGGCGACTTGCCGCCCAGTTCCAGCGTCAGCTTGCGCCCGGTCCCGGCCAGGGCGGTGGCGATGCCGCGCCCGACCTCGGTCGAGCCGGTGAAGGCGATCTTGTCGACCTCGGCCGCGACAAGCGCCGCGCCCGTCGCGCCGTCGCCGGTCACGATGTTCACGACACCCGCGGGCAGCCCGACCTCCTGGCAGATCTCGGCAAAGGCCAGGGCGGTCAGGGGGGTGTATTCGGCGGGCTTCAGCACGACCGTGTTGCCCGCGGCCAGCGCGGGCGCGACCTTCCAGGCCAGCATCAGCAGCGGAAAGTTCCACGGGATGATCTGGCCGCAGACGCCCAAGGGCGCATGGCCCGGGAACCGCGTGTCGCGCAGTTCGGCCCAGCCCGCGTGGTGATAGAAATGCCGCGCGACCAGCGGCACGTCGATGTCGCGCGCCTCGCGGATCGGCTTGCCGTTGTCCAGCGTCTCCAGGACCGACAGGAAGCGCTCGCGCTTCTGCACATGGCGGGCCAAGGCGTAGAGATGCCGCGCCCGTTCGGTGCCGGTCAGCGCGGCCCAGCCCTTCTGCGCGCGGCGCGCGGCCTTGACCGCCGCCGCGACGTCGGCCGCGGTTCCCTGCGTCACGCGGGCCAGCACCTCACCGGTGGCGGGGTCGCGGGTCTCGAAGGTCTCGCCCGGCTTGGTGAAGCTGCCGTTGATGAAATGCCCGAACGTCCCGCGCCGGGCCAGCCAGTCGCGGGCCGCCGACGCGTCCTCGGTCGAGGGGCCGTATTCCATCGTCTGCATGATCTCGCTCACTTTGGTCATCGGATCCTCAGGCAATCGCTTGGCGGTGGGCGGCGGCATAGCGGCCCGTCACATGGTGGCTGATCTGGCGCTCGATATCGCCCAGAAGGCTGGAGGCGCCGATGCGGAACAGGTCCGGGGCCAGCCAGTCACGGCCCAGCTCCTCGGCCATCAGCACCTGCCAGCTGATCGCGTCCTTGGCGGTGCGCAGACCGCCCGCGGGCTTGAAGCCGACCTTGATGCCGGTCAGGGCATGGAAATCGCGGATCGTGCGGACCATGACCAGGCTGACCGGCAGGGTCGCGTTCACGCCTTCCTTGCCGGTCGATGTCTTGATCCAGTCCGACCCGGCCTGCATCGCCACATGGCTGGCCTTGGCGACATTCTCCAGCGATTTCAGGTCGCCCGTGGCCAGGATCGCCTTCATCCGCGCGGCCCCGCAGGCCTCGCGCATTGCGCGCAGCTCGTCATACAGCGCCGCCCAGTTCCCCTGCAGCACATGGGCGCGGGTGATGACGATGTCGATCTCGTCGGCGCCCTGATCGACGGCATAGCGGATCTCGGCCAGGCGCAGCTCCAGGGGCATCAGCCCGGCCGGGAACCCCGTCGCCACGCTGGCCACGGGGATGCCGCTGTTGGCTAGGGCGCGCTTGGCGGGCGCCACCATCGTCGGATAGACGCAGACCGCCCCGATGGTCAGCCCGGTCACGCCCACGGCCTCCAGCAGGTCGGCGGCGATCGGCTGGCGCGCCTTGGCACACAGGCGTGCCACGCGGTCGGGCGTGTCGTCGCCCGCCAGCGTGGTCAGGTCGATGCAGCGCACCGCGTTCAGCAGCCAGGCGGCCTGATGATCCTTCTTCAGGCTGCGCCGCGCGGGCAGGGTCGCCGCGCGACGCTCGACCGCGGGGGTGTTGATGCGCAGCCCGCTCAGCCAGTCCAGCCGCAGGTCGGTTCCGGGATCGCTCATGCCTTGCCCTTTCTGAAATTGCGCAGGCCGCGGTCCCGGAACTGCGCCCACATGCGCCAGATCAGGGCCAGCAGGGCCAGCAGGACGCCGCAGACGATCATCGCCGCCCAGTTGGCGGGCCGGTCGTCGGGCCCGGCCACGGTGTTGATCGCGATGGCGTTCGGATAGGTGGACAGCCAGGCCAGCCGCCAGCCATAGGCCGTCACGCTGACCCAGATCGGATCGCGCGCGTCGGACCGCAGGTTCGTGGCTTCGGCCTGTAGGTTGGCGCTGTCATACTTGAAATAGGGCGGCCAGACCCAGCCCGTGTCCTCGTTGCGATAGACGAAGACCTTGCCGTTCGGCCGCACCGCGTCGATGAAGCGCACATCGCGCTGACCCTGGGCGTTCTCGACCACGCGGCTGCTGTCGGCGGCCCAGAAGACCTGCGCCGAGGGCGGGATCTCGGTCAGGCGGTTGTAGGTGTTGCTGATCCGGACCGTGTTCTGCGACGGCAGGGTATAGTCCAGCAGGCCAAAGACCAGGATGCCGAACAGGACGCCGATCACGACGCGCACATAATACAATGGAGGCACTCCTATTGCCAGTTGACCGCGATGACGATGGCCAGGACGGCCAGCGTGGGCAGGACGAAGACCAACACCGCCAGCCGTGCCCGAATACTGCGGCCGAACCCCGCCATCGCCTTGGCCACGAAGGCGCGCCGCGCGGCGCTGTTGCCGGCCAGATCGGGATGGCGCGCATCCTACCAGTTCTCCAGCCGCTCCACCTGCTGCGATCGCAGATAGACCCGCAGCAGCAGGTAGAACACCATCTGCCCCGCCAGAAGGACCAGCCACAGCCGGATCAGCGCCACGCCCCATGCCCCCGTCGCCACCAGCCGTCACGATAGCACGCCCCGCGCGGCAGGGGCCAGACGTCGCGTCGCGTCACGCCCTGCAACCCGCGGGGGCCTCGCGGCGTTTCGCCGTCGAACAGGGACCGCCATGACCGAACAGGGAATTCTTCGACTGTCCATTGCCATGGTCTTCGTCGTCGCGGTGGCGGGGATCGGTTTTGGTCTGCTCACCGGGTCGGCGGCGATCATCTTCGACGGCATCTATTCGCTGACCGACGCGGTGATGACCGCGGTGGCGCTGCTGGTGTCGTCGCTCATCACGCAGCGCCTGTCCGAGCGGCGGCAGGCCCGGCTGGTCCAGCGCTTCACCATGGGGTTCTGGCATCTGGAGCCGATGGTCCTGGGGCTGAACGGCATCCTGCTGTCGGGCGCGGCCATCTATGCGCTGGTGACCGCCGTCAGCAGCCTGCTGTCGGGCGGGGGCGAATTGGAATTCGGACGGGCGATCCTCTATGCCGCCGCAGTCGTGACGGTGTCGATCGTGATGGCTTGGCACAACAGGCGCGCGAACCGGCGCATCCGGTCGAACTTCGTGGCGCTGGACGTGCAGGGATGGACAATGTCGGCGGGGCTGACCGGGGCGTTGCTGATGGCCTTCGTCTTCGGTTGGGCGATCCGCGACACGGCGCTGGACCACTGGCGGCCCTATGTCGACCCGGCTGTGCTGGCCGCCGTCTGCCTGGTGATGATCCCCCTGCCCATCCCCACGATCCGGCAGGCGCTGGCCGACATCCTGCTGATCACGCCCGCAGACTTCAAGGCCGATATCGACCGCATCGCCCGCGAGGTGGTCGCCCGGCACGGCTTTCTGGACCACCGCGCCTATGTCGCCCGCGTGGGCCGGGGGCGGCAGATCGAGCTCTACTTCATCGTCCCGCCCGGCCAGCCGCCCCGCCCGCTGGAGGAATGGGACGCCATCCGCGACCAGATCGGCGAGGCCATCGGCGGCGACATCACGAACCGCTGGCTGACCATCGCCTTTACCACGGACCCCGAATGGGCCGACTGACAGGAGCATTCCCATGACCTCGACCGCCCTCACCGACCCGCGCCGCGACCTGACGGCGGAGCTGGACCGGCTGGCCGCCCGCCAGCTGGCCGGGCGCAGCCTGATGATGCGCGGGGTCGAGGCCGTGGGCCGCCTGACCGAAGGCGCGGCCACCACCGTGCTGGGCCTGTCGCCCGTGTCGCTGGAGACGGTGCTGGAAAGCGCGTTCCGCCAGCTGTACGACCTCTCGGCCCGCGGGGACGAGATCAGCGTGGTGCGCCACGCGCCCATGGTCGCGAACCGCGCCGCGGCGGTGCTGTCGGGCGCGACCGGCGGCTGGTTCGGGCTGGCGGGCATCGTGCCCGACCTGGTCGCCTCGACCACGGTGATCTTCAACGCGATCCAGAAGGTCGCGCGCCGCCACGGCTATGACACGACCGACCCAAAGGTGCGGCTGGAATGCCTGTCGGTCTTTCAATACGGCGAGTTCGGCCGCGACGGCGATGCGGCGGCGCAATCCTTCCTGGCGAACCGCCTGCTGACCAACGGCCAGACCGTCTCGGCGCTGATCACCCGCTTCGCAGGCCAGTTCGCGACACGCCTGACGACCAAGCTGGGCGCGCAGGCCGTGCCGGTGCTGGGGGCGGCGACCGGTGCGGCAATCAACTATGCCTTCCTCGACTATTACGAGCGTGTGGCCGACATCCATTTCCGCCTGCTGCGCCTTGCCGACGAAAACCCCGGCATCGACATCGACGCCGCCTATGCCCAGGCCCTCAGCCGCGCCGGTCAGACCCGCCTGCCCCGCCGTCAGAAGGGAACGTCGTCGCCCCCGCCCGCCGGCTGAACATAGGCGGCCTTGATGTTCTTGAAGCCCGCCTCGAACTGGACGGTCAGCGTGTCCTCGGCGATGCCCATGATCTGACCCTCGCCGAATTTGGCATGGGTCACGCGGTCGCCCACGGTGAAACGTGACGCGGGCGCCGCGTTGATGGTGACCGGCGCGCGGTGGACGGGGCTCGCGCGCTCCGCCGCCCGCGTCTGCATCCGCTTCCAGCCCGGAGAGTTATAGACATCCGCCTGCCGGACCCGCTCCTCCATCCGCGTGCCGCCCGCCATCGCCATGGCCGCGCCATAGCCGCCGCCGTAAAGGCCCGGCGGGGTCAGCACCTCGACATGCGCCTCGGGCAGTTCGTCGATGAAGCGCGACGGCAGGCTGGACTGCCACTGGCCGTACATGCGGCGGTTCCCGGCAAAGGTGATCGTCGCAAGACGTTCGGCGCGGGTGATGCCCACATAGGCCAGCCGCCGCTCCTCCTCCAGGCCCTTGGTGCCCTGTTCGTCCATGGCGCGCTGGTTGGGGAACAGCCCGTCCTCCCAGCCCGGCAGGAAGACGACCGGAAATTCCAGCCCCTTGGCGCCGTGCAGCGTCATGATGCTGACCTGCTCGGCCTGATCGCCGTCGTCGCGGTCCATGACCAGCGACACATGCTCCAGAAAGCCCTGAAGGTTCTCGAACTCCTCCAGCGCCTTGACCAGTTCCTTGAGGTTGTCCAGGCGGCCCGGCGCATCGGGCGACTTGTCGTTCTGCCACATCGCGGTATAGCCCGATTCGTCCAGCACTCGCTCGGCCAGCTCGATATGGTTGACGCCATCCCGCACGGCCATGTGCGACCGCCCGATCAGCGCCACGAAATCGCGCAGATTGGCCAGGCCCTTGCCGCCCAGCTGCTTCTCCTCGACGACGATCCGCGCGCCTTCCAGCAGGTTCACGCCGTTCTGCCGGGCGGCATGCTGGACCGTCTGCAGGGCCTTGTCACCCAGGCCGCGCTTGGGCGTGTTCACGATCCGCTCGAAGGCCAGATCGTCATCCGGGCTGACGACCAGCCTGAAATAGGCCATCGCGTCCCGGATCTCCTGCCGCTCGTAGAAGCGCGGGCCGCCGATCACGCGGTAAGGCAGGCCGATGGTCATGAACCGGTCCTCGAAGGCCCGCATCTGATGGCTGGCGCGCACCAGGATGGCGATGTCGTTCAGCCCCACCCGGCCCAAGGCGGCACGATGTCCGCCTTGGAACGCCTCGATCTCCTCGCCGATCCAGCGCGCCTCGGCCTCGCTGTCCCAATGGCCGATCAGGCGAACCTTCTCGCCCGGCTCGGCATCGGTCCACAGCGTCTTGCCCAACCGCCCCCGGTTCGCCGCGATCAGCCCCGAGGCCGCGCCCAGGATCTCGGGCGTCGAGCGATAGTTCTGCTCCAGCCGGATCACCTCGGCTCCCGGAAAATCCTTCTCGAAGCGCAGGATGTTTCCCACCTCCGCCCCGCGCCAACCATAGATCGACTGGTCGTCATCGCCCACGCAGCAGATGTTGCGATGCGCCTGCGCCAGCAGCCGCAGCCACATGTACTGCGCCACGTTGGTGTCCTGATACTCGTCCACCAGGATGTAGCGGAACCGCTCCTGCCATTGCCGCAGCACGTCCGGATGCGCCTGGAACAGGGTCACGCAATGCATCAGCAAATCGCCGAAATCGACCGCGTTCAGTGTCAGCAGCCGCTCCTGATAGGCCGCGTAGAGCTTGCCGCCATGCCCGTCGAAGGCCTCGCCCTCGCCCTGCGGCAGGTTGCCCGGCGTGATGCAGCGATTCTTCCAGCCGTCGATCAGATGCGCCAGCGACCGCGCGGGCCAGCGCTTCTCGTCGATGTTCTCGGCCGCGATCAGCTGCTTCAGCAGGCGGATCTGGTCATCGGTGTCCAGAATGGTGAAGCTGGGCTTCAGATGCAGGCTGCCATTGCCGATCAGCTCCGCATGACGGCGCAGGATCTTGACGCTGATGCTGTGGAACGTGCCCAGCCATGGCATCCCCTCGACCGCATCGCCCAGCAGGCGGCCGATCCGGTCCTTCATCTCGCGCGCGGCTTTGTTGGTGAAGGTCACCGCCAGAAGCTGTCCCGGCCGCGCGCGGCCCAGCATCAGCAGATGCGCGATCCGTGTGGTCAGCGCCCGGGTCTTGCCGGTGCCGGCCCCGGCCAGCATCAGGACCGGCCCGTCCAGCGCCTCGACTGCCGCGCGCTGCGCGGCGTTCAGCCCGTCCAGATAGGGCGCGGGCCGCGCGGCCATTGCGCGCTGCGACAGCGGCACCGCCGCCAGATCATCGGAATCGTCGAAATGCTCCATCCTGCCAACATAGGCATCGCCGCGCGTCATGGAAAGCCCGATGTTCTCTCTCCGTTCGCCCTATCGCGCGACGCCCGCAGCAGGGGGTCCGGGGGGCGCGCAGCTCCCCCGGCCACCGCGGGACGCAGGATCAGGCGCGCAGCCCCGCGAAGGTCGCCGGGTCCAGCGACGATTGCGCGAAGGTCGGCCCGCTGGTCAACAGGCTGACCGCATCATGCGAATGCAGCGATTCCTGATGGCTGGCCACGACGCGGAAATCGCCCACGCGCGGGTCCGCCAGCAGCTGGCCCGCAAAGGCCCGCACCGCATCCTCGACAAAAATGGGGTTCGCCGCGTTCAGTTCGGCAAAGGCCTGCTCGTCCTCGCGCTTGACCATGACCTGCGTCTCGGTCGGCACGGCCGCGCGGCACAGTCCGATCACGTCCTCGAACCAGATCCGCTCGGGCCCCTCCATCACCAGAGATATCCGCGCGATCGACCGCTGCGAATGCGGCGTGGCCAGCCGTCCGCGGGTCTGGCGCGCATGCTCGGACAGTTCCAGCGAACAGGGGCAGGTCGAGGAATAGACGTAATCGACATGCATCACCCGCAGACGCGTTCCCGCCTGCTCGATCACCTCCAGCGCGATGTCGTAATACTGCCAGCCCGACAGGCCCGACCGCAGGCTGTCCACCCTGACGGGATAGGAGAACCGCATCTGGATGCGCGCATCGAGCGCGTCCAGGTCGGTCTTGTAATCCTCCAGCGCCGCCTCCAGCACCGACAGGCTGAAGGCCGTGTCGGCATGGCCGTAGAAGGACCGCATGATGCGGGACATGTTGATGCCCTTGCGGTCGGCCTCCAGGCTGACCGTGCCGGTCACGCTGGTCTCCAGCGTGATGTCCCCGCCATCCCGCACCAGATAGCGGATCGGCAGGCGGAAGTTCGAGATGCCGACATGCTGGATCGGCGCATGCGCCCCCACGATCAGGCTGGCAGGGCCGTTCTGCAGGTCGGGCAGGCTGTCCTTGTAGGCCGCGTCGACCCGGAAATCGGCGTCATAGCTGCGCGCCAGCGCGGGATAGGCAGGGGTCAGGGGTCGGATCTCGGTCATCGGTGCCTCCGTCTTCAGCCTGTCGCATATAGGGGGCCATGCAAGAATTGTTAGTCCCGCCCGCAGCCCCCCGCCTCGCACCACCGGGGCAGGATGCCGCGGCCGCGCTCAGCCTTCCAGCGCGCCCAGCAGGTCGGCCGTCAGGTCGCGCGCATCCTCCAGCCCCACGGACAGGCGCAGCAGACCCGGCGTGATGCCCAAGCGCGCCTTGTCCTCGTCGGTCAGACGCGAATGGGTGGTGGTGGCGGGATGGGTCACGATCGACTTCGCGTCGCCCAGGTTGTTCGAGATCGCGACGATCCGCAGCCGGTCCAGCGCGGCAAAGGCCGCCTCCTTGCCGCCCGCCAGCTCCAGCGCGATCATCGTGCCGCCCGACCCCATCTGGCGCATGGCCAGGTCATGCTGCGGATGGTCGGCCAAGCCCGGATAGATCACGCGGCTCAGCGCGGGATGGCCGTGCAGCGCGGCGGCGATGCTGGCCGCGGCCTCGGCCTGGGCGCGCACGCGCAGCTCCATCGTGGTCAGCCCGTTCAGCATGATCCAGGAATGGAACGGGCTGATCGCGCCGCCGGTATGCTTCAGATAGGGCTCGGCCACCTCGCGCACGAACTGGCGCGTGCCGCAGATGACGCCGGCCAGGGCCCGCCCGCCGCCGTCGATATGCTTGGTCGCGGAATAGACGACGACGTCGGCCCCCTGCTCCACCGCGCGCGAGAAGACCGGCGTCGCGAAGACGTTGTCCACCACCACCGTGGCTCCCGCCGCATGGGCCAAATCGGCCACCGCGCGGATGTCGATCACCTCCAGCGTGGGGTTCGAGATGCTCTCGAAGAACACCGCCCGCGTGCCCGGCGTGATCGCCGCGGCCCATTGCTCCAGATCGGTGCCGTCAACATAGCTGACCTTGACGCCGAAGCGTTCCAGCAGGTCCAGCACATACAGGCACGACCCGAACAGCGCGCGGGCCGCCACGACATGGTCGCCCGGCTTGCACATGGAGAACATCGCGCCGTTGACCGCGGCCATGCCGCTGGCGGTGGCAAAGGCGTCCTCGGTCCCCTCCAGCGCGGCGATGCGGTCCTCGAACATGCGGCTGGTCGGGTTGCCGTAGCGGGCATAGATGAACTCGTCGGGGCCGGTGCCTTGAAACCGTGCCTCGGCCGAGGCCGCGTCGGGATAGACGAAGCCTTGGGTCAGGAAGATCGCCTCGGCCATCTCGCCGTACTGGCTGCGGCGAATGCCGTGATGGACGGCCTGCGTGCGGGGATGAAGGGGCTTGTCGTCGGACGAAACGCTCATGCGGGCTGCCTTTCCGTGATCGCCGTGGGGGTATCCCCCGAGGGCGCAAGGTGCAAGGCCCGTGATGCCGGACACCGGAAATGGCCGCATTGTGTCGCCTGTCCGACATAACACACCAAACAAATATTAACCATTCTTATCAAGACCCTGCCGTCGCCACCTGTCCAAATCGACAGCTGTGATTTCGCCGGCGGCGCGGTAACGTGATGAGGCAGGCTAGGGCCCGTCGGCCCGATCCTGTCCCGGCGCAAGGCGGCAAGGCCCGCGTCGGTCGGTCACCAGTACGCCGCGTGTCGCGGCTCGTATCAGCGGTAGAATCGTCACCAGTAAATCCAGTGTCATCAGTTACAAGGGCATCCCCTGCGGCCCGGCTTCCCCTGTGCCCAGGTTTCGTTCGCGGACGGCAGGTCACGTGTCAGTCTGGGGCGGCAGGTCGCGCCGCCCCAGATGGACGTGCCCCTACAGATAGTCGCCGCGCTGCAGGCCGTATTTGGCCATCTTCTCGTTCAGGGTCCGGCGCGGCAGGCACAGCTCGTCCATGACGGCGGCGATGCTGCCCCTGTGGCGGCGCATGGTGTTGTCGATCAGCATCTTCTCGAAGCTCTCGACATATTCCTTCAGCGGCTTGCCCTCGGTCGTGGTGGCCTGCTGGTTGTCCTCGCCATCCGCCATCAGCAGCGAGGCGATCGACCCCGATCCGCGGCGGTTCTGCAGGACGGCGCGTTCGGCCACGTTGATCAGCTGGCGGATGTTTCCGGGCCAGGGCGCCTGCAGCAGCTGGGCCGCCTCCTGCGCGCTGACCTGGGGCGGCTCGCAGCCGTATTCCTCGCTGAACTGCTCGGTCATGCGGGTGAACAGCGCCAGGATATCCTCGCCCCGCGCGCGCAGCGGCGGCAGGGTGATCTTCAGCGCCGACAAGCGATAGAACAGGTCGGGGCGCAGCGAATCCTCGGCCCGGCGCCCCTCGCCGCGGGCGTTGCTGATGGCGATGATGCGGGTCTCGGCCGGAGTGCCCTGCTCGCTGATGAAGGCCAGCAGGCGCGCCTGAAGCGCCTCGGACAGCGCCTCGATGTCCTCCAGGCACAGCGTGCCGGCACGCGCCTCCTCCACGGCGGGCAGCCCGTCCTCCAGCGGCCCGAACAGACGCGCGGCCAGCGCCTCGTCGCCATAGGCCGCGCAGCTGACCGGCACGAACTTCTTGGACGCGCGCGGCCCCACCGCATGCAGCGCATGCGCGACAAGCGTCTTGCCGGTGCCGGTCTCGCCGTCGATCAGGACGTGGCCGTCGGCCTGGCCCAGGTCTAGGATGTCCTCGCGCAGGCGCTCCATCACCGGGCTGGCGCCGATCAGCTTGGACATGACCTGCGCACCCTCCGACAGGTCGCGGCGCAGGGCGCGGTTGTCCAGCGTCATGCGCCGGGCCTGCGTGGCCTTTTTCGCCAGCTGGGTCATGCGGTCGGGGTTGAAGGGCTTTTCCATGAAATCCATGGCGCCCACGCGCATCGCCTCGACCGCCATGGGCACGTCGCCATGGCCGGTGATCATGATAACCGGCAGGCTGCTGTCCAGGCCCATCAGCCGCTTGAGGAAGGCCATCCCGTCCATGCCGGGCATGCGGATGTCGCTGACCACGACGCCGGGCCAGTCCGGGCCGATCACCTTCAGCGCATCCTCGGCGCTGGTAAAGGTCTCGGTCTCAAAGCCGGACAGGACCAGCCACTGGCTGATCGATTCGCGCATGTCGGGCTCGTCATCCACGATGGCGATCTTCAGCTTGCGGGACATTGGGGCATCCTCTGTTGCGTCACTCGGCGGCCAGCGCCTGACGGGGTTGTCCGGGACGGTGGAGCGGCAGCTCGACCCGGAACACCGCGCCGCCCTCGGTTTCGTTATGGGCGGTCAGGCGACCGCCGAAATCGGCCACGATGGTGGAGGAGATCGCAAGGCCCAGCCCCGTGCCCTCCCCCGGCTTCTTCGTGGTCCAGAAGGGTTCAAACAGCTTTTCCAGGTCCGAGACACCCGGCCCGTTATCGCGAACGGACACATAGGCGTGAGCCGCGGCCTCGACCGTGATCTCGATCGCGGCCTCGGGGCGGCCGCGCACGGCATCGACCGCATTGCGCAGCAGGTTGATCAGCACCTGCTCCAGCCGGATGCGGTCGGCCATGACCATCACCCGCTCGCGCGGGACGATGCGGATGATGCGGATCGTGCTATGGCGCAGCTGCGGCTCCATCATGGTCAGCGCGCTGCTGACGGCGGCGCGCAGATCCACCGCCTCCACTGCCTCGCCGCCCTTCCTGGCATAGGATTTCAGCTGCCGCGTGATCGCGCCCATCCGGTCGATCAGGTCGTCGATGCGCTGAAAGCTGGACAGCGCCTCCTCGGGGCGGCCGCGCTGCAGCAGCAGCCGCGCGCCCGCCAGATAGGTCTTCATCGCGGCCAGGGGCTGGTTCAGCTCGTGGCTGACGCCCGCCGACATCTCGCCCAGGGCGGCCAGCTTGGAGGATTGCTGCATGGTCTGCTCGGCCACGCGCAGCTCCTTCTGGACCCGCTCGCGTTCCGCGATCTCCCGGGTCAGGCGGGCGTTCAGGGCGCGCAGATCGGCCGATTCGCGCATATAGGCTTGGCTCTGGATGCGCGCGCGCCGCGACAGCAGCCAGAAGGCCCCCGCCAGCAGGATCGCGAACCCCATGATCTGCAGCGCCAGGATCGCGTTGACCCGCTCGCGGACCGAGGAATAGGCGGTGAAGCTGATCATCCGCCAGCCGCGGAACGGCACGCGGGCCTCGGACTGCATCACCGCGCGGCCCTGCACATAGGCATCGGCCGGGGTCGAGGTCCAGTCGGCCGTGACCTGGAAGGCCCGCCGGATCGCGGAGGGCGCATCGCGCACGGCCAGCGCCTCGGGGACCGTCAGGCCGCGCCAGCGCGGCTCGGTCGCCAGGATGATGACCCCTTCGCTGTCGGTGACGGCGACCGCATCGGAGATGCCCGCCCAGGACCGTTCCAGCCGCGTGAGGTCGGCCCCCACCACGATCACCCCCAAGGTCCGCCCGTCCGCCACGACCGCCCGCGAATAGGCGAACTCATGCGCCCCGGAGGCCAGTTCGGACACGGTGAAGACCGTGTCTCGCGACCGCAAAGCCTCCACATAGAAGGGGGCCGCGACGCTGTTCGTGCCGATCTGATAGCGGTCGGTCGCGCCGACCACCCGCCCCGAGGCGTCCAGCAGCCGGATCGAGGCCGCGCCGATCTCCTTCTGCGCGGTCATCAGCCGCGCCGAGGTGGTCGAGAAGTCGTTGCTGCCCAGGGCCGATATCAGCGCCGGGTCCCGCGCCAGCAGCAGCGGCACGACCGAATTGCGCTGCAGCTCGGACATCAGGTTGCCGGAATATAGCGCCAGCCGCAGTTCGGACCGCACCCGCGTGTTCTCGGAGAAGCGGTCGGTCAGCCAGGCGTTGGTCGTCCAAATCGTGCCCAGGGCGGCCAAGCAGATGATGACGATGGTCGCGCGCAGCCACCACGGGCTGACCGGCTGGCCGACCCTGGCGCGCCGCCGTTCGGCGCGATCCTCGATATGGTCCTCAGTCACCAAGCACGGGCCCGCCCTGCACTGTCCCTCACGCCGCGCCGTCCCAGCGGGAACGGCTGCGGCAATCTAGGGCAGTGCGCGCCCCGGCTCAAGTCAGGCCTGCGTCAGCGCCGCGGCCAGTCCCGTGAACAGCGCCGCGCCGTCGGTGCCGCCGGTGACCGGATCGGCGGCGCGTTCGGGATGGGGCATCATGCCCAGCACGCGGCGGTTCGCGGACAGCACGCCCGCGATGTCGTCGACCGAACCGTTGATCGCCGGGGCATAGCGGAAGGCCACCCGCCCCTCGCCCCGCAGCTCGGCCAGCTCCTCGGCGCCGATCTGGTAGTTGCCGTCGTGATGGGCGACCGGCACGGTGATCTCCTGCCCCGCGGCATAGCCGGCGGTGAAGACGCTGTCCGTGGTCTCGACGCGCAGCACGGCGGGCTTGCACAGGAAGGTCAGCCCGGTGTTGCGCATCAAGGCGCCGGGCAGCAGGCCCAGTTCGGTCAGCACCTGAAAGCCGTTGCAGATCCCCAGCACATAGCCGCCCCGCGCCGCATGGGCGCGCAGCGCGCTTGCGATGGGGGAATGCGCCGCGATGGCGCCGCAGCGCAGATAGTCCCCGAAGGAGAAGCCGCCCGGCACCGCGACCAGGTCGATCCCCGCGGGCAGGTCGCTGTCCTTGTGCCAGACGCGGGCCACGTCGACGCCCGCGCGCGTCAGGGCCGTGGCCAGGTCGCGGTCGCAGTTCGATCCGGGAAAGGTGATGACGGCGGCTTTCATCGGCAGGCTCCTGTCAGGCGATGGCACGCCTTTAGCCCAGGTCGCGCCGCGAAGAAAGGGGGATGGGGCCGGCCTGCGGGCGGACCCGCACCGGCCAAAGGAAAAGGGCCGGGCGGGTGCCCGGCCCTTTCGGGATCAGTTCAGGGCCTTGTTCAGGTACTCGTCGACCTTCTCTAGATAGCCCATCGTGGTCAGCCATTTCTGGTCCGGACCGACCAGCAGGGCGAGGTCCTTGGTCATGTGGCCGTCCTCGACCGCCTGAACGGTGACCTTCTCCAAGGTGTTGGCGAAGTTCAGCAGGGCGGCGTTGTCGTCCAGTTTGGCGCGGTGCTTGAGGCCGCCGGTCCAGGCAAAGATCGACGCGATCGAGTTGGTCGAGGTCGCATTGCCCTTCTGGTGTTCGCGGTAGTGGCGCGTGACGGTGCCGTGGGCGGCCTCGGATTCGACGATCTTCCCGTCGGGCGTCATCAGCACCGAGGTCATCAGGCCCAGGCTGCCAAAGCCCTGCGCGACGGTGTCCGACTGCACGTCGCCGTCATAGTTCTTGCAGGCCCAGACATAGCCGCCCGACCACTTCATCGCCGACGCGACCATGTCGTCGATCAGGCGGTGTTCGTAATGGATGCCGGCCTTCTTGAACTGCTCCTCGAACTCGGCCTCGTAGACCTCCTGGAACAGGTCCTTGAAGCGGCCGTCATAGGCCTTCAGGATCGTGTTTTTGGTCGACAGATAGACCGGATAGCCGCGGGCCAGGCCATAGTTCATCGAGGCGCGGGCGAAGTCGCGGATCGAATCGTCCAGGTTGTACATGGCCATGGTCACGCCCGAGGACGGAGCCTGGAAGACCTCGTGCTCGATGGTCTCGCCATCCTCGCCGACGAACTTGATCGTCAGCTTGCCCTTGCCGGGGAAGCGGAAGTCGGTCGCGCGATACTGGTCGCCGAAGGCGTGGCGGCCGACGATGATCGGCTGCGTCCAGCCCGGAACCAGCCGGGGCACGTTCTTGCAGATGATCGGCTCGCGGAAGATCACGCCGCCCAGGATGTTGCGGATCGTGCCGTTGGGCGACCGCCACATCTTCTTCAGGCCGAATTCCTCGACGCGCGCCTCGTCGGGGGTGATGGTCGCGCATTTGACGCCCACGCCGTGCAGCTTGATCGCCTCGGCCGCGTCGATGGTGATCTGGTCGTCGGTGCGGTCGCGCTCCTCGATGCCCAGGTCGTAGTATTTCAGGTCGATGTCCAGATAGGGCAGGATCAGCTTCTGCTTGATGAAGTCCCAGATGATCCGCGTCATCTCATCGCCGTCAAGCTCGACGACGGGATTGGCGACCTTGATCTTCGACATGGAGAGCCCCCTTTGGCGTTGGATTCGGTTGCCCCGGTCATAGCCGGAACCGCGCGCAAAGAAAAGACGGTATGCGATTGTATGCCAACCGTGCCGCGCGGCTCAGGCGGCGAAATGCCCGCGCAGCCCCCGATGCAGCCACTCCCACAGGGCCGGGCTGCCCGCCCGGACCCACGGCCCGACGCGCCCCTCGACATGCGCCAGCGTCACGGCATATTCGACCCAGCCCGCCCCGCCCGAGCGCAGGTTCTGGACCGCCGGCTGACAGCGGTCCAGCGCCTTGGCAAAGACCGCGTCCGGCGTCGCCACCGCCTCGAACTCGCGCCACAGCTCCAGCATCGCGCACCCCTGCGCCTCGGGCAGCAGCCCGAAGATGCGCCGCGCCGCCGCCTCCTCCGCAGCCTGGACGGCGGCCGATCCATGCGCCTGCCCGCCCGCGGAATGCAGCGGCACGTCGCCCACGTCGATCTCGACCAGGTCATGGATCAGCAGCATCCGGATCACCCGGCCGACATCGACCCCCGGCCCCGCCAGCCCCCCCAGCACCAGCGCATAGAGCGCCAGATGCCAGGAATGCTCGGCACTGTTCTCGCGGCGCGACCCGTCCAGCAGGCGGTTGGCGCGCAGGACGCCCTTCAGGGCATCGGCCTCGGCCAAGAAGGCCAGCCGCCGCGCCAGATCGCCCCCGGGCAGCGCCCGGCCCGCCAGCAGCGCCTGCGCCGCCGCCCAGCCCTCGGGCCACTCGGTCTCGAACCGCGCGGCGCGTCCCGCGCCCAGATTGTCGCGCACGATCGCCACGTGATCGGGCAGCGGGTCCGCGGCCATCAGCACCTGAAAGATCGGCTGCGCATGATCCATGCGCTTGGCCACGACCGCGCAGGCATCCGCCCGCCCCTCGAAATCGCGCCACAGCGCGGCCAGCCGACCACTCTCGGGTGCCAGGCCGAAGATGCGCCGCGCCGCCTCGGCCTCGGCCAGGGCCAGCCCGGCCACGTCATGCTCCAGATGGATCGGCTGGTCGCCCGTGTCGATCTCGACCAGATCATGCAGAAGGATCATCGCGATGGCGCGATCGGACGCCCCCATCACCATCGCCCACAGCGCCACATGCCAGGAATGCTCGGCGCTGTTCTCGGGCCGCGACAGGTCCATCAGCACGCTCGCGCGCTCGACCGACTTCAGCCGATCCGCCTCGCAGAGAAACGCGAACGCCTCGTCCAGCATGGCCGCCCCTTCTTCTTCACGCAAATATCCCGGGGTCCGGGGCAGCGCCCCGGCGCCCTCGGCCTCAGCGACTGCTCTCGGTCAGGCGCTTCCTGACATAGCCCTGCACCAGGTCGATCATCGGCTTCATGTGGGTCTCGTCGTCGCGGAAGAAGTGATCCGCCCCCTCGATCTCCTCATGTGTCACGGTGATGCCCTTCTGCTCGCGCAGCTTCGCGACCAGGGCGGCGGTATCCTTGGGCGGGGCCACGCGGTCGGCAGTGCCGTTCACGATCAGCCCCGAGGACGGGCACGGCGCCAGGAAACTGAAATCATACATGTTCGCGGGCGGGGCCACGCTGATGAATCCTGTGATCTCAGGGCGGCGCATCAGCAGCTGCATCCCGATCCAGGCGCCGAAGCTGAACCCCGCGACCCAGCAATGCTTGGAATTCGGGTTCATCGCCTGCAGATAGTCCAGCGCGGAGGCCGCATCCGACAGCTCGCCGATACCTTGGTCGAACTCGCCCTGGCTGCGGCCCACGCCGCGGAAGTTGAACCGCATCACCGTGAAGCCCATGCGGTGGAACGCATAGTGCAGGTTGTAGACCACCCGGTTGTTCATCGTCCCGCCATATTGCGGATGGGGGTGCAGGACGATGGCGATGGGGGCGTCGGGCTTGCCGGGCTGAGGATGGTAACGGCCTTCGAGACGGCCTTCGGGGCCGGGAAAAATCAGCTCGGGCATGGTTGTCCTTCACAGGTCATGACGGGTTTCTTGACGCCTGCGCGCGCGCCTTCTAGACGGTCTATCTGGGCAGCCGGCACGGCTTTGGCAAGAAACATGCAGCTGCGGGCATAGCCTGCGACCCGCGCGGCCGTCAATGCGCCCGTGACCGCCGCCGGATCTGTCCGGAGCGGGGCCGCGCCGGAATCGCGATCATCGAGGGGGGAACCGCGCCATGAAACTGTCCACCAAGGGCCGCTACGCGATCATCGCGCTGACCGACCTGGCCATCGCCAAGGGCGGAGAGCTGACCTCCCTCGCCGAGATCTCGAAACGCCAGGACATCTCGCTGCCCTATCTGGAGCAGCTCTTCGTGCGGCTGCGACGGGCGGGGCTGGTCGCCTCGGTGCGCGGACCGGGCGGCGGATACCGCCTGGCCCGCGCCCCCGAGACCATCCGCGTGGCCGAGATCCTCGAGGCCGTGGACGAGACCGTCAGCGCCATGCATGTCGGCGCGGGCGCCTCGGGCGGGGTGTCGGGATCGCGGGCCCAGACCCTGTCGAACCGCCTGTGGGAGAGCCTGTCGGCGCATGTCTATGTCTTCCTGCACAACCACACCTTGGCCGACATCGCCAAGAACCAGCTGCTGCCCTGCCCGGCCCTGCCGAAAATTTTGAACGTCGTCGACGAATAGGCTGCATCCGAACGGTTCAGTTCAGTGTCCTCCCCCTCGAAGATCCTGAACCGCCGGATGGAGGAGCCGCCATGACCCGACCGACCACCCCCGCCGATCACGACCGCGACCTGGCGATCGCGCTCAGCCTCGCCATCGTCGCTGCCAGCGTCAAGGCCCGCCGCGGCTGAGCCGACGGGGCTCAGGCGGCGGCGATCAGCTCCAGGACCCGCTCCTTCGGGCGGCACAGCAGCGCGGCCCGCGGCGCAAAGACCACCGGCCGCTCGATCAGGATCGGATGCGTCGCCATCGCCGCGATCAGCGCATCCTCGGACAGGGCCGGATCGCCCAGGCCCAGTTCCGCGAAGGGCGTGCCCTTGCGGCGGATCAGCCCTCGCGCATCCATCCCCAACTGCCGCAGCGCGTCCCGCAGCTCGGCCTCGGACGGCGGCGCGGCAATGTAATTGCGCACCTCAGGAGCGATGCCCGCCTCGTGCAGCGCGGCCAGCACCCAGCGGGAGGTGGAACAGGTCGGCTTGTGCCAGATCACCCAGGCCATCTCAGCGCTCCCCGTCCGGGATGGGCAGGGCGCTGGTCGCCTTGATCTCCTCCATCGACAGCAGCGCCGTGACGTTGTGGATCTTCACCTCGCCGATCAGCGACTGGTAGAAGCGGTCATAGGCACGCGCGTTCCTGACCTGCACCTTGAGGATATAGTCGATATCGCCGGCCAGCCGATGCGCCTCGACCACCTCGGGCCGCTCGCGCAGCGCGCGCAGGAACCGCGCGGCCCAGTCACGGTCATGCTCGCTGGTGCGGATCAGAACGAAGAAGCAGGCCTCCAGCCCCAGCGCCTCGGGGTCCAGGATCGCGACCTGGCGGCGGATCACCCCCGCCTCGCGCAGCTTGCGGATGCGGTTCCAGACCGGGGTCTTGGATGCCCCCACCCGGTCCGCGATCTGGTCCAGCGACAGGCTGGCATCCTGCTGCAGCAGGGACAGGATTTTGCGGTCCACCTCGTCCAGACGGACGGGCGTCTGGCCTGCACCCGCATCGGGGGAAATCGGTTCCGGCATGGCGCACCTCTTGGTCGATCGTCCTTATTTGCCGCGACCACTGTGCAGAATCCAGAACGAAATTCTATATAGAGGGCAGCACAAGCCAAAGGTCCCGTCATGAGCAAATCCTTTCCCCTGTCGGCCGCACGCCCCGGCGTGATCACCGCGAACGATCTGCGCGAAGGCCACAATGTCTGGATGTGCGAGGACGGCTGGACGCGGGACCCGCGCAAGGCCACACTCTATGAGGACGAGGCCATCGCCGATCTGGCCCTGCTGGAGGCCATCGCCCAGGCCGACATCGTCGTCGGCCCCTATCTGGTCGAGGCTAGGCGCGGCCCGGACGGACCCGAACCGGTCCACTTCCGCGAGGCCTTCCGCCAGCGCGGCCCCTCCAACTATTTCCACGGCATCCAGGCCGATCGGCAAGCCGAGGCCCAGAAGACGGAGTCTGCCCATGTTTGATGTCCGCCCCGTCGAGACCGACTATGTCCGCCAGCGCGCGGCCGAGTTCCGCGCCCAGGTCGCCCGCCGCCTGGACGGCAGCCTGACCGAGGACGAGTTCAAGCCGCTGCGCCTGATGAACGGCGTCTACCTGCAGCTGCATGCCTATATGCTGCGCGTGGCGATCCCCTATGGCACGATCAGCCCGGACCAGATGCGCACCCTGGCCCTGCTGGCCGAGAAATGGGACAAGGGCTACGGGCACTGGACCACCCGCCAGAACATCCAGTTCAACTGGCCCAAGCTGGTGGACATCCCCGACATGCTGGACGCGCTGGCCGATGTTGGCATGCATGCGATCCAGACCAGCGGCAACACCATCCGCAACGTGACCACCGATGCTTTCGCCGGCGCCGCCTTCGACGAGACCGCCGATCCGCGCCCCTATGCGGAGCTGCTGCGCAGCTGGTCCACCGATCACGCCGAATTCCAGTTCCTGCCGCGCAAGTTTAAGATCGCCATCTCCGGCGGCAAGAAGGACCGCGCGGTCATCGCCGCCCATGACATCGGCCTGCGGCTGGTGGAGCGGAACGGCAAGACCGGCTTCGAGGTCTGGATCGGCGGCGGTCTGGGCCGCACGCCGCTCTTGGGTCAGGTCGTCCGCGACTTCCTGCCCGAGGAGGACCTGCTGCCCTATGTCGAGGCGATCATCGCGACCTACAACCTGGCCGGACGCCGCGACAACAAGTACAAGGCCCGCATCAAGATCACCGTGCTGGAGCGCGGCCTGGACGTCATGCGCGCCGAGATCGAGGAAGAGTTCCTGGCCCGCCGCCGCGATTTCCACGGCGCCGACCGCGACGCGCTGGCCGTGTTCAAGGACCGCTTCCGCGCGCCGCGCTTCCGCAACGCACCCGTGGACGGCTATGAGGCCGAGCGTCAGGCGAACCCGGCCTTCCGCAGCTGGACGGACACGAACCTGCATCAGCACCGGGTCGAGGGCTATGCCAGCGTCGTCGTGACCTTCAAGGCGCCGGGCCAGACGCCGGGCGACGCCTCAGCGTCCCAGATGCGCTTGCTGGCCGATCTGGCCGAACGCTTCGGCCATCACGACCTGCGCGTGATGCATGACCAGAACGTGGCCCTGCCGCATGTCCACAAATCGGACCTGCCCGCGCTCTATGCAGAACTGAAGGCCGCTGGCCTTGCCACCGCCAATGCCGGGCTTACCAGCGACATCATCGCCTGCCCCGGCATGGATTACTGCGCGCTGGCCACCGCGCGTTCCATCCCCATCGCCGAGGAGATCGCCGACCATTTCCGCGCCGCGGGCTTGGAGGAGGAGATCGGCAACCTGAACATCCGCATCTCGGGCTGCATCAACGCCTGCGGCCATCACCACCTGGGCCATATCGGCATCCTGGGTCTGGATCGCGCGGGCGTCGAGAACTATCAGATCACGCTCGGCGGCGATGCCTATGACATCCCGGCCATCGGCGAACGCGCGGGCGCGGGCTTCCCGGCCGAACAGGTGGTCCCAGCCATCGACCGGCTGCTGCGCGCCTATCTGGAGGTGCGCGAGGAGGCGTCCGAACGCTTCATCGACGCCTATCGCCGCCTTGGTCCGGCGCCGTTCAAGGCCGCCCTCTATCCGGCGCAGGCCGATGCTTGACGGGAACCTGGACACGCGGGCGGGGCGGCTGAACGACCGCTATCGCCACCATGCCGCCATCGAAGTGCTGCGCCGCGCCGTCACCGACCCCGATCTGGGGCAGGTGGCGCTGGTGTCCTCCTTCGGCGCGGAATCGGTCGTGCTGCTGCACATGGTCAGCCGGGTGGCCCCCGTCCTGCCGGTGCTGTTCATCGACACGCAGATGCTGTTCCCCGAGACGCTGGCCTATCAGCAGGAGGTCGCGGAGCGGCTGTCCCTGACCAACGTCCAGGTCATCACCGCCAGCGAGGCCGAGATCGCGGCCAACGACCCGGACGGCACGCTGCACAAGGTGAACCCTGACGCCTGCTGCGATTTCCGCAAGACGGTGCCGCTGGAACGCGTCCTGTCGGGCTATGACGCCTGGATCACCGGGCGCAAGCGGTTCCAGAACGGCCAGCGCGCCGCGTTGGAGTTCTTCGAGCCCGAGCCGCCCGCGCGGCTGCGGGTGAACCCCTTGGCGCATTGGCGCCCCGAGGACGTGCAGGACTACATGGTCGAGAACCGCCTGCCCCGGCATCCGCTGGTGGCCAAGGGCTATCCGTCCATCGGCTGCGCGCCCTGCACCTCTCCGGTCGCGCCGGGCGAGGACCCCCGGTCCGGGCGCTGGCGCGGCCAGGAGAAATCCGAATGCGGCATCCATTTCATCGGCGGGCGCATGGTCCGCGGAAAGGTCTCGGCATGAGCGAGCAGTTGAACAGCGAACCCGTCCTGGCCCGTGACGACGGCTTTCATCCGGTGACGGACCAGCCCGCCGTGGTGCTGGCCCCCGACACCGCCCCCGCCACCCTGGCGGACCACCTGGACGCGGCCCTGATCGGGATCGACTTTCCGGCCTTCAGCGACGGGCGCGGTTTTACCTTGGCCCGCCGCCTGCGCGAGCTGGGATACAAGGGCCACCTGCGCGCCACCGGGCGGCTGATCGCGGACCAATACGCGATGGCGCGCCGCGTGGGCTTCGACGAGGTCGAGGTCGCCCCCGACATCGCCGCCCGCCAGCCCGAGGATCAATGGCGGGCCCGCGCCGACTGGAAGGCCTGGGACCATCGGGCGCAGCTGGCGGGCTGACCCTTTCGCCCATGCGCCCCTTCGATTAGACGACAAGGAATACAACAATGACGCTGGATCTGCCCGTGACCGAGGCCGCCCCCAAGAAGACGCTTCCCGATTCGCAGACCGTGACCGCGGTGACGCACTGGAGCGACAGCCTGTTCTCGTTCCGCGTGACGCGGCCGGCCAGCCTGCGCTTTCGCTCGGGCGAATTCGTGATGATCGGCCTGCCGGGCGACAACGGCAAGCCGATCCTGCGCGCCTATTCCATCGCCTCGCCCAATTGGGACGATGAGCTGGAATTCTATTCCATCAAGGTGCCGGACGGGCCGCTGACCTCCAGGCTGCAGCACATCAAGCCCGGCGACGAGATCATCCTGCGCCCCAAGCCCGTGGGCACGCTGGTCCTCGACGCCCTGCTGCCCGGCAAGCGGCTGTGGTTCCTGGCCACCGGCACGGGCTTCGCGCCCTTCGCCTCGCTGATCCGCGACCCCGAGACCTATGAGCGGTTCGAGCAGGTCATCATGATGCACACCTGCCGCACTGCGGAGGAGCTGGTCTATGGGGCCGAGCTGGTGAACAACCTGCGCCACGACCCGCTGCTGACCGAGCTTTACGGCGACGGCTTCGCCGAGCGGCTGAAATACTATCCGACGACGACGCGCGAGCCCTCGCCCTTCATGGGCCGCATCACCGACAACCTGACCTCGGGCAAGGTGCTGGCCGATCTGGGCCTGCAGCCGATCGATCCGGCCGAGGATCGCGCGATGATCTGCGGCAGCCTGGCCTTCAACGTCGACGTCAAGGCGGTGCTGGAGGGCTTCGGCCTGCATGAGGGCGCCAATTCCGAACCGCGCGAATTCGTGGTCGAGAAGGCCTTCGTCGGCGACGGGGTCTGATCCCGCGTCATCGCCGCGTGACCGCGAGGGGCCGCGTCCGGAAGGGCGCGGCCCCTTTCGCTGTCGCGCGCCCCTCACGCGATGGTCACGTCAAGTTTGGGAACCCTTTGCGCAAGTGCCTGTTAAACGACCAAAGAACGTCATTCGGTTTTGCACAAGGAGCATCCCATGCGCCGGATCATTCACAACACCACCGCCATCGCGGCCTGCCTGTCGCTGATGGCCCCGCATCTGGCCGTGGCCCAAGGCGTCGCGGCGCCGCTGCCGTCGGACCGCGTGCTGGCGCAGGCGCAGCCTGCCCCGGAGGGCGAGGTTCCGCCGCCGCCCCCGCCGGCCGGGGGCGCCCCTGAGGCCCCCGCTGCGGAGCCTGCCGCAGAGCCGGCACCGGAACACGCTGCCGAACCCGCGCCCGAGGCACCCGCCGAGCCTGCGCCCGATGCTGTGGCCGAACCCGCACCGGAAGCCCCAGCCGAAGCGCCGACCGAGGCTCCTGCCGAGCCCGCGCCGGCTCCGGAGGCCCCCCCAGCCGGGCCGGAGCCCGCTCCGGAGCCCGTGCCCGAGCCTGCCCCGGTCGAGGAGCCTGCCGACCAAGGTCCGCAGGACGGCGCCGATCTGAACCAAGTGGCCCCGGTCGACGCTCCGGCTGCCGCCGAGGCGCCCGAGCCCGAAGCAGCGCCGGAACCCAACCCGGCCGAGCCTACTGAGTCCGCTGAGCCCGCCGAAGCGCCTGCGCCGGCGGAGCGCCCGGATTCAATGACCAGCGAAGCGCCTGCGGCCCGTCCCGCGCGTCAGGCCGAGGAGGCGCCAGCCGAACGTCCGGTCCGTGACGCCGCATCGGAGACGCGTCCGGCCGAGCGGCCTGCCGCCGCCGCCGAGACTGAAGCCGATACCGAGGCCGGCGATCTGGCCGAGGCCCTGCGCGCCGAGCAGGCAGCCGAGCAGCCCGCCGCTGCCGAGGAGGCCCCTGCTGACGACGCCGAGGCCCTTGAGGAGGCGCTTCGTGCCGATCAGGAGCCTGCGACGGCCGAGGCCGAGCCGGAAGCTCCGGCTGCCGAGGAGGACAGCGTCGATGCGCTGGCCGACGCCCTGCGCGGAGAGACCGCCGAACCCGACTCCGGAACCGATGGCGCGGCCGCTGCCGCCGCAACGGCAGGTGCCGTGACGCTGGCCACGGGCAGCGCGCAGACCGACCGTGCCCGTCAGCTTCCCGGTCTGGCCAATGTGCTGGACGAGGAGGTCGCGGGCGGCCTGACCGCCGAGCAGCTGACCTGCTTGGACGGCAGTGCCTTCCCCTGCGCCGATGGCGGCCGGGCGATGACGCCGGGCGGTGTCGTCGTCGAGCTGAACGACGCGGGCGAGCTGCGTCTGGCGCCGACCGAGGCGCAGATGAACCGCGTCGGACGCGACGGCCAGCTGGTCCAGCGCGCCGCCGAGGAGGACACGCCCGAGACCGAAGCCTCGCGCGAGGCGGCCCAAGCCACCGCGCCCGCCACGGCGGCCGCCTTGGACGATGCCGCCGAAGGTTCGGGCGACGTGGTCGAGGAGCAGGTGACCGAGGAGACGGCGCGGTCGTCCTCCGAGGATTTTGCGACGAACCTGCGCGATGCGCTGCAGGGCAACGGCAATGCCGAGGCGCGCGAGGATGACGACGACAACACGCTGCGCAACGCCCTGCTGCTGGGTCTGGGCGCGGTGGCCGTCGGCTCGATCCTGAACAACAACCGTCAGGTCGCCCTGTCCGCGCCCGATCGGATCGTCGTGACCCGCGCCGATGGCAGCCAGGAGGTCATCAAGGACGAGGTCGCCCTGCTGCGCCAGCCCGGCTCGACGGTGGCGACCGAGAACTTCGACGACGGCTCGTCGCGCACCATCGTCACGCGCGCCGACGGCAGCCGCGTGGTCACCATCCGCGACGCCAACCTGCAGGTCCTGCGCCGCACGCTGGTCAGCGCCGACGGCACCACGACGCGGCTGATCGACGACACAGCGGACGTGCAGCCCGTCGACATCGGCTCGCTCCCCGCGCCTGCTCCCGTCACCGGCGGCAACGCGCCGCTGAACGAGGATCAGCTGCGTGACGCGCTGCAGCGCGAGGCCGATGTGGATCGCCGCTTTACCCTGTCCCAGATTCGCAACATCCCCGAGGTGCGCGCGCTGGTGGCGCCGGTGAACATCGACGCGATCACCTTCGATACCGGCTCTGCCGCGATCCGTCCTGACCAAGCTCAGCAGCTGCAAGGCCTCGGTCGGGTGATCCAGGACCAGATCGCCCAGAATCCTAGCGAAATCTTCATGATCGAGGGTCATACGGACACGGTCGGATCGGATGCCGCGAACCTTGCCCTGTCGGACCGCCGCGCCGAATCGGTCGCGCTGGCCCTGACCGAATATTTCGATGTGCCGCCGGAGAACATGGTGACCCAAGGCTATGGCGAGCAGTTCCTGCGCGTGCGCTCGGAAGGCGACATCCGCGAGAACCGTCGCGCGTCGGTGCGCCGCATCACGGACCTGCTGGCACGGCAGTAACCGTCACCGCGTGACAAAGCCGAAGGCCCCGACAGTGTCGGGGCCTTTTGCCATCGGGACGATTGCCGTCTGCGGTGGACATCTCCGCCGATCGCCAGACGGCCCGGTCCGGGCGTGGCGGGGTGAACGCGCATGATGGCAGAAGAAGGTGGATTTGAATTAAGTGCGGCAACGGCAGGTGACGCGCATCTGCAAGGCATGAACGTCAGCTGCCACGTGATGATGCATCACGACGGAGGCCGACATGCCCAGTGGTTGTCGGGGCGGTATGATCAAGGTCTGGAAGGAGGTAATGGCGGACCCGGAGCGATTCGAACGCCCGACCCCCAGATTCGTAGTCTGGTGCTCTATCCAGCTGAGCTACGGGTCCGTCTTGAGGAGGGGAATTAGCGGCGGCGCAGGGGGGATGCAAGGCCGAAACGACAAAAAGATGAAACCTTTTTGCGCAGCCCCGGCCAAGGCCCGCGCCGACCGTCAGGCGTGGCTGACCGGATTGGCCATGCCACGCGGGATCTGGATGCAGAACTGGCTGCCCTCGGCGTCGCTGCGCAACAGGTCCAGCCGCCCGCCATGGCCGCGCACCAGATCGGCGGCGATGGTCAGGCCAAGGCCCGTGCCGCCGCGCCGCGCGCTGCCGGTGAAGGGCTTGAACAGGTGTTCGCGCGCCTTGTCCGGCAGGCCCGGCCCCGTGTCGCAGACCTTGATCCACCAGTCGGCCTCGCCCTCGCCCGCGCCGATCTCGACCGTGCCGGGCTTGCGGGTGCCCTCGATGGCCTGACGCGCGTTGCGGGCCAGGTTGGCCAGCACGCGATACAGCTGATCGCGGTCGGCGCGGATGATCAGGCTGGGCGGGATGTCGGTCAGGAACTCGACCTGCCCTGCGGCCTCGCCGGCCAGCGATTCGGCCTCGATCACCTCGGCCGCCAGCTGAGCCAGGTTGAAGCGCGACAGGGTCGGTGCGGGCTCCTCGGCCTTGCCGAAGGCCAGCGTCGTCTCGCAGAGGTTCACCGCGCGGGTGATCGAGTTCACCAGCTTGGGCGCGGCGCGCCGTACCTTGGGGTCGGCGCTCTCCTCCAGGCGGTCGGCGAAGATCTGCGCCGTGGTCAGGATGTTGCGCAGATCGTGGCTGATCTTGGCGACCGCCTGGCCCAGCTGGGCCATCCGCTCCTTCTGCTTCAGCGACGAGGTCACGGTCTTCTGCATCGACTGCAGCGCGGTCTCGGCCTCGTTCAGCTCGGCCAGGCGCGCGTCGGGGATGATGATGTGGCGGCTGTCCTCGGGCGCATTGGCATAGGCCGTCATGTGGGTGATGACGCGGCGCATCGGCACCAGGATCAGCCGCTGCGCCGCCATGAACAGCAGCACCGCCGTCAGGATCGAAAAGGCCGCCGACACCGCCAGCAGCCGCAGCCCGTATTCGATCATCGCCTCGCGCAGCGGCGCGGTCTCCATGGTGATCTCGATCAGCTGTCCGGCCTGGTTCACCGGCGCGCCGATCACGCGGATGACACGGTTCTGTCCGTCGGCCAGGGCGGCCAGCGAATCGTCGATGGTCTGCAGGACGCCCTCGGAGCGCAGATCATAGGTCGCGGCGATCGGGCCGGGAATGGGCGAGGACAGGACCAGCTGGCGGATGTCGTCGCGGCGCAGGACGACGTTGAAGACGCCCGCATTCTGCAGAAGCTCCGATTCCAGATCCGAGGCCAGCGATTCGTCCGTCGCCAGCAGCGCGAGGCTGGCGATCTGCGCCCGCTCCAGCCGCAGCTCAAGATAGTCCAGCCTGAAGCCCGCGATCGAGGGCAGCAGGATGAACAGCTCTGCCAGGATGACGAACATCGTCGTCAGGGCTGCGAATCGGCCGGAGATCGTGTTCAGATGCATCTTGTCCGGGTTATGGGTGCGCGGGGCGGCCTTGTCAGCCAAGCAGGCCGGGGTTTGCACATCAAACGAATGTGATCGACGCGGGGTTCCGCCGACCGATCACAACGGATTTCGGGGTTTCTGCGGTTGACGCGCGCCGGATGCTCCACTATCCAGCGGGCTTCGAACAACCGGCGCCGTGGCGCAGGGCAGCTTCCTGCAATCTGCCCCGTCCCGGTCCGCCCCGCAAGAACCGATCCGGAGACCGATCATGAAGCGCACCTTCCAACCGTCGAACCTCGTTCGTGCGCGCCGTCACGGCTTCCGCGCCCGCATGGCCACCAAAGGCGGCCGTCTGGTGCTGAACCGCCGCCGCGCCAAGGGCCGCAAGCGTCTGTCGGCCTGATCCGTCCGGGTCCTGCCGGCGGTTGCGACCGCCCCATGAAGGCTTTCGACATGCCGTCCATGCCGCATCCTGCTGATCCACAGCAACCGGATGTCGGCACGGCGGCATTTCGCATGCCGCCCGTACTGCAGAAGCGGGCCGATTTCCTGGCCGCCGCCAAGGCGCGCCGTCAGGCGATGCCCGCCTTCCTGCTGCAGGCCCGCCGCCGCGATGACGACGGCCCCGCCCGGATCGGCTTCACCTGCTCGAAGAAGGTCGGCAATGCCGTGGCCCGCAACCGCGCCAAGCGCCGCCTGCGCGAGGTCGCGCGGCTTGGTATGCCCGGCCTCGCCCTGCCCGGATGGGACTATGTGCTGGTCGGACGCCCCGAGGCGACCGCCACACGCGACTTTGCCGAGCTGCGCGACGACTTTGCGCGCGCCATGGGCAAGATCCACAGATGAGCCCGCTGGCGCGCCTGTTCGCGCTGCCGGTGCGGGGCTATCGGCTGATCGCCTCGCCCTGGGTGGGACATGCCTGCCGGTTCCAGCCGACCTGTTCGGCCTATGCGCTGGACGCCCTTGCCCGCCACGGCGCCCTGCGCGGCGGCTGGCTGGTGCTGCGGCGCATCGGGCGCTGCCATCCTTGGGGCGGGCACGGCTATGATCCGGTGCCCGGCGCCGATCCCGACCATGACGAGGGCCACCATGACCGATGCCATCATCCTTGACGACGCGGATAGCACCGAGATCCACCCCCTGTTCGCCGGCGCGCCCCAGAGCACCGAGTTCCGCAAGCTGCGCAAGCGGCTGATCCGCGAGACCCGCGCCGCGATCGAGGATTACGGCATGGTCCGCCCCGGCGACCGCTGGCTGGTCTGCCTGTCGGGCGGCAAGGACAGCTATACCCTGCTGGCGGTGCTGCATGAGCTGCAGTGGCGCGGCCTGCTGCCGGTCGAGCTGCTGGCCTGCAATCTGGACCAGGGGCAGCCGAACTTTCCCGCCACCGTCCTGCCCGAGTTCCTCCAGGCGCGCGGCGTGGCGCATCGGATCGAATATCAGGACACCTATTCCATCGTGAAGGAGAAGGTGCCGGCCGGGCGGACCTACTGCGCGCTGTGTTCGCGCCTGCGCCGCGGCAATCTCTACCGCATCGCGCGCGAGGAGGGCTGTTCGGCCGTGGTCCTGGGCCATCACCGCGACGACATGCTGGAGACGTTCTTCATGAACCTCTTCCACGGCGGCCGCCTGGCGACGATGCCGCCCAAGCTGTTGAACGAGGAGGGCGACCTGACCGTCCTGCGCCCGCTGGCCTATGTGGCCGAGGCGGATTGCGACCGCTTCGCCCGTGCCATGGCCTATCCGATCATCCCCTGCGATCTCTGCGGCAGCCAGGAGGGGCTGCAGCGCGTCCAGGTCAAGCGGCTGCTGGACGAATGGGAATCACGCACGCCCGGCCGGCGTCAGGTGATGTTCCGGGCGCTGATGAATGTGCGGCCCTCGCATCTGCTGGACCCGGAACTGTTCGACTTTTCCGCAGTTTTCCCGCCCGAGGGCGGGAACCGCAGTGATGCCCCGCCCGATCTGCGCCCGGACGGGCTGGACCGTTAACCCACCGACAAGCAATTTGACGTAGTCCTGATACCGGTGATTCCGTGAAAGGTCCGGTATGTCTAAGAATGTGCGTCATTGGCTCTCGCCGCTCCGCAGCCTGGTGCGCCGTGCCACCGGCAGCCCGGAACGGTCGCGAAGCCTGCTGCTGCTGCGGCTGGAGAACACCGAGACCCTCGGCGCGATCCTGGACAAGGCGGCCATGGGGCATCTGCTGGTGCAGCTCTCCATGAGCCTTGGCGGCGCGGTGCGTCCCTATGATCCGGTGCAGGTTCTTGCACCGGGCCTGTTTGCCTTCGTGCTGCGCGACCGTACGGATCGCGACGCCCTGCAGGTCGCACGCCGCCTGCACCGACAGGGACAGGCGACCCTGCCGCTGGCCGGACGTCACGTCACCCCGGTAATGACCGGCGTGCTGATCCATGCCGAGGCGCCCGACCTGCCCTCGACCCAGGCCCTGATCGACCATGCCCGCCAGCGCATGGCGATGGTCGGGGATGCGGCCCTGGGCCAGCTCCGCCTCTATCCGCATGACCCGTCGCTCAGCGCGCCCGGCCTGACCGCCACCGTCGGCGATGCGGTGCTGGCGGGGCAGATGGTCGCGTGGTTTCAGCCGCAGGTCAGCTGCCATTCCGGCGAGGTCACCGGCTTCGAGGCGCTGGCGCGCTGGAACCATCCGACGCGCGGCCTGCTGGCGCCCGGCGCGTTCCTTCCGCAGATGACCCCCGCCGATCACAACGCGCTGACCCTGCTGATCCTGTCGCAGGCGATGGATGCGCTGAAGGCCTGGGATCGCGCCGGGTTCGAGGTTCCGACGGTGTCGATCAACGTGTCGAACTGCGAGCTGTCCGACCGCGGTTTCGCGGACTGCCTGCTGTGGGAGATGGATCGCCACGAGGTCCCCGCGCACCGTCTGGTCGTCGAGGTCCTCGAGAGCGTCGGCCCCGTTTCCAGCAGCGGAGAGACCCGCGACAACCTGCGCAAGCTGGCCGCGGCGGGCTGCCAGATCGACCTGGACGACTTCGGCACCGGCTATGCCAGCCTGGACGCGATCCGGCAGTTCGGCATCAACCGCATCAAGATCGATCGCAGCTTCGTCACCGCCTGCGACATCGACGACGCCCAGCAGCGGATGATCCTGGCCATCCTGGCGCTAGCCGAACGGCTTGGCATCTCGGCCCTGGCCGAGGGCGTCGAGACACGCGAGGAATACGCCTTCCTGGCGCAGATGGGCTGCGACGAGGTTCAGGGCTATGCCATCGCCCGGCCGATGCCGCTGTCGGACAGCCTGGAGTTCCTGGCCCGCCACGCCCAGGCCGCCGCACGCCTTCCGACCATTGCGCGCAGGGGCTGATCCCGCCGATCACCCTTGTATTCCTGCACCGCACGGCAAATCCGCTTGACCTTTGGGGGTGCGTTCTGTTGAACCCCCCCTTGACTGACGCATGACGGTGGTGACGGAATGGAAGACAACAACCGCAATTTGATCCTGGCGACGGTGCTGTCGTTCCTGGTGATCCTCGTCTGGTACACGGTCTTCGCCCCGGAACCCGTCTCGGACCAGCCGTCGGGACAGCCGCTGGCGGAGCAGAGCATCGGCGACCAGCCGCTGGCTACGCCCACCCAGACCGCAGCGGCAGCACCCGCCGACTTGGAGAACGCCCCCGCCACGGCCGAACCCGCCGGGCGCGTGGCCATCCAGTCGCCGGCCGTCTCGGGCTCGATCTCGCTGGCGGGCGGGCGCATCGACGACCTGCTGCTGACCCGCTATCAGGAGACGATCGACGAGGGCTCGCCCGACGTGCGCCTGCTGACGCCCTCCTCGGCCACCGCCGACGACCGGGTCAGCGTCGACAGCGCCCAGTACAAGCCCTATTACGCCGTCTATGGCTGGACCCCCGGTCCGGGCGTGTCGGCCGACCTGGTGCCGAACCCGGCCACCGTCTGGACGCTGGAATCCGGCGAGACGCTGGCCCCCGGTCAGCCGGTCACGCTGGCCTGGGACAACGGCGCGGGCCAGATCTTCCGCCGCACCTTCGCCCTGGACGAGAACTATCTCTTCACCATCGGGCAGAGCGTCGAGAACAACGGCGACGCCGCCTTTTCGGCCGCGCCCTACGGCATCATCGCGCGCCATGGCCGCCCCGACACGCAGAACAACTTCATTCTGCACGAGGGCGTGGTCGGCATGGTCGACGGCACCCTGGTCGAGATGGATTACGGCGACCTGGCCGAGTTGGAGCCGGTCGAGCGCGAGGGCCGCGCCGAGGTCTTCGAGGTGACCGGCAATGGCTGGATCGGCTTCACCGACAAGTACTGGATGACCTCGCTGGCGCCCGCGCCGGGCCAGGCCTTCACCGCGGTCGTGAAATATGCCGACGGCGCCGACATCTATCAGACCGAAGCCCGCTTCCCGATGCAGACCGTCCAGCCCGGCACCACGCTGAGCGCGGACAGCTATCTCTTCGCCGGCGCCAAGGTCTGGGAGGTCATCCGCAGCTACGAGGAGGCCCCCGGCATCCAGCGTTTCGTCGATTCGATCGACTGGGGCTGGTTCTACTTCCTGACCAAGCCGATCTTCCAGCTGCTGCACTGGCTGCACGGCATCATCGGCAACATGGGCTGGGCGATCATCGCGCTGACCTTCGTGCTCAAGACGCTGGTCTTCCCGCTGGCCCGCAAATCCTACATCTCGATGGCGAAGATGAAGGAGCTGCAGCCGCAGATGGAGGAGATCAAGAACCGCACCGGCGACGACCGCATGAAGTTCCAGAAGGAGGTCATGGAGCTCTACAAGCGGGAGAAGGTGAACCCCGCCGCGGGCTGCCTGCCGATCCTGCTGCAGATCCCGATCTTCTTCTCGCTCTACAAGGTGATCTTCGTCACCATCGAACTGCGCCACGCCCCGTGGTTCGGCTGGATCCAGGATCTCTCGGCCCCCGATCCGTCCAGCCTGCTGAACCTGTTCGGCCTGCTGCCCTTCGCGGCACCGGTCCAGGGGACGCTGCTGCACTCGCTGTCGCTTCCCGCGCTGGCCATCCTCTTGGGCATCAGCATGTGGATGCAGCAGAAGCTGAATCCGGCCCCCACCGACCCGGCCCAGAAGATGATCTTTGCCTGGATGCCGTGGATCTTCATGTTCATGCTGGGCGGCTTCGCCTCGGGTCTGGTGCTCTACTGGATCACCAACAACGTGATCACGATCCTGCAGCAGTACACGATCATGTCGATGCACGGGCACCGGCCGGACCTGTTCGGCAACATCAAGTCCTCCATGCCCAAGCGCAAGGGCGCGGGCGACAAGCCGGGCATCGGAAAGTGACGGCGCATCTGGCCCTGATCCGCCGCCATCCGATCAAGTCGGTGGGCGGTGAGGGGCTGGACGCCGTCACGCTCGAACCCGGGCGCCGCCTGCCCGGTGATCGCGAATGGGCGATCCTGACCGAGGCGGGCGAGCGTCACGCCCTGGCCAGCCAGACCGACGGCGAGCCCGACCGCTGGCTGCCCAAATCCTGCTTCCTGCGCGGCGTCGCCAGCCTCGACCTGCAGGCCATCACCGGCGGCTGGCGCGACGGCCTGCTGCATCTGCGCCATCCGCGCCGCCCCGACCTGGCGCTGGACCCCGAGCGGGAGGGCGACCGGCTGATCGACTGGCTGCGCCCGCTCTGGCCGGCGGAGGCCCCTGCCCCCACCCGGCTGGTGCGCGGCGCGGGCGTCTGGACGGATCAGCGCGCGCCCCTGATCTCGGTCCTGTCGCTGTCCAGCCTCGACGATCTGGCCGCAGGCTGCGGCATCGCGCCGGGCACGGATCGCTGGCGCGGCAATCTGTGGATCGCGGGCTGGGAGCCTTGGGCCGAGCGCGCGATGATCGGGCGCGAACTGCGCATCGGGGCGGCCGTGCTGCGCGTCACCGACCATATCGGCCGCTGCGACGCCACCGGCGCCGACACGGCCACCGGCCGGCGCGACATCGACATGGTGCGCATGCTGGAGAGCCTTTATGGCCATACCGACTTCGGCATCTTCGCCGAGGTCGTCACCGGCGGTCCGATCCGCCTTCAGGATCAGGTCCACGCATGAAAGTCGCCTTTCCCATCGCCCCCGAACCCGAAGCCGCCAAGGCGGAGGAGGCCCGCCTGCTGTTCGCGGGACCGGTCGATTTCGTCAAGGGCGTCGTCCACATGGACGGCCTGCCCCCGGCCGACCGCCCCGAGGTCTGCTTTGCAGGCCGCTCGAATGTCGGGAAATCCAGCCTGATCAACGCGCTGACCGGCCGCAAGGGCATCGCGCGCGCCTCGAACACGCCGGGCCGCACGCAGGAGATCAACTATTTCGCCCTGGGTGAGCGGGCCTATCTGGTCGACCTGCCGGGATACGGCTTCGCCAAGGCCCCCGTCGCGGTGGTCGCGAAGTGGCAGGCGCTGCTGAAATCCTACCTGGCCGGGCGGCAGACGCTGCGCCGCGCCTTCTGCCTGATCGATTCGCGCCATGGCGTGAAGGATGTCGATCACGAGATCATGACCCTGCTGGACCGCTCGGCCGTGCCGTTCCAGGTGGTGATGACCAAGACCGACAAGCTGGGCCCCAACGCGCTGAAACCCGTGCTGGAACAGGTGCAGGAGGCGCTGCAGAAGCATCCCGCCGCCTATCCCGAACTGGTCGTGACCAGCTCGGAGAAGGGCCACGGCATCGCCACGCTGCGCGCGATCATCGCCGGGCTGGACTGATCGCGCCGGGCGTCCTAGGGTCCGCCCCGTCAGATCGGGGCCCCTAGGATGAGAGCACAGAACATGAACCGTGACTGGATCGCCACCGCGCGCACGCTGTCCGAGGCGCTGCCCTATCTGCAGCGCTATTCGGGGGCGGTCGTCGTGGTCAAGTTCGGCGGCAACGCCATGGGCGACGACGACGCCATGGCCGAATTCGCCCGCGACATCGTGCTGATGAAGCAGGTCGGCATGAACCCGGTCGTCTGCCACGGCGGCGGACCGATGATCAACGAACTGCTGGGCAGGCTGGGCATCGAGAGCCGCTTCGTGCGCGGCAAGCGGGTGACCACCAAGGAGACCGTGGAGGTGGTCGAGATGGTGCTTTCGGGCCTGGTCAACAAGCGCATCGTGCAGGCCATCAACGATGCCGGCGGTCGCGCGGTGGGCATCTCGGGCAAGGACGACGACATGATGGTCTGCGAGGCGGACGATCCCGAGTTGGGCTTCGTTGGCCGTCCGGTCGAGATGAACGTCCAGATCATCCGCGACCTCTACACCGCCGGGATGATCCCGGTCATCGCCCCCGTCGCCACGGGCATGGAGGACAACGAGACCTTCAACGTGAACGGCGACACCGCGGCCGGTGCCATCGCGGGCGCGCTGAAGGCGGATCGTCTGCTGCTTCTGACCGATGTGTCGGGGGTTAAGGACGCCTCGGGCCAGGTCGTCACGCAGCTCCATCCCGACCAGGTCCGTGCGATGATCGCCGACGGACAGATCGCCGGCGGCATGATCCCCAAGACCGAGACTGCACTGAAGGCGCTGGACGAGGGCGTGCGCGCCGTCGTCATCCTGGACGGGCGCGTGCCCAATGCCTGCCTGCTGGAGCTGTTCACCGAACATGGCGCAGGCTCGCTGATCCGCACGACCCAGCCCCGCGTGACGCCGCGCGGCCTGCGTCAGGTCGACAGCCCGCTGTGACCGGCGAAAGCGGTCGGGGGGGTGCGCGATCCGCTTGCCCCCCTGCCAAGGGCTGTGGCAGGCTGCCGAAACTGACGGCATGGCAAAAGGCAGCAATTTCATGACCCCGACCGGACACCGACGCCTGATCCTGACCCGCCATGCGAAATCGGCCTGGGACGATCCCACGCTGGACGACCATGACCGGCCCCTGAACGACCGTGGGCGCCGCTCGGCGCGCGCGCTTGGCGACTGGATGGCCAGCCGCGGCTATGAGCCCGAAGAGGTGATCTGTTCCTCGGCGGCGCGCACGCAGGAGACCTGGGCCGTCATCGCGGGCGCCCCGCTGGAGGTGCGGCCGCTGTTCCGCACCGAGCCGGGCCTCTATCAGGCCGGTGCCGACAAGATGCTGGCCATCCTGAAAAGCGCGACCATGCCAACGGTGATGATGATCGGCCATAATCCGGGCATCAGCGAACTGGCGGCGATGCTGCCCGCGCGCGCGCCGATGGACGCGGATTTCCGCCGCTATCCGACCGCCGCGACGCTGGTCGTGGACTTTCAGGTCGACAGCTGGGCCGAGATCCGTCCGGGCCAAGGCAGCGTGATGGATTTCGTCCGGCTGGACGGCCGGGCCTGAGCCTGCGATGCGCAGGGCGGGACCGTCTCGGCCTGCGCGATGCCTTCAATGCCCCAGGATCTGGCTGAGGAACAGCTTGGTGCGTTCCGACTTGGGATTGTTGAAGAACTCCTTGGGGGTGTTCTGCTCGACGATCTGGCCCTGATCCATGAAGATCACGCGGTTCGCCACGGCCTGGGCAAAGCCCATCTCGTGGGTCACGCAGATCATCGTCATCCCCTCCTCGGCCAGCTCGATCATGGTATCGAGGACCTCCTTGATCATCTCGGGGTCCAGCGCGCTGGTCGGCTCGTCGAAGAGCATGATCTTGGGCTGCATGCAGAGCGAGCGGGCGATCGCCACGCGCTGCTGCTGGCCGCCCGACAGCTGGCCCGGATACTTGCCGGCCTGCTCGGGGATCTTGACCTTCTCCAAGAAGCGCATCGCGGTGGCCTCGGCCTGCTTCCGGGGCACCTTGCGCACCCAGATCGGCGCCAGCGTGCAGTTCTCCAGCACGGTCAGGTGCGGGAACAGGTTGAAGTGCTGGAACACCATCCCGACCTCGGAGCGGACCTTGTCGATGTTCTTGATGTCGCTGGTCAGTTCGACCCCGTCCACGACGATATGGCCCGACTGATGCTCCTCAAGGCGGTTGATGCAGCGGATCAGCGTCGACTTTCCCGACCCCGAGGGGCCGGCGATGACGATGCGCTCTCCGCGATGCACGGTCAGGTCGATGTCGCGCAGGACGTGGAACGAGCCGTACCACTTGTTCATGTTGCGGATGTCGATCGCGACCTCGTCGCTCACGCGCATCTGGCTGCGGTCGATCTGGCGTTCGATGGTTTCCATGGCGGGAGGTCCTTACCTGTGGTCGCGCTGCAGGCGGCGTTCCAGATACATCGAGTATCGCGACATGCCGAAGCAGATGAGAAAGAAGATGGCGCCAACGAAGATGAACGGCTCCCAGTAGATGCCCTTCCATTCGACATTGGCGCGCACGGCGTCCGACATCGACTTTAGCGGGTCGTAGAGGCCCACGAAGGTCACCAGCGTGGTGTCCTTGAACATGCCGATGAAGGTCGAGACGATGCCCGGGATCGAGATCTTCAGCGCCTGCGGCAGCACGATCAGCCGCCGGGCCTTCCAGTAGTCCAGGCCCAGGGCGTCGGCGGCCTCGTACTGGCCCTTGGGCAGGGCCGCCAGGCCGCCGCGGATCACCTCCGCCATGTAGGCGGCGGCAAAGATCGTCACCATGATGATGACCCGCAGGATGATGTCGAAATTCGTGCCCGGCGGCAGGAAGTAGTTCAGCAGCAGCGACGCCACGAATAGCAGCGTGATCAGCGGCACGCCGCGGATGAACTCGATGAACACGACCGACAGCGACTTGATCAGGAACATGTCGGACTGCCGCGCCAGCGCCAGCACGATGCCCAGGGGCAGCGACAGGGCGATGCCCGCCACGCCGATGGTCATCGACAGCAGGAAGCCGCCGAACCGGTCCGACCGCACCGCCTCGATCGACAGCGGCAGAAGCGCCTCGGCGTCGCGGGCCGCGTCGCCGGTCAGGAACAGCCAGAAGAGGACCGTGACCAGGATCGCCGCGACCGTCGCCAGCAGCGGCGAGACGCGAGCCAGCACGCGCCACGCGATCCAGCCCAGGACCGGCCCCGCCAGCACGAAGATCGGCCCCCAGAGCGACCCACCCCAGAGCAGCCAGACCCCCAGCAGCGGAAAGAGGATCGAGAAGGGCAGAAGCAGCGCGATGTTGCGTTCCGACAGGATCAGCCCCGCCGCCAGCACCACGACCGCGAAGGCCAGCCAGCCCGCGGGCGCGCCCAAGGCCACCATCGCGGCCAGCGTGACCAGCGCGGTGATGCCCAGCACGACCCGCCGGATGGTCAGCGAGGCCGAGAACAGCACCGGCATCAGCGCGACCATCAGCAGGCCGAAGGTCATCGTCGGACGCCAGTAGAGATGCTGCGGGTAGAAGCCGAACAGGTACTGGTTCCAGCGCTCGCGGATCACTGCGAAGCAGGCGCCGCGCGCATCGGGGCCCCAGGTGGCGCTGATGATCTCGCGGCATTCGCTCAGGCTGGAGGCGTTCCAGACCGAATGGGCGAACCAGTCGCCGAAGGTCGCGACCAGGAACCAGACGATGGCCAGACCCAGCAGGGTCAGCACCGTGTTCACCGGTCCCGAGAACAGGTTGTCGCGCAGCCAGCGCACCGCGCCCGATTCGCGCGTGGGGGGCGCCGCGGCCGGCAGCATGGTGTCGCGGACGAAGGCGACGGTCTGGGCGTGGGTGTCGCTCATCTCACCGCTCCTTCAGTTTGACGCGGGCGTTGAAGACGTTCATGCCCGCCGAGATGATCAGGCTGAGCGCCAGATAGGTCAGCATCATCAGCACGATCGCCTCCAGCTCGCGGCCGGTCTGGTTCAGCGTCGTGCCGCCCAGGGTGCCGCGCAGGTCCATGTAGCCGACCGCGATCGCCAACGAGCTGTTCTTGGTCAGGTTCAGGTATTGCGAGATCAGCGGCGGGATGATGACCCGCAGCGCCTGCGGCAGGATCACCAGGCTCATGGTGCGGTTCGGGCGCAGGCCCAGGGCGAAGGCCGCCTCCGACTGGCCGCGGCTGACGGCCAGGATGCCGGCGCGCACGATCTCGGCGATGAAGGCCGCAGTGTAGAGCGTCAGCGCCAGCCACAGCGCCACCAGCGAGTTCGAGACGTTCAGCCCGCCCGTGAAGTTGAAGCCCTGCAGCGCCGGCGCCTCCAGATGCAGGCCGAAATAGGCGATCAGGGCCAGCGACGGCACGGTCATCACCGCCAGGGTCATCCACCAGGTGGTGGGACGGCTGCCGGTGCGGTCCTGCACGCCCTGCGCCCAGGCCCGGATGGCGCGGCGCACGAACCACCCGCCGACCAGCGCGACGACGAAGGCGATGGTCGCCCAGTTGATGGTGACCCGCGCGCCCAGGTCCAGGCTGCCCGGATCGTTGGTCATCGCCAGCGTCGGCAGCGCGGTATAGCGGTTGGTCAGCGCCACGTGGTCGAACAGGATCATGCTGGCCGTGGGCGTGTCGCCGCGGAATGCGTTGGGCGGCGGCATGATCTCGGTGAAGATCGCATAGACGATCAGGATCCACAGCAGCAGCGGCATGTTGCGGAAGATCTCGACGAAGACGGTCATCAGGCGCGCGAACAGCCAGTTCTTCGACAGGCGCGCGACGCCGACGATGACGCCCAGCACGGTCGCCGCGATGCAGCCCAGCACGGCCACGATCAGCGTGTTCAGAAGCCCGACGACCGAGGCGCGCAGATGCGTGTCGTCGGCGGTGTAGGGGATCGGCGTCTGCGGGATGTCATAGCCCGCGCGCTGGAACAGGAAGCCGAAATCGAAGCTCTTGCCCATCAGGGCCAGGTTCTGGATCGTGTTCCCGATCAGCCACCATGCGGCGGCCATGACCAGGATGAACACGACCACCTGGAAGGTCAGGGACCGATACCGCCGGTCGTTGACCAGCATGCTCAGCCGGAACGGCGGCGCCGCCGATGCCCGGACATCCGTCATGTGCTATTCCCCTGTCGCCCGCGTCCGGCTTGGCGCCGTGCTGTCATGCGGGTGTTTCGTTGTATCCCGGAGGGCCGGACCCTTGCAGGCCCGACCCCGGTATCATCGGTCGATCAGCGGAACGGCGGCGCGTAGAGCAAGCCGCCTTGCGTCCACTGCGCGTTCAGGCCGCGGGCCAGACCGATCGGGGTCTGTTCGCCGATATTGGCGGCGAAGATCTCGCCGTAGTTGCCGCCGGCCAGGATCGCCCGGCGCGCCCATTCGGCGTCCAGGCCCATCATCGCGCCCAGCTCGTCGGTGGTGCCCAGAAGGCGCTGGACCTCGGGATTCTCGGAGGAACGGACCAGCTCCTCGATGTTGCGCGAGGTGACGCCGTATTCCTCGGCCGCGATCAGCGCGTTCAGGGTCCAGCGCGCGATGTCGCCCCAGTTGTTGTCGCCATGGCGCACGGCCGGCCCGAGCGGTTCCTTGGAGATGATCTCGGGCAGGATGATGTGGTTTTCCGGGTCCGCGAAAGCCGCGCGGGTCGCCGCCAGGCCCGAGGCGTCAGTGGTATAGGCGTCGCAGGCGCCGGCCATGTACTGCTGCTCGCCCTCGGCATTGCTGTCGATGTTGACGGGCGTGTAGGCCAGATTGTTGGCGCGGAAATAGTCGGCCAGGTTCAGCTCGGTCGTGGTGCCGGTCTGGATGCAGACGGTCGCGCCGTCCAGTTCCTTGGCCGAGGTCACGCCCAGGTCCTTACGGACCATGAAGCCCTGGCCGTCGTAGTAGTTGACGCCCACGAAATCCAGCGCCAGGTCGGTGTCGCGCGAATAGGTCCAGGTCGAGTTCCGGGCCAGCACGTCGACCTCGCCCGAGGACAGCGCGGTGAAGCGCGTCTGGCCGGTCGTCGGCACGAAGCGCACCTTGTTCGGATCGCCCAGAACGGCGGCTGCCAGCGCGCGGCAATAGGCCACGTCGAAGCCGGTCCAGTTGCCGCTTGCATCGGGTGCCGCAAAGCCGACCAGGCCGGTGTTCACGCCGCAGTTCAGCTCGTCACGTTCCTTGACCTGGGCCAGGGTCGAGCCCTCCTGCGCCATGCCGGCGCCGGCCAGCAGGGTTGCCGCAGCCACTGTCCCCAGGAATACCGATTTTTTCATTGCTACCTCTGTGTTGGAGCGCGCAGCCGGGACCGGGGTCCCGGCCGACGCGTTGCGGACCCTTCGCGGGGTCCTTGTCGGCATAGCACGGCCAAATGCCGTCCTATTAGGCGGTATTGTGCCGATACAAGTTACCGCGTCAAGAACTTGGCGCGCCGCGCCAAGCGCTTTCAACCCCGGCGGGACAGCAGCCAGAGGCGCTCTGCCTGTTCCATCGCCAGAAGGCGCGCCGCGGCGGCCTCCTGCGCCTCCTCGTCCGATCCCCACTGCTCGGCCTGGAAATCCTCGTCGATGCGCGACAGGGCATGGGCCTCGGCGGCGGTCAGACGGCCTTGGGTCACCGCGAGGCCGATCACCACAGAGCCGGGAATCGTCACAAGATCATGCAGCGCGGTCAGCCCCCACGGGTCCAGCGCCGCGACGCGGTCGTGCAGCCGGCGCAGCGACTGCGCCTCCTGCGGGACGGGAATCACCCCCTGCGTGACCCGCAGCGGCGCGCCCAGGACCTGCGCCGACCAGTCGATCAGCGGGTCCCAGGCCTCGGCCTGACGGCGAATCAGCGCCTCCGGTTCGGTTGCCCGATAGGACAGCAGATCGGTGCCGCCATATTCGGCAAGCATCGCCGCAACCGCTTCGAACTGCGGAACGACCTTCTCGACCGTGGAATTGACCGCGCGGGTCAGCGGCATGGTCAGCGGCTGGATCAGCTCGCCCTGGGCACGCCACTCCTCGGCCACGGCCTCGGCCAGGGGCTGGGTCGGCAGGGTCAGCGCCTTCTTGCCCGGCGTGCGCAGCACCCGGTCGTCCAGCGTGATCTCGACCCCGCCCTCCGTGGGACGGGTCGCGACGGTGGTCCAGAACCGGCGTGCCTTCCATTCGCTCATGCGGCCCACTCCTCGATGGCTGACGTCAATGCGGAAAAATCGTCCAGGATGCGCGCCGCGCCTGCCTCCGCCAGCGCGGTGGCGGGGTGATAGCCCCAGCTGACGCCGAAACCGGGCAGGCCCGCCGCCCGGGCCATCAGCATGTCGAAGCTGGTATCGCCGACCATCACCGCGCGCACGGCCGGCACGCCGGTCTCGGCCAGGGCGGCATGGATCATCGCCGGATGCGGCTTGGAGGGATGCCCGTCCGCGGTCTGCAGGCTCAGGAACCGCCCCCGAAGGCCATGCGCCTCGATCATCGCGTCGAGGCCCCGCCTGGACTTGCCCGTGGCGATGGCCAGGGTCACGTCATCCCGCCCGGCCAGCCGGTCTAGGCAGCCCATCGCCCCGTCATAGAGGGGCGCATGCCCGTCCAGCCGCGCGCGCATGAAGCTGTCCTTGTAGACGGCGACGATGCGCGACTGCGTCGCCGCATCGGCCTCCGGCGCCAGTTCGGCCACCGCGACCGGCAGCGACAGGCCCACGATGGACAGGACCCGCGCCCGCGGCAGGGGCGCCAACCCCGCGGCCAGGAAGGCCTGCCCCATGGCATGGGCGATGTGGTCCTGGCTGTCGATCAGCGTGCCGTCGACATCGAAGACGACCAGCCTCATGCGTCATCCGCGAAGGGATCGTCCGGCACGTCGTTCTCGTGCCAGCCGACCGATTTCCAGGTGCGAGCCATGTGCTCGGGCAGCGGCGCGGTGACGGTCAGGCGCTTCTTGGTGATCGGATGGTCGAAGCTGATGGACCGCGCGTGCAGATGCAGCTTCTTGCTGATCTCCCCGCCCAGCTGCGCGCCCCAGCCATCGCCCAGATTCTCCTGCCCCGAACCGCCATACTTGCCGTCGCCCACGATCGGATGGCCCAGTTCGGCCATATGGGCGCGCAGCTGATGGGTCCGGCCCGTGATCGGCACCAGCGCGCACCAGCTGGCCCGCGTGGCCAGCGCGTCCAGCACGGCGTAATCGGTCGTGGCGCGCTTGGCGCCCTCGGTCGTGTCGATGTCGCGGGGGTGGACGGCGATCATCTTCTCGTTGTCGCCGCGACCGCCGCCGCCCTTGACCAGGCCATAGCGGATCGTGCCCATGCGCGGATGCGGCACGCCCGCCACCGCCGCCCAGTAGATCTTGCGCGTGGTCTTGTCGCGGAAGGCCTCGGACAGCGCCCGCGCCACCCGGTCGGTCCGCGCCAGCAACAGGACGCCCGACGTGTCCTTGTCCAGACGGTGCACCAGCTTGGGCCGCTCCTTGTAGCCGAACAGCAGCGCCGTGGTCAGCCCGTCCACATGGCGGCCGCCCAGCCCGCTGCCGCCCTGGCTGGGCAGGCCCGGCGGCTTGTTCAGGGCGATGATGTGCTCATCCTTCCACAGGACGGCGGCCTGGATCATCTGCGCATCGCTGTCGGCCACGCGCGGCCCCAGGGGGCGCTCGGGGCGGGCCGGCGCGTCACCCGGTTCGGGCAGCGGCGGCACGCGGACCTGCTGGCCCGGCGCGAGGCGGGTGGCGGCCTTGACGCGGCCGCCGTCGACCCGCAGCTCTCCCTTGCGGCACATCTTCTCGATGGCCACCTGCGACAGATGCGGAAAGCGTTTCTTCAGCCAGCGGTCCAGACGCATCTCCGCGTCGTCGTCGCCGACCATGATCGTCTGCACGCCACTCATGCCCAAATCCCTCGTCCCAAGGCCAGCCCGGCCGTCACGGCCGCCAGCGACAGCAGGACCGACAGCCCCACATAGGTCAGCGCCATGACGCCCTGACCCCGTTCCCACAACGTCAGCACATCCAGCGAGAAGGCCGAAAACGTCGTGAATCCCCCCAGCACACCGGTCAGCAGGAACGGCGCCGAGGCATTGCCCAGCCTGTGCACCAGCAGCGCGGCCAGCAGGCCCATCGCGAAGCTGCCCGCCACGTTGACCAAGAGCGTCGCCGACCATGCCAGCGGCATGACGCGATAGATGGCATAGCGGCAGGTCGCGCCGAGGGCCCCGCCAATGGCGACTTGCAGAAAGGGGTTCATGCGCGCGTCTGTGTGGCCCCGCGCGCGCAAAGTCAACCGCCGCGCTTCAGGCGCTGGCTGACGAACCAGTCCAGGCGCCGCTTCAGCTCGCGTTCAAAGCCGCGTTCGACGGGCGTGTAGAGGACCGGGCGCTTCAGCCCGTCGGGGAAATAGTTCTGGCCGCTGAACCCGTCCTCGGCATCGTGGTCATAGGCATAGCCCGCGCCGTAGCCCTGCTCCTTCATCATCTTGGTGGGCGCGTTCAGGATATGGGCGGGGGGCATCAGGCTGCCGGTGCGCCGCGCCTCCGCCCGCGCGCCCTTGTAGGCGACATAGCCCGCGTTCGATTTCGGCGCGAGCGCGAGATAGATCACCGCCTGCCCCAGGGCCAGTTCCCCCTCCGGGCTGCCAAGCCGCTCATAGAGCGCCCAGGCATCCAGGCAGTGCCGGGCCGCGGCGGGGTCGGCCAGGCCGATATCCTCGATCGCCATGCGGGTGATGCGGCGCGCCAGATAGCGCGGGTCCTCCCCCCCCTCCAGCATGCGCGCGAACCAGTAGAGGGCCGCATCCGGGTCGCTGCCCCGCACCGACTTGTGCAGGGCCGAGATCAGGTTGAAATGCTCCTCGCCCGACTTGTCGTATTTCGGGGCGCGCTTGTTCAGGCGCTTTGCCAGGGCGTCGGGATCGACCTTGCCCTCGACCTTCCAGGCGGCGACCTGCTCGATCAGGTTCAGGGCGGCGCGCCCGTCGCCATCGGCCATCTCCAGCAGCACGTCGCGGGCTTGGGCGGTCAGCGGCAGCTTGCGGTCCAGCTCCCGCTCCGCCCGCTGCGCCAGCAGCTCCAGATCCGCGAGGCTCAGCCGCTCCAGCACGACGACCTGGGCGCGCGACATCACGGCGGCATTGAGCTCGAAGGACGGGTTCTCGGTGGTGGCCCCCACCAGCAGGATCGTGCCGTCCTCCATATGTGGCAGGAAGCTGTCCTGCTGCGCCTTGTTGAAGCGGTGGATCTCGTCCACGAACAGCAGCGTGCCGCGCCCTTGGCTCCGGCGCAGGCGCGCGGCCTCGAACACCTTGCGCAGGTCCGGAACCCCGGTGAAGATCGCGCTGATCTGCACGAAGGCCAGATCGGTCTCATGGGCCAGCAGGCGCGCGATGGTGGTCTTGCCCACGCCGGGCGGTCCCCAGAGGATCAGCGAGGACAGGCTGCCCGCGGCCAGCATGCTGCCAAGCGGCCCGTCGGGGCCGAGGACCCCGGCCTGACCGATGACCTCGGACAGGCGCGCAGGCCGGATGCGGTCGGCCAGAGGGCGCTGGCCGCCGGTGCCTTGGGCGGGACCGGGTGCAGGATCGTCCCGCGATGCGTCGTCGAACAGGTCAGCCATGGTCCGGCCACTCTAGGCCGCGGCCGAGGGCGAATACAGCCCCGTTCTGGGGCTGTCGCGCGATCAGTGCATCTTGGCGGTCAGGTCGATCGCCACGCATTGGAAATGCCCGTCGTCGATGAACATCTCCCGGCCCATGGCCACGGCGCTGAGACCGCAGCGCCCGTACCAGCGCGGCCAGTTCGCCCCGGTCAGCGCGATCAGCCTGGTCGCGCCCATGTCGCGGGCCGAGCCGGTCATCGCCTCGACCATCTTGAAGTGGACCTTGCGGCGGTACATCTGCGGGATCGAATGGCTGACGAAGACCCGCGAGCATTCCCAGACATGCGGGTCGATCGGCGCGGGTTCGTACAGCAGGTCCTGGGGGATGCTGCCGCCCAGGATGCCCTCCTGCGCGTCGCGGATCATGTAGGAATAGATGCCGCAGCGCGCCGTGGTGGGCGTCAGGCGGATGCCCGCCAGGACCTCGGTCCGGTCGTGGATCGCGATCCAGCGGCTCTGCGGGGTGTCGTACTGGTCGAACTCCATGTCCTCGGATTCGGGCAGGTCCCAGTTCTTCTGGATGATGAAGCTCTGCTTGCGGGCGCGGAAAAGGTTGGCGAACAATTCACCGTGATTGTGAAGATTGGAAAAGGACAGGGTGGTCGTCTGCATCTGAAAACTCCTGGGGTGTGAGGGCACCCTTCTCCGCCTCGCGGACCCCTGGGCGACATCTACAGCAAACGGTATTCCTTGGCCCTCTGCAGCGCCTCGGCGGTCGTCCGCGCCTTCAGGCGTTCCCGGACAGAGATCAACCTTGCCTTGAACGCGCTTTCGGTGATGCCAAGCTTGGCAGCCGCTGCTGCATGACGATCGCCCTCCGCAATGCAACGAAGGGCTTCTTTCTGGGCCTTTGTGAGGCTTGCCGGCGGTTCGGTCATGTCATGAAGCCGGCGCACGGTCGACGAGATCTCCTCGATCTCGACCTCCGTGAACTCGCGGTCAGCGCGCGCGAAGGACGCGATGGTGCGCGAGGCGATCGGACCGTGCGAGACGGTCAGACCGAAGATCAGCCCGTGATCCGCAGCATCCTTTAGGATGTTGAACGGATCGGGAATGGGCAATGCGGACCAGCGGCAGGCCCCGGTGGTCGAGAAGCCCCGCGCGATCGTGGGATCGCGCAGCGCATAGCCGTTCTGGGAGTAGAATTCCGACCATTCCTCCGCATAGGTCTGGAACTGCATCAACGGTGCAGCAAATCGGATGTGCAGGCCGACGAAATAGCCGGACAGGGCTATCTTGCCCAGCTTTCTGAGCCCCGCATTTATGTCTGCACGAGATGACATGGCTTTTTGAACAGGTTGAATGGTTTCGGGTCAACGATGATCCCAGCATTGACCCCACAAAGTTTCGATTTGGTTAACGCGACCAAATCCCGGCTGAAATACATTGCCCTCTCCCTAAGCCGGCCGAAAATCCGGCACAGCCTGCACGGAGGATACAGCCTGCGGAACTCTCGCGGAAGACGAAGAATGGCGGCTTCCCCTACGTCAGCCCTGCCGGACGCGGCCAGCAAAAAGCCCCGCCGCGACGAACGCGACGGGGCTTCTGCGGCCTTGCGACCTTTGCGCGGGGATCAATCCTCGGCGGCGAACTCGGCTTCCAGGCGCGCGCGGTCGGCAGCACCCTTGGCGCTGGTGTCGCGGTCGACCAACTCGATGATCGCCATCGGCGCCATGTCGCCATAGCGGAAGCCCGCCTTCATGATGCGGACATAGCCGCCCTGACGGTCCTTGTAGCGCTCACCCAGCACGTCGAACAGCTTGGCGACATGCATGTCCTGCTTCAGCGCGGCGGCGGCCTGACGGCGGGCGTGCAGATCGCCGCGCTTGGCCAGCGTGATCAGCTTCTCGACGATCGGACGCAGCTCCTTGGCCTTGGGCAGGGTCGTCTTGATCTGCTCGTGCTCGATCAGCGAGCCGGACATGTTGGCAAACAGCGCCTTGCGGTGTTCGTGGGTGCGGTTGAGGCGGCGATAGCCACGGGCGTGACGCATGATGATCTCCTATGACGTCTTTTGCTTTGTCCGGCGGCCCATGCGTGCGGGCCGCTCTCCTTGGGGCGGATGCCCGGTGGTCAGCGGGGGTCGCCCCCCGCCGATCTCTCAGAACTGGTCGTCGAAACGCTTGGCCAGGTCCTCGATGTTCTCCGGCGGCCAGTCGACCACGTCCATGCCCAGATGCAGGCCCATGCCCGACAGCACTTCCTTGATCTCGTTCAGGGACTTGCGGCCGAAGTTCGGAGTCCGCAGCATTTCGGCTTCGGTCTTCTGGATCAGATCGCCGATATAGACGATGTTGTCGTTCTTCAGGCAGTTGGCCGAACGGACCGACAGCTCCAGCTCGTCGACCTTCTTCAGCAGGCGCGGGTCGAACTCCAGCCCGTCGTCGCTGTCCTGGCGGGTCGCCGATTCCGGCTCGTCGAAGTTCACGAACACCGACAGCTGGTCCTGAACGATGCGCGCGGCATAGGCCACGGCGTCCTCGGGGGTCAGCGATCCGTCCGTCTCGATCTTCATGGTCAGCTTGTCATAGTCCAGCACCTGGCCCTCGCGGGTCGGCTGGACCTCATAGCTGACGCGCTTGACCGGCGAGAAGATCGCGTCGATCGGGATCAGGCCGATGGGCGCATCCTCGGGGCGGTTCTTGTCGGCGGCGACATAGCCCTTGCCCGTCTGCACGGTCAGTTCCATGTTCAGCTCGGCGCCGTCATCCAGGTGGCAGATGACGTGGTCGCGGTTCAGGACGGTGATTCCGGCCGTCTCCTGGATGTCGCTGGCCTTGACCTCGCCCGGACCCTTGGCGGACAGGGTCAGGCGCTTGGGGCCCTCGACGTCCATCTTCAGGGTGACGCCCTTCAGATTCAGCACGATGTCGGTCACGTCCTCGCGGACGCCCGCCACGCTGCTGAACTCGTGCAGGACGTTGTCGATCTGCACGGCCGTGATGGCGCCGCCCTGCAGCGACGACATCAGCACGCGGCGCAGCGCGTTGCCAAGCGTCAGGCCGAAGCCCCGCTCCAGCGGCTCCGCGACCAGGGTCGCGGTGCGGGTCGCGTCGGCGCCCGGCTTGACGACCAGCTGGGTCGGCTTGATCAGTTCGGCCCAATTCTTGTGGATCATGGATTTTCCTCCATACCTGTCCCCGACCCATGTCCAAGGCCGGAAACGCCCGAGGTGAAATGCGAAAGTCCGGCCCATGCGCGGACGCACGGGCCGGTCAATGATGATCCAGGATCAGACGCGACGGCGCTTGGGCGGGCGGCAGCCGTTATGCGCGATCGGCGTCACGTCACGGATGGCCGTGATGTTGAAGCCGGCAGCGGCCAGCGCGCGCAGGGCCGATTCGCGGCCCGAACCGGGGCCCTGGACTTCGACGTCCAGCGTGCGGACGCCGTGTTCCTGCGCCTTGCGGCCGGCATCTTCGGCGGCCATCTGGGCGGCGTAGGGGGTCGATTTGCGCGAACCCTTGAAGCCCATCGTGCCGGCCGAGGACCAGGCGATGGCGTTACCCTGGACGTCCGAGATCAGGATCTTGGTGTTGTTGAAGCTGGAGTTCACATGCGCAACGCCGGTGGCGATGTTCTTGCGTTCCTTGCGCTTCATGCGGGTCTTGTCACGTGCCATGTCGCTTGCCCCTTATTTCTTCTTGCCGGCGATCGGCTTGGCCGGGCCCTTGCGGGTGCGCGCATTGGTATGCGTGCGCTGACCGCGGACCGGGAGGCCGCGACGGTGACGAAGACCACGGTACGAGCCCAAGTCCATCATGCGCTTGATGTTCATCTGGACTTCGCGGCGCAGGTCGCCCTCGACGGTCAGGTTGGCATCGATGTATTCGCGGATGGCCAGCACTTCGGCGTCCGACAGGTCGTTGATGCGACGGGTGCGGTCGATGCCGACGGCTTCGCAGATCTGTTCGGCATAGAGGTCGCCGATACCATGGATGTAGGTCAGAGCGATGGGGACGCGTTTCCCCGTCGGAATGTTGACGCCAGCAATACGAGCCACGCGTTTTCCTTTTCAGTTGCGGTTCCGTAACGCCGGAACCTTTTTTCACAACGCAAGGCCCGAAAGCCATGCCTTCGGGCCAAATCGATGGTCCACCCGCGAGCCGGGTGATTCTCTTGCGAGATGACGTGCAGTAGCGGCAGAACGCCGCGTCGTCAAGCCGGCAGGGCCGCGGCGATCTGGGCGGCCACCTGATCCATGGGCGCCATGCCGTCGACGCTCTGCAGCTCGCCCTTGGCATAGTAGTAGCCCAGCAGCGGCGCCGTCTTCTTGTAGTATTCGCGCAGCCGGTCGGCAAAGACCTCGGGCGTGTCGTCGCGGCGCACCGGCTGACCGGCGGCGGCGCTTTCCTCGGCGCGCTTGACGATGCGGCCGACCAGGGCCTCGTCATCGACGCGCAGCTCGATCACGGCGTCCAGGCGGGTGCCCATCTCGGACAGCAACCGGCCCAAGGCGTCGGCCTGCGCCAGCGTGCGGGGGAAGCCGTCGAAGATGAAGCCCTTGCCGCCCTTGTCCAGCTGCTCGCGGATCAGACCGATGACGATCTCGTCCGTGACCAGCTCTCCGCGATCCATGACCTCGGCGACGCGGCGCCCCATCTCGGTTCCAGACGACCGCGCCGCGCGCAGCATGTCGCCGGTGGAGAGCTGCACCAGACCCCGTTCGTCCACCAGGCGCTTGGCCTGGGTCCCCTTGCCCGCACCCGGCGGTCCCAGCAGGATGATGTTGATGGTCATGGCGTCTGTCCCCCTCAGCTTGGCCTTGTGCCGGCCTTGTCGTGTCGTCGGTTGGTCGCGCCGCCTCAGCGGCGCGACGGCAGGCGGCGCGGCTTGGCCGTGCCCGGCTTGCGCTTGCCGCGCAGCTGGGACTTCTCGATCAGGCCTTCGTACTGGTGGGCCAGCAGATGGCTCTGGACCTGGTTGGTCGTGTCCATGGTGACCGAGACCACGATCAGCACCGAGGTGCCGCCCAGATAGACCGGGATCGAGAACTGGTCGCGCAGGATCTCGGGCATCAGGCAGACCAGCGCCAGATAGGCCGAACCGATGACCAGCAGGCGGTTCACGACATAGTCGAGATAGTCCTGCGTCCGCTTGCCCGGACGGATGCCCGGAATGAAGCCGCCCTGGTTCTTCAGGTTCTCGGCCACGTCATCGGTCTTGAACGACACGTTCTGCGTGTAGAAATAGGTGAAGAACACGATCATCGCCGCGAAGAACAGCAGATAGAGCGGCTGTCCGGGGCCGAAATACGCGAGGATCACCGACATGATCGGGCCGGTCTCGTTGCCCGAGAAGGTCGAGATGGTCACCGGCAGCAGCAGCAGCGAGCTGGCGAAGATCGCCGGGATCACGCCCGCGGGGTTGACCTTCACCGGCAGGTGGCTGGTCTGGCCGTCATAGACCTTCATGCCGACCTGGCGCCGGGGATACTGGATGCGGATCTTGCGCAGCGCGCGCTCCATGAACACCACGAAGGCAATGATCGCCACCAGCATCACGATCACGAACAGGATGATCGGGGTCGAGATGGCGCCCGTGCGGCCCTGCTGGAAGAAGTTGGCCAGCGCGGCCGGGATTTCCGCCAGGATGCCCACGAAGATGATCAGGCTGATGCCGTTGCCGATGCCGCGCGCGGTGATCTGCTCGCCCAGCCACATCAGGAACATGGTGCCGCCGACCAGGGTGATTACCACCGAGGCCTGGAAGAACAGGCCGGGATCATGCGCCAGACCGCCCGCCTCAAGGCTGCGCGCCAGGCCGTAGGCCTGGAACAGCGCCAGCGCGACGGTGCCGTAGCGCGTGTACTGGTTGATCTTCTTGCGGCCCTGCTCGCCTTCCTTCTTCAGCTGTTCCAGCGAGGGGACCATGGAGGTCAGCAGCTGCACGATGATCGAGGCCGAGATGTAGGGCATGATGCCCAGGGCGAAGACGCCCATCCGGCCAAGCGCGCCGCCGGTGAACATCGACAGCATGCCGCCGATGCCGCTGGACGCCTGGTCCATGAAGTTGCGCAGCGCCGCGCCGTCGATGCCGGGAACCGGGATGTAGGTGCCGATGCGGTACATGATCAGCACGCCGATCGTGAACCAGATCCGCTGGCGAAGTTCCGTGGCCTTGCCGAGCTGCCCCCAGGAGAGGTTCGCGGCCATCTGTTCTGCGGCTGACGCCATGTGAGTCCGTCCCGTGTCATGACAGCGCCGCCGACCCGTTTTCGCGGGGACCGGCGGCGCCTGAAAACCTAGATGCTATCTATGGGGCGCGAAAGCCCCCATCAACAGCTTATTCGGCCGCCGCGTCGCGGGCTGCCGGCAGGTTGACCTTGCCGCCGGCCTTCTCGACCGCCTCGACCGCGGCCTTCGATGCGCCGGTGACGGTGATGGTCAGGCCGCCCTTCAGCTCGCCCTTCGCCAGCAGGCGGATGCCGTCCAGCTTGCGGCGCACGAGGCCGCTGGCGACCAGCGCGTCCTCGGTCAGCTCGGCCTTGCCGTCGATCTTGCCCGCGTCGATGAAGCCCTGGATCTGGCCCAGGTTCACGACCGCAAAGCTCTTGGCGTTCGGCGCGGTGAAGCCGCGCTTGGGCAGGCGGCGGTACAGCGGCATCTGGCCGCCCTCATATCCGCCCAGAGCCACGCCCGAACGCGACTTCTGACCCTTGATGCCGCGACCGGCGGTCTTGCCCTTGCCCGAACCGGGGCCGCGCGCGACGCGCTTCTTGGAGCGGTTGGCGCCGTCGTTGTCGCGGATCTCATGCAGTTTCATGTCGCTTCTCCTTGCCGGACGCACCCTCGAAGCGAAGCAGGGGGCCACGGCTTTTCTTGCTTGTTGAATCACTGTGCCCATCGGCACCGGGGTGTCATACGCGCATCGCCCGCGTCTTTCAAGCGATCCGGCCACAGCGTTGCGCGCAATCGCCGATCACACCGTCTTGTGTCTTGAAGGCCGCGCCGCCCTGGCCCAGGCACGGGTGGATCCCGCGACCTCGATCGGAGCGACCATGCCCCGCCCTGCCCTGCCCGGCCTCATGGCCCTCGCCCTCATGCTGACCCTGCCTGCCCTGCCCGCCCCCGCCGCGGCACAGGAGGCGGAACCGACCTTCTGCACCGCGCGCATCAACGGGCGCGACGTGGTCATGGGCTACGACAAGGCCGAGGCGCGGCTGTCGGACACCTATTCGCGTCGCGAGCAGTTGGCCACGCGCATCGGGCGGCACGACTGCCCCAGCTATGTCGTCCTGCGCAGCCTGACGCCCGAACTGACCGACGAGGAGCGCCTGCCCTTCTGTCTGCGCTTCGACAAGTCCAGCGAATCGGTGCTGGGCTATGACCTAGGGCCGCGCGATGCTTGGGGCCAGTGCCGCCGCCAGACCAACGCCGTCTGCCAGCGCGTGAACCAGACCACGGCCGCCGCACGCGCCATCACCGGCGCCGCCGCGCGCCGGTCTGTGCAGGGCATGCAGGCGCTGCCCGACGGGTCGGGCGCGGTCATTATCAGCGGCACGGGCAGCGCGATCTCGGGCGCCCTGGCCTCGCTCGGCGGGGCGGCGGCGGCCGTGGCGGCCTCGCCGGTGCTGCTGACCGGGGCGGCGGTCTCGGTCGTGGCGGTGGGCGGCACGGTCTATGCCTGCAGCGGCGACTAGAACTCGATCCAGCTGCCCAGCCTGACCGCCGTCTCGCCCGGACCGGTCAGCGGCTGCACGACGCCCAGCTGCAGCCGCAGCGGCCCCGGCACATCCGCGACCACGGAGGGCGCGTATTTGGCGGAAAAGTCCAGGTCCGGCCGGTCCTCCAACCGCAGGTCCTGGATCAGCGTCAGACCCCAGGGCAGGCCCAGGCCCAGGGTCGCGTCGGTCTTCCAGACGAAATCCGGCGTCAGGAGGGCGGCCTGCGCCTCGCTGGCGGGCAGCGCGGGATCGACGGGCTTGCCCGCCAGCCGCAGCTGCGTCTGCACGGTCATCCAGCCTCCGTTCGGACGATCGAGGCCGCGCCCCCAGGACAGCGCCAGCTGCGCCAGGGGCAGCCATTGCCCGTCCCGCCGGATGGCCCCCGCGCCGGTCGCGAGGCTCAGCCGGTGCACGCCCTGCCCGTCGTCCAGGCTGCGCTGAATCCAGACGAGGGCGCTGGTCTGCACGCCGCCGCTATGCCCGATCTCGGCCCCCAGGGTCACCCGGTCCCCCAGGCCATACTCGGCATAGAGCCCGTCATAGCGGTTGCCGTCCCCGTCCCGCTCGGTCGAGAGGGCGACGAAGGTGTCGCCGGCATCGCGCGCCCATGCGCCGGCCTCCGCCGCGGCGGGCAGCAGGGCGAACAGCAGGGCCAGTCTGGAAAGGGTCATGGCAGGGTCCTTCGGCTGCGGGTCAGCCTAGGACAGGCAGGGCGCACAACCCAGAGGGGTGCCGCGCAATTCGCGCGCGCCGTGCCGGTGGCGCAACAGGGCGCCGGACAGCGAAAGGGGCGCCGAAGCGCCCCGTTTCCTCAGTTCTTCTCTTCGATGATGGTCACGAGATGCGGGATCTTGTTGACCATGCCGCGCACGGAGGGGGTGTCCTCCAGTTCGCGCGTGCGGTTCATCTTGTTCAGGCCCAGGCCCTTCAGCGTGGCCAGCTGGTCCTTGGGGCGGCGGATCGGGCTGCCGATCTGCTTGACGACGATGGTTCCCATGATGGCTCCTTACGCTTCGACGGCGGCTTCAGCCGGCTTGTTGTCCTGCGGCAGGATGTCGGCCACCTTCTTGCCGCGACGGGTCGCGACCGAGCGGGGGCTCGACTCTTTCTTCAGGCCGTCCAGGGTGGCGCGGATCATGTTGTAGGGGTTCTGCGACCCCTGCGACTTGGCCACGACGTCCTGCACGCCCAGCATCTCGAACACGGCGCGCATCGGGCCGCCCGCGATGATGCCGGTACCCGGAACGGCGGTGCGCATGATGACCTTGCCGGCACCGTGACGACCTTCGATGTCGTGGTGCAGGGTGCGGCCGTCACGCAGCGGCACGCGGATCAGGCTGCGCTTGGCCTGTTCGGTGGCCTTGCGGATGGCCTCGGGGACCTCCTTGGCCTTGCCCTTGCCGAAGCCGACGCGGCCGCGCTGGTCGCCCACGACGACCAGAGCCGCGAAGCCGAAGCGCTTGCCGCCCTTGACGGTCTTCGAGACGCGGTTGATCGCGACCAGACGATCCTGGAATTCCGGGTTCTCTTCGCGGTCCTGGCGACCGCCCCGACGATTGTCACGTTCTGCCATGAGGCATTCCTTGCATATCTGGCGCGCGTCGCGCCGTTGTCACGATCCTGGTGGGCCGCCCAGAGGACGGTCCCCGGATCATCGGGGCGGCACCCGCAGGTGCCGGCCGCATCATCAGAACTTCAGGCCACCTTCACGGGCGGCGTCGGCCAGAGCCTTCACCTTGCCGTGGAAGATAAAGCCGCCGCGGTCGAAGACCACTTCCTCGATGCCGGCGGCCTTGGCGCGCTCGGCGATCGCGGCGCCGATCTTGGCGGCGGCCTCGACGTTGTTCTTGCCGACCAGACCGAAGTCCTTCTCCAGCGTGCTGGCCGAGGCCAAGGTCACGCCCTTCAGGTCGTCGATGACCTGAACGAAGATGTTCTTCGACGACCGGTGGATCGACATGCGGGGACGTCCGTTCGACATCGCCCGCAGCTTGTTCCGCACGCGCAGGCGGCGCTTCTGGAACAGCTCTTGCTTTTTCAGTGCCATTTCATGCGCCCCTTACTTCTTCTTGCCTTCCTTGCGGAAGACGAACTCGCCCTTGTAGCGGATGCCCTTGCCCTTGTAGGGCTCGGGCTTGCGCCACTCGCGGATGTTCGCGGCAACCTGACCAACCAGCTGCTGGTCGATGCCCTCCACAACGATTTCGGTCTGCTTCGGCGCGGTGATCGTGACGCCCTGCGGCACCTCGAAGTTCACGTCGTGCGAATAGCCCAGAGCCAGCTTCAGGACATTGCCCTGCATGGTGGCGCGGTAACCCACGCCCTGGATCTCCAGCTCCTTCTTGAAGCCCGTCGACACGCCGGTCGCCAGGTTCTCGACCATGGAGCGGGTCATGCCCCACTGCTGGCGGGCGCGCTTGGAGGTTCCCCGCGGCTTGACCGCGACGGAGTCCTCTTCCAGCACCAGATCCACGTCGTCGGTGGCCGTGAAGCTGCGGGTGCCCTTCGGCCCCTTCACCTCGATGGTCTGGCCCTTGATCTCGGCCGTCACGCCCTTGGGCAGTTCGACCGGCTTCTTACCAATACGAGACATTCTGCCCTCCTTAGAACACGGTGCAGAGGACTTCGCCGCCGACATTGGCAGTGCGAGCCGCTGCATCCGTCATGACGCCCTTGGGAGTCGAGACGATGGAGACGCCCAGGCCCTGACGGACCTGCGGGATTTCCTTGGACCCGGCATAGACGCGGCGACCCGGCTTGGAGACGCGCGACAGCTCGCGGATGACCGGCGAACCATCGTGGTACTTCAGCCCGATTTCCAGCTCCTTGTGGCCGGCCTCGGTGGTCACTTCCTCGTAGCCGCGGATGTAACCTTCGTTCTTCAGCACGTCCAGAACCCAGGCACGCAGCTTAGAGGCGGGGGTGCGGACGGTCGATTTGCCGCGCATCTGCGCATTGCGGATGCGGGTCAGCATATCGCCGAGAGGATCGTTCATCATTCTGTGTGCCCCCTTACCAGCTGGACTTGACCAGGCCGGGGATCTGACCCTGCGAGCCCAGCTCGCGCAGCATGATCCGCGACAGTTTCAGTTTGCGGTAATACGCATGCGGACGACCGGTCAGTTGGCACCGGTTGTGCAGACGCGTCGCCGACGAGTTGCGCGGCAGTTCGGCCAGCTTCAGGCTTGCCTTGAACCGCTCTTCCATCGGACGGGACTGATCGTTGATGATCTCTTTCAGGTCGGCGCGCTTGGCGGCGAACTGCTTGACCAGACGCTCGCGCTTCTTCTCGCGCTCGATCATGGATTTCTTTGCCATATCTTCTTTCCCTCCGCGATCAGCTGGTGAACGGCATGTTGAAATGCTTCAACAGCGACTTCGCTTCCGCGTCGGTCGTCGCGGTGGTGCAGATGATGATGTCCATCCCCAGAACTTCGTCGACCTTGTCGAAGTTGATTTCCGGGAAAACGATGTGCTCCTTCAGGCCCATCGCATAGTTGCCGCGGCCGTCGAACGACGTCGGCTTCACGCCGCGGAAGTCGCGGACGCGGGGCAGCGCGATGTTGATCAGGCGGTCCAGGAATTCGTACATCCGGTCGCCGCGCAGGGTCACCTTGCAGCCGAGCGGCATCTCCTCACGCACGCGGAAGCCGGCGATCGACTTCTTGGCATAGGTGATGATGGCCTTCTGACCGGCGATCTGGGACAGCTCGTCGGCGGCCTGCTTGACCTTCTTGGTGTCCTTGACGGCCTCGCCGACACCCATGTTCAGGACGATCTTGTCCAGACGCGGGATCTGCATGTCGTTCTTGTAGCCGAACTCTTCCTTGAGCGCGGCACGGACCTTCTCGCGGTATTCGCCGCGCAGGCGGGGCGTGTATTTCGCAGCGTCCAGCATCAGATCACGTCTCCCGTGGTCTTGGCGAAACGGACCTTCGCGCCGTCTTCCATGCGGAAGCCCACGCGGGTCGCCTTGCCGTTCTTGTCCATCAGCGCCAGGTTCGACAGGTCGATCGGCATGGCCTTGGCCACGCGGCCGCCCTGGCTGGTCTGGGACTGCTTGGTGTGGCGGATGGCGACGTTCACGCCCTCGACCACGGCCTTGTTGTCCTTGGGCATGACGGCGGTGATCTCACCCTGCTTGCCCTTGTCCTTGCCGGCCAGCACGACGACCTTGTCGCCCTTCTTCAGCTTGGCAGCCATTACAGCACCTCCGGCGCAAGCGAGATGATCTTCATGAAGTTCTTCGCGCGCAGCTCGCGCACGACCGGCCCGAAGATGCGGGTGCCGACCGGCTCGCCCTGATTGTTCAGGATGACGGCGGCATTGCGGTCGAAGCGGATCGAGGTTCCGTCCTCGCGATTCACTTCTTTGGCGGTGCGAACGACGACGGCCTTGCGGACGTCACCCTTCTTCACCCGGCCCCGAGGGATGGCTTCCTTGACGGACACGACGATGATGTCGCCCACCGACGCATAGCGACGGTGCGAACCACCCAGGACCTTGATGCACTGAACCCGGCGAGCGCCGGAGTTGTCAGCGACATCCAGATTGGTCTGCATCTGGATCATTTGGTTTCTCCCGACCTTTGGGGACCGCCAGACGCGGCCCCAGGGTTTCGATCATTTCTGATCTGTGATGATGGACTTCAGGCCGAAGCGGTTTCGTCCGTCAGGACAGTCCAGCGTTTCGTCTTCGAGATCGGGGCGCATTCGACGATGCGAACGGTGTCCCCGATCTTGAACTGGTTCTGCGCGTCATGCGCGCGGTATTTCTTCGACGAGCGCACGATCTTGTGCAGTACGGGATGCTTGAAGCGGCGCTCGACCAGGACGGTGATCGTCTGTTCGTTCTTGTCGCTGGTGACGCGGCCTTGCAGGATACGTTTGGGCATGGGCCGGGCTCCTTAGTTCGAGGCCGCGGCGTCGGCCGCTTTCTGGTTCAGAATGGTCTTCACGCGCGCCACGTCGCGGCGCACGGCGCGCATGCGCGCGGTGCTCTCCAGCTGGCCGGTGGCCTGCTGGAAGCGCAGGTTGAAGGCCTCTTTCTTGAGGGCGACCAGCTGGTCCTTCAGCTGGTCCGGCGTCTTCGCCGACAGTTCCTTGGCGTCCATGACGCATCTTCCTTTCAACATCACCGGAGAGCCCCTGTTGCCCAGGGCCACCCTGATTCCGGTGGAGTTTCGTGATGAAGGCCTGCCCATACAGGCTCGGCGGCCCTTTGGCAACCCCGCTTGCGGCAAAACGCAGGCGCCGCGAAGGATCAGGGCCCCGCCGATCGCTCGGCGGGGCCCCGGTGTCATGCGCGCGCCCCAAAGGGCGGAGGACTTACCAGTCCTCGCGGGCGACGATGCGGGTCAGGACCGGCAGCTTCATGGCGCCGAGGCGCAGGGCCTCGCGGGCGATGGTGTCGTTGACGCCGTCGATCTCGAACATGATCCGGCCCGGGTGGACGCGGGCGGCCCAGAAGTCGACCGAGCCCTTGCCCTTACCCATCCGGACTTCGGTAGGCTTCGACGAGACCGGCACGTCCGGGAAGATCCGGATCCAGACGCGGCCCTGACGCTTCATGTGACGCGTGATGGCGCGGCGGGCCGCCTCGATCTGGCGTGCGGTGACGCGCTCGGGTTCGGTCGCCTTCAGGGCGAACGAGCCGAAGTTCAGGTCGAAACCGCCCTTCGCCTCGCCGTGGATGCGGCCCTTGTGCTGTTTGCGGAACTTGGTCCGTTTCGGTTGCAGCATTGTGTTCTACTCCTTACCGGGCGTCGCGGCGCGGGCCGCGGGGGGCCGGGCCCTCCTGGGCTTCGGCGGCGCGGCGGTCATGGGCCTGGGGATCATGTTCCATGATCTCGCCCTTGAAGATCCACACCTTGACGCCGATGATCCCGTAGGGGGTCGTCGCCTCGGACAGCGCATAGTCGATGTCGGCCCGCAGGGTGTGCAGGGGCACGCGGCCCTCGCGGTACCACTCGGTCCGCGCGATCTCGGCACCGCCAAGACGGCCCGCGACGTTCACGCGGATGCCCAGGGCACCCATGCGCATGGCATTCTGGACCGAGCGCTTCATGGCGCGGCGGAACGACACGCGGCGCTCCAGCTGCTGGGCGATCGACTCGGCGACCAGCTGCGCATCGACGTCGGGCTTGCGCACTTCGACGATGTTCAGGTGCAACTCGCTGTCGGTGAAGTTCGCCAGCTTCTTGCGCAGGGTCTCGATGTCCGCACCCTTCTTGCCGATGATGACACCGGGACGCGCTGCGTGGATGGTCACGCGGCACTTCTTGTGGGGACGCTCGATGATGACGCGGCTGATGCCGGCCTGCTTAGCTTCCGTGTGGATGAAGTCCCGAATCTTCAGGTCTTCAAGCAGCAGGTTGCCATAGTCCTTGTCGTCGGCATACCAGCGGCTGTCCCAGGTGCGGTTGACCTGCAGGCGCATGCCGATCGGATTGACCTTCTGACCCATTACGCTTGCTCCTCGACTTGGCGCACCTTGATGGTGATTTCCGAAAACGGCTTCATGATCTTGCCGAAGCGGCCACGTGCCCGCGGACGGCCACGCTTCATCACCAGGTTCTTGCCGACCCAGGCCTCGGCGACGACCAGGTTGTCGACGTCCAGACCGTGGTTGTTCTCGGCGTTCGCGATGGCGGACTGAAGGCACTTCTTCACGTCGCCGGCGATGCGCTTGTGCGAGAAGGTCAGGTCGGCCAGAGCCTTGTCGACCTTCTTGCCGCGGATCAGCTGAGCCACCAGGTTCAGTTTCTGCGGCGAGGTGCGAAGCATCTTCGTCTTGGCGAAGGCCTCGTTCTCCGCCACGCGGCGCGGATTGGTTTCCTTACCCATGACGATTACTTCCTCTTGGCTTTCTTGTCCGCGGCGTGCCCGTAATAGGTGCGCGTGGGCGAATATTCACCGAACTTCTGACCGATCATCTCTTCGCTGACGTTCACGGGGATGTGCTTGTGCCCGTTGTAGACGGCGAAGGTCAGGCCGACGAATTGCGGCAGGATGGTCGAGCGACGCGACCAGATCTTGATGACGTCGGATTTCCCCGACTCACGGGCCTTTTCGGCTTTCTTGAGCACATAGGCGTCAACAAAGGGGCCTTTCCAAACAGAACGTGCCATAGGTCAGCGCCCCTTCTTCTTCGCGTGACGCGAACGCAAGATGTACTTGTCGGTCGCCTTATTGCTGCGGGTCTTCTTGCCCTTGGTGTCCTTGCCCCAGGGCGTGACCGGCGTGCGGCCACCCGAGGTGCGGCCCTCACCACCACCATGCGGGTGGTCGATCGGGTTCATGGCGACACCGCGGACGCTCGGGCGGATGCCCTTGTGGCGGTTGCGGCCGGCTTTGCCCAGGTTCTGGTTCGAATGGTCGGCATTCGACACGGCACCGATGGTGGCCATGCATTCCTGACGGACCAGACGCAGCTCGCCCGAGGACAGGCGGATCTGCGCATAGCCGCCGTCGCGACCGACGAACTGGGCATAGGTGCCCGCCGAACGGGCGATCTGGCCGCCCTTGCCGGGCTTCAGCTCGACGTTGTGGACGATCGTGCCGATGGGCATGCCGCTGAAGGGCATGGCATTGCCGGGCTTCACGTCGACCTTGGAACCGGCGACGACGCGGTCACCGATGGCCAGGCGCTGCGGAGCCAGGATGTAGGCCTGCTCGCCGTCCTCGTATTTCACCAGCGCGATGAAGGCGGTGCGGTTGGGATCGTACTCGATCCGCTCGACCACGGCCGCCACGTCGAACTTGGTGCGCTTGAAATCGACGATGCGATACAGGCGTTTCGCGCCGCCGCCTTGGCGCCGCATGGTGATCCGTCCGGTGTTGTTCCGGCCGCCTTTCTTGGTCAGACCCTCGGTGAGGCTCTTGACCGGGCGACCTTTCCAAAGCTCCGAACGGTCGATCAGAACCAGCCCGCGCTGGCCAGGCGTCGTCGGTTTGTACGACTTCAATGCCATCTTTCTGTCTTCCGTTGCTTTGGACCAGGGTGGTCCGTTTCAGTCAAATGCGGCAGCCCCGGATCGCTCCGGGGCCGCCTGTCGCGTCCGGTTATCAGAGACCGGTCGAGACGTCGATGGTGTTGCCGGCTTCCAGCGTCACATAGGCCTTCTTGACGTCGCTGCGACGGCCCAGCTGACCGCGGAAGCGCTTCTGCTTGCCCTTGGTGATGGTGGTGTTGACCGCCTTCACCTTGACGCCGAACAGGGCCTCGACGGCCTGCTTGATCTGCGGCTTGTTCGCATCCTTGGAGACCTGGAACACGACGCCGTTGTTCTCAGACGTCATGGTGGCCTTCTCGGTGATGATCGGCTTGACGATCACGTCGTAATGTTCAGCTTTCGCGCTCATTTCAGGCGAGCCTCCAGAGCTTCGACACCGGCGCGCGTGATGACCAGGGTATCACGCTTCAGGATGTCATACACATTGGCACCCATCGACGGCAGGACGTCCACGCCCTCGATGTTGCGGGCGGCGCGGGCAAAGCCCTCGTTCACCTCGGCGCCGTCGATCACCAGCACGCGCTTCCAGCCGTTCTCACGGACGGCCTTGGCGACGGCGGCGGTCTTGGCATCGGCCAGGTTCAGATCCTCGACGATGACCAGTTCACCCGCGGTGGCCTTGGCCGACAGCGCGTGACGCAGGCCCAGGGCGCGGACCTTCTTGGGCAAATCGAAGGCGTGCGAACGCGGGGTCGGACCCTTGTAGACACCACCGTGACGGAAGGTCGGCGCCTTGCGCGAGCCGTGGCGTGCGCCGCCCGTGCCCTTCTGGCGATAGATCTTCTTGGTCGAGTAGCTCACGTCCGACTTGCCCAGCACCGAGTGGGTGCCTGCCTGCGCCTTGGCACGCTGCCAGCGCACGACGCGCTGCAGGATGTCGCCGCGGGGCTCCAGGCCGAAGATGTCGTCGGCCAGATCGATCGAACCGGCAGCGCCGGAATCCAGCTTGATCACATCAAGTTTCATCACTTGTCTCCTTCCGGCGCGTCGTCATTGGAGGCCGGCTCTTCCGCATTGGGATCGGCGTGCTCCTTGTCCGACTTGATCGAGGCCTCGGCCTCGGCCAGGGCGGCGGCTTCCTGCTCGGCGGCCAGACGGGCGGCCTCCTCGCGGGCGGCTTCCTCCTCGGCGGCGGCGGCGGCAGCGGCTTCCTCGGCCAGGCGCTTGGCCTCATTGGCGGCCGAACGCAGCGCGGCGGGATAGATCAGGTTCTCGGGCGTGGCCTTCTTGACCGCGTCCTTGATGGTGACCCAGCCACCCTTCGAGCCCGGAACCGAGCCCTTGACCATGATCAGGCCGCGCTCGGAGTCCGTGCGGACGACCTGCAGGTTCTGCGTGGTGACGCGGACGGCACCCAGGTGACCCGCCATCTTCTTGCCTTTGAACACCTTGCCGGGGTCCTGGCACTGGCCGGTCGAACCATGCGAACGGTGGCTGATCGACACGCCGTGCGAGGCGCGCAGACCGCCGAAGTTGTGACGCTTCATGGCGCCCGCGAAGCCCTTACCGATCGAGGTGCCGGCGATGTCCACGTACTGACCCGCGAAATAGTGGTCAGCCGTGATCTCCTCACCGACATTGATCAGGTTTTCTTCGGCGACGCGGAATTCCGCGATCTTGCGCTTGGGCGCGACCGAGGCCTTGGCGAAGTGACCGCGCATGGCTGCGGTGGTGCGCTTGGCCTTGGCCTCTCCGGCGCCCAGCTGGACGGCGGTGTAGCCGTCGCGGTCAGCGGTGCGCTGCGCGATGACCTGCAGGCCGTCCAGTTGCAGGACGGTTACGGGGACCTGACGGCCGTCCTCGAGGAACAGACGGGTCATGCCCAGCTTCTTGGCGATGATACCGGTACGCAACATGATCAGCCTCCTCAGACCTTGATCTCGACGTCCACGCCGGCGGCGAGGTCGAGCTTCATGAGGGCGTCAACGGTCTGCGGCGTCGGATCGACGATGTCCAGCAGACGCTTGTGCGTGCGGATCTCCCACTGGTCGCGCGACTTCTTGTCGATGTGCGGACCGCGCAGGACGGTGAATTTCTCGATCTTGTTCGGCAGCGGAATCGGACCGCGGACGGTCGCGCCGGTGCGCTTGGCGGTGTTGACGATCTCCTGGGTGCTGGCGTCCAGCACACGATAGTCAAACGCCTTGAGCCGGATCCGGATATTCTGGCTTTGCATAGTCATCCCTCTGGCGGGGAGTTCCAGTCGAGAGGCTGACAGCGCACCACGCGGGGCCAGCATCGGACCGTCATGAAAACTGCAAGGCCGCCCTGGAAGCCGGGCGGCCCATGCAAAAGCCATCGATTCTCACGGACCGACGGCGATGCGGTCATATGGATCATCATGCGCCCGGCGTCAACACCCTGCCGACCCCGCCGCACAAGAAGGCGGGCATGGGGCCGGACGGCAGGCATGCAGGGCCGATCGCCCTGCGCGGGCGCGGTCAGCACGGTGATGTCCGGGGGGAAGCGTGGTAGCGGAGGAGGGACTCGAACCCCCGACACGCGGATTATGATTCCGCTGCTCTAACCAACTGAGCTACTCCGCCACGCTGAGCGGCGATTTAGGTCACCCGAGCGGGGGCGTCAAGCGCCAATCGGCGGATATGAAGCAGAAATCACGCCCCGACCCGCGCGACGGTCAGGATCGTGGATCGACGATGCCGGTGACGATGATCCAGCGATCCGTTCCGCGCACTCCCGCCCCGTCACCGGAATGCCCCGGTGGAAGTCCGCGCAGGACGTCCGGGTCGACACCGCAGATGCGGTCCCCCATCAGCGGCAGGCCGACAAGATGGACGGCATAGGGGCACTTGGCATCACGGCCGGGCGTCACGTCGCGGATGACATAGTCTGCCCGTTTTGCCCGTTTCGGCTGCCCGCACACCAAGGCATCCAGAAAGGACCAGCCCGCCGTGGCGTTGCTCCAGGCGATGAGGGCAAGAAAGGCGACCCCCGCAACGTCCCAGAGAATGCGCGATCCCCGCAGCGTCCTTTCCATGCCTGTCATCACGAGGGGAAGGGTCAGGGCCAGAGAGGCTGCCGCTCCGGCCATCCGCGGCAGCACCGTCGGGTCGCGGTCGCCGGACACGGGCAGAAAGCTCCATCCAACCATCAGGCCCAGGACCGGCAACCAAGGGGACGACGAAGACCAGCAGCGCCACTCCCCTCAGCCATTTCGGCCAGCGGTCCGCGGCGCGCCATGCGTCGAGGATCGCGGCCATCGCCCCCCTCCTCACCATGAAAAAGGGCCGCCCTTTCGGGCGGCCCTCTCGCTTACGCGGTCTGTCGGATCACTTGATGATCTTGGAGACGACGCCGGCGCCGACGGTGCGGCCGCCTTCGCGGATGGCGAAGCGCAGCTTCTCCTCCATCGCGATCGGCGCGATCAGCTCGACCTCGAACTTCAGGTTGTCGCCGGGCATCACCATCTCGGTGCCCTCGGGCAGCTTGACCGTGCCGGTCACGTCCGTCGTGCGGAAGTAGAACTGCGGGCGGTAGTTCGCGAAGAACGGCGTGTGGCGGCCGCCCTCCTCCTTGGTCAGGATGTAGGCCTC
>NZ_JBYLFR010000011.1:0-142358 GCF_057748165.1 Paracoccus sp. NIOT.M2S5SZ12
GGCGCGGAAACTGCTACGACAACTCGATGGTCGAGACATTCTTCAAGACCATCAAGTCGGAGCTGATCTGGCCGGTCGCATGGCAATCCCGCCAGCAGGCCGAAATCGCCATCGCCAGATACATCGACGGGTTCTATAACCCCGTCAGGCGGCATTCATCGCTCGGCTTCAAGAGCCCCATCGCCTTCGAGCGAAAGACCAAGCAAGGGAGCTAAACGCTCTCCACAAAAACCGGGCAAGTCCATAGCCCCATCATTGGTGCGGCGACATTAGCAGACGGCTTTCCCAGATAAAAACTTAGGTTGGAGGCGCGAGAGAAAACTCTTCGCGTCTTACGTCAGTCTTGCTGCCGCAAAGGAAGAATTGTGGCCACTTAAGGAAGATTTCAGTGGCAATCCACACATCGGGAAAAAATGGTCGGAGCGAGAGGATTCGAACCTCCGACCCCCTGCTCCCGAAGCAGGTGCGCTACCAGGCTGCGCTACGCTCCGACCGTAGGCGGGCAGTTAACGCGGGCGTCGCGCGAATGCAAGCCCTCAGGCGCGCGGCGGCCACAATCTTTGCAGGATCGTGGATTTCGGCGCGGTCACCGTCTCGGGGCGCAGGCGCGCCGTGGTCGCGGGGCGGTTCGCGCTGACGCCGCGGCTCTCGCGCCAGACGATGTAGATGCCGGAGGCGATGATCACGCCCGCACCCAGAAGGGTCGCGGGGTCCACGCCCTCTCCGAACAGGAACCAGCCATAGGCGGTGGCCCAGAGGATCTGCGAGTACTGCATCGGTGCCACGATGGCGGCCTCTCCGGCGCGATAGGCCAGGATCACCAGGAACCCGCCCGCCAGGCCCAAGGCCGCGATGATCCCGGTCATCGCCAGATGCTGAAGCTCCATGGGCTGATAGCTGATCGACAGCGCCGCACCCGTCGCGAAGAAGTTGCCCAGCATCGGCCACATCAGCAGCACCATCGGCCGCTCGGCTCGACCGAGACGGCGGATGATGACCGCGGCGACCGCGCTGGCGACCGCGCCCGCCATGGCCGCGGCATGCCCCAGCTGCAGGTCCTGCCCGCCGGGGCGCAGCACGATCAGCACGCCCGACAGGCCCACCACCACCGCCGCCCACCGGTGCCATCCCACGCGTTCCCCCAGAAGCGGGATTGACAGGATGGTGATCAGCAGCGGCGTCGTGAACAGGATCGCATAGACCTGCGCCAGGGGCAGGGTCGAGAACGCGAAGAACCCCGCCGCCCCCGCGATGACCGCGCAGACGGTGCGCAGCGCCACCCAGCCCGGATTGACCGGGCGCAGCGTGCCGGGATGGGGGTCGCGCATCAGCACGATGCTGACCAGCGGGAATGACAGGAGCGAGGCGAAGAACAGGATCTGCAGTGCCGGATAGGTGGCGCCCAGGGATTTGATCACCACGTCATGCGTCGCATAGAGGCCCATCGCCGCCAGTTGCAGCAACGCGCCCCTGACATTGCCCGTCAGCGCCAATCAGGCCTCCAGCGCGGCGACGATGGCGTCGCCCATCTGCGCGGTGCTGACCGGGGTGCCGCCCTCGGGGCCCATCAGGTCGGCGGTGCGGACGCCTTGGGCCAGCACGCGTTCCACCGCGGCCTCCAGCTGATCGGCCGCCGCGCCTTCGCCGAAGGAGTAGCGCAGCGCCATCGCAAAGCTGAGGATGCAGGCGATCGGGTTGGCCTTGCCTTGACCGGCGATGTCGGGGGCCGATCCGTGGACGGGCTCATACAGCGCCTTGGGCCGCCCGCCGGCCGTCGCCGCGCCGAGCGAGGCGGAGGGCAGCATGCCCAGGGACCCGGTCAGCATCGCCGCCGCATCCGACAGGATGTCGCCGAACAGGTTGTCCGTGACAATCACGTCGAACTGGCGCGGCGCACGCACCAGCTGCATCGCGCCGTTGTCGGCATACATGTGCGACAGCTCCACGTCGGGGTATTCGTTGTCATGCACCCACTGGACCTCCTCGCGCCACAGGATGCCCGATTCCATGACGTTGGCCTTTTCCATCGAACAGACCTTGTTGCCGCGGGCGCGGGCCAGCTCGAAGGCCGACCGGGCGACGCGGCGGATCTCTCCGCTGGTGTAGCGCTGGGTGTTGATGCCGACGCGGCCGCCCTCGTTGGCGGGATTGTTGTCGTCGGAATGGATGCCGCGCGGCTCTCCGAAATAGACGCCCGAGGTCAGCTCGCGCACGATCAGGATGTCGAGCCCCGCCACCACCTCGCGCTTGAGCGAGGAGAAGTCGGCCAGCGCGTCAAAGCACTGCGCCGGGCGCAGGTTGGCGAACAGGTCCATCTCCTTGCGCAGGCGCAGCAGGCCGCGTTCGGGTTTGACGCTGAAGTCCAGCACGTCGTATTTCGGGCCGCCCACCGCGCCCAGCAGGACCGCGTCCACCGCCTGCGCCTCGGCCATGGTGGCATCCGTCAGGGGGGTGCCATGCGCGTCGTAGGACGCCCCGCCCACCAGCCCGTGACGCACGTCGAAGGCCATGCCGCGGTTGGCGCGGAACCAGTCGATCACCTTGACCACCTCGGCCATGACCTCGGGACCGATCCCGTCTCCGGGCAGGATGAGAAGCGAATAGGCGTCGGACATGATCCCTCCAGTCAGAGGCCCGCAGACAGGGCGCGCGGGCTGCCGGACCGGGTTAGACCCCCCCTGCCGCGGGGTCAAGATTGGCCGCGCCGCCGATGCGGCCCCGATCCCGCACGGGGCGCTCACGACAGTTTGCCTTGCACCCGCCGCGCCTTGCGCCGACCCTGCGCGCCTGATGCGGAAGCAAAGGATCGACCCATGACGACTTGGACCCCCCGGATCGCCGCCCCCCTGCTGGTCGCGGCCATGGGCACGCTGGCCCTGATCGGCCCGGCTGCGGCGCAGGGGCCTGACGGCGTTCCCGGCGACCGCCTCGTGGTGCCGCTGCCCGACCTGTCGGGCCTGGACGATGGTCAGGCGCAGGAGCTGGCCCGGCGTCTGGCCCGGGCCGGGCTGGTGACGGCGGAATGCCCCGCCTATGACGTCAGCGACCCCGAATGGCAGCTGCTAACCGGCAGCACGGATGCGGTGATGAAGGTCCTGGGCGTCGATGCGGTGACCTTCGACCGCGACTATGTGCGACCCGAATTCGCGGCCTTCTCGGAATCCGATGCCTGCGACCGGCTGGGCCCCGACGTGGCCGTCCTGATCACCGAACTGGAGGAGCGGGGCGGCAGCGCGCAGCCCGTGACGCCCGAACCCGCGACCCCGGAGCCCGCCGCACCGCAGGACCCGGCCACCCCGGACGCCCAGCCCGACGCGGCTGCACCCGCCGAATAGGCGCATCCGCCGACCTGATTGCACATCTTGCAGCTTTCCGCGCCTTGGCCCAGCGTGGCGCCGGGGAACGGAGGGATGTGTCCATGATCAAGGCCGGATTGGTCAGCCTGGTGCTGGCCTATATGCTGTCGCAATTCTATCGGGCCTTTCTGGCCGTGCTATCGCCCGCGCTGCAGGACCAGCTGGGCGCGACGCCCGGCGATCTGGCCCTGTCGTCGGGGCTGTGGTTCATCGCCTTTGCCGCGATGCAGCTGCCGGTGGGCGCGGCGCTGGACCGCTTCGGGCCGCGCCGGACGGTGGCCTGGCTGATGGCGCTGGGCGGTGCCGGGGGGGCGGTGATCTTTGCGCTGGCAGAGGCGCCCTGGCACCTGCATCTGGCGATGACCGCGCTGGGCATCGGCTGCTCTCCGGCGCTGATGGGGCCCTATTACATCTTTGCGCGGGAATATCCGCCGGCGGCCTTCGGGATGCTGGCCGGGGTGCTGGTGGGCTTCGGCTCTCTGGGCAACATCCTGGGCGCATCGCCGCTGGTCTGGGTGATCGAGGCCGCGGGCTGGCGCCAGACGCTCTGGGGGCTGGCGGTGGTGACGCTGATGGTGGCGGCGCTGGTGCTGGGCGCGGTGCGCGACCCGGCGCGGCTGGGGGCGGGGCATCCGCAGGGCTCGATCGGGCAGATCCTGCGCCTGCGCGCGCTTTGGTTCATCCTGCCGCTGTTCGCGGTCAACTATGCCGTGACGGCGGCGATCCGCGGCCTCTGGGCGGCCCCCTGGCTGGAGCAGGTGCATGGCGCCGATGCGGCCCAGATCGGGCGGGTGACGCTGGCCATGGGTCTGGCCATGGTTGCGGGCAGCTTTGCCGTGGGCCCCGCCGCGCGGCTGGCGGGCAGCGCGCGCCGCGCCACGATGATCTTCTCGGCGGTGATGATCGTGACGCTCTCGGCCATGTGGCTGGCCCCGGCCCTGCCGCTGGCCGCGGTCACGGCGCTGCTGGTGGTCCTGGGCTTCTTCGGGTCGGCCTATCCGCTGCTGATGGCGCATGGGCGGTCGTTCCTGCCCCCGCATCTGGTGGGGCGCGGCATGACATTCCTCAACATGATGTCGATCGGCGGCGTGGGGGTGATGCAGTTCGCCTCGCGCCCGGTCTATGCCGCAGCGCAGGGCGCCTATCCCCCCGCGCAGGCCTTCGCTATGCTGTGGCTGTTCTTCCTAATCCCGATGACGATCGGGTTCCTGCTGTATTTCCTGACGCCCGAGGCCGCCGCCCATGCCCCCGACCCAAAGTGACCCGCTGATCGTCGCACCGAACCTGAAACGCCGCCTGTCGGGCGTCACGGCGACGGTGGTGCGGCTGATCCCGGTCCAGGCGCGCATGATCGACATCCGCGCGACCGGCCCCGGCCTGCCCGCGGACGTGCCGCACATCCCGCTGTGGCGCGCGGCCACCCTGCCCCGCGACCGCTGGCGGGTCTGGCACGCGCGCCGCAACACGGAAATGGCCCTGGGCCTGATCCTGCGCCGCATCCTGCGCCGGAGATACCGGCTGCTGTTCACCTCGGCCGCGCAGCGCAGGCATACCGGCTTCACCCGCTGGCTGATCCGGCAGCAGGATGCGCTGATCGCGACCTCGCCCCAGGCCGCCAGCTATCTGGAACGTCCCGCGACCGTCATCCTGCATGGCGTGGACACGGACGTGTTCCACCCCGCCCCCGACCGCGCCGCCCTGCGCGCGCGCCTGGGTCTGGACCCGGATGCGGTGCTGATCGGCTGCTTCGGGCGCGTTCGCGCGCAGAAGGGGGTCGATCTGCTGGTCCAGGCGGGGCTGGAGCTGCTGCCCACCCGCCCGCGGGCGCAGATCATCTTCACCGGCCGCATCACCCCCGACAACCGCGCCTTTGCCGACGACCTTCAGGCGCGCATCCGCGCCGCCGGGCTGGAGAACCGCATCCGCTTTCTGGGAGAGCTGCCTTGGGAGCAGGTCGTCGCGCATTACCAGGCGCTGGACCTCTTCGCCGCCCCCGCCCGGTGGGAGGGGTTCGGCCTGACGCCGCTGGAGGCCGCGGCCTGCGCCGTCCCCACCGTCGCCGCCCGCGTCGGCGCCTATGAGGCACTGATCCGCGACGGAGAGACCGGCAGCCTGGTCCCCAAGGACGACGCGCCCGCCCTGACCGCCGCGCTGGCGCGCTGGCTGGACGACGATGCGGGGCGTGCCGCCGCCGGACAGGCCGCCCGCGCCCATGTCGCCGCGAACCACGCCATCGCGGGCGAGGCCCAGGCCATCACCGCCGTCTATCGGTCGCTTCTGTGAACCGGCTGGCCTTCACCGCCGCCCGGCTGATGCGCCGCGAGGGGCCGCTGGCCGCGCTGTCGGTGCCGCAGGCGGCGCTGCTGTCGGACCTCAGGGGCCAGCAGGTCGCGCTGATCGGCAATGCCCGCGCGCTGGCTGCGCAGGGGCATGGGCCACAGATCGACGCCGCCGACTGCGTCATCCGCATCAACCGCGCGCCGATGCCCGGCGCGGCCAGCCACGGCACGCGCACCGACTGGCTGGCGCTGGCCACGCGCCTGCCGGATGCCGACAGGGCGCGGCTGAAGCCCGGCCGCATCCTGTGGATGTCGCCCAAGCGCAAGCGGCTGGACTGGGACAGCGCGTCCGGCCCCGGCTTCTACCTGCATCCGCTGGCCGATATCGAGACGCTGGCGGGTAGGCTGGGCGCGCCGCCCACCACGGGGGCCATGATGATCGACCTGCTCCTGCGCAGCGACCTGGCCGGCCTGAGCCTCTACGGCTTCGACTTCTTCGCCAGCCTGTCGCTGTCTGGGCGGCGCGCGGCCGCCGATGTGCCGCATGATTTCGCAGCCGAGGCGGCATGGGTCGCCGATCTGTTGCAGCGCGACCACCGTCTGATGCTGATCCGCTAGAGCACCCTTGCGCGGCCTGCGCGCTGTGCAAGGGTGGCGGCTTCCCCGGAACGGGGCACCAAGCAGACAGGGAGAAACCCATGACCACCCTCAAGGCCGCCTTGGCCTCAACGGCGCTGATCTGCGCCACCCCGGCGCTGGCGCAGGATTTCGGCGCCTATGGTTATGACACCATGCGCAGCTTGGCGCTGGATTATCCGGGCCGCTTCACCGGCGCGCCGGACAGCGGCACGACCTTCTTCAGCGCGGTGGAATACATGCGCGGGCGGCTGTCCTTCGGCGGCAACACGGTCACGCGGCAGGACTTCACCGCCATCAACCGCCGCACGGGCGCGACCCTGGGTCCGTCGCAGAACCTGGTCGTGTCGATGCCGGGCGCGGATGGCCGCTTCCTGGTCGTGGGCGCGCATTTCGACAGCGCGGGCGACTTCCCCGACCTGCAGGGCGTGGACGACAACGCATCCGGCGCGGGGGTGCTGACCGAGCTGGCGGCCCATATGGCGGGGCTGGAGACCGACATGGGGCTGGAATTCGTGGCCTTCGGCGCCGAGGAGGTCGGCCTGCAGGGGGCCTATTATTACGTCGAGACCCTGGGCGATCGCCGCGACGACATGGCGGGCATGATCAACATCGACAGCCTGATCACCGGCGACTTCATGTATGCCCATGCCGGGACCGAATATCTGCAGGACCCGGCGCTTCTGTCGCTGTGGACCCGCGCGCATGACATCGCGCGCGATCTGGGCATCGACCTGCGCAGCAATCCGGGTCGCAACCCGGACTATCCGATCAACACCGGCTGCTGTTCGGACGCGGGCGCGTTCGAAGGCTACGGCATCCCGATCCTGTGGCTGGAGGCGACCAACTGGGAGCTGGGTGCCCTGGACGGCTATACCCAGACCGACAATCCGCTGATCCCCGGCGGCGCGACCTGGCACGATCCGGTCGAGGACAACTGGGACTTCCTGCTGGCGGCCCTGGGGCCTGAGCGGTTCGAGCAGCGCATGCGCGACTATGCCCGCATCCTGACCCGCCTGCTGGTCGAGGAGACCGGCGCCGACCTGATCGCCTCGTCGCAGGACGCGGCCCTGTCGGCGGCGCAGATCGCCGACCTGGCCACACGTCAGCAGGCCGACCTGGCCGCGCTGTCGCTGCGCGCGACCCGCGACAGGCTGGCCGCGGACGCGCCCATCGGGCAGATCACCCCGTCGGTCGCGGTGCAGACCCTGGCCACGCCGGACAGCAGCACGACCTTCGGCCGGGACGGCGGGGCGGCGCTGATGGCACGGGCCGGGGCGGCCTATCAGGCGGCGCCGGGCCTGTCGCTCGGCGGCCATCTGGCCTATGCGCGCACCGGCGACGACCTGCGCAGCGGCGACGATCTGGAATCCACCGGGCTGCAGCTGTCGCTGGATGCTGCCTACAGCCTGAACGACGATTGGGTCGTGGGCGCGGTCAGCTGGGGCAAGTCCGACCTGGAGGGCACGCGCGACTTCGTGCTGCGCTCGGGCCTGGGCGCGACCATCGTCGAACGCGACTTCGACTGGTCCACGAACGCCTATACCCTGGGCGCGCGGGTGCAGGCCGGGCGTGACTTTGCCACGGCCACCGGCGTGACCTATGGCCCGGTCGTGGGGCTGGATTACAGCCGCACGCGGATCGGCGGCTTCTCCGAAGGGTCGGGCGACCGCCGCGCGGTGACCTATGCCGGGCAGGCCATCGAGAGCCTGGAGGTCCAGCTGGGCGGCCGCGTCGGCACCGACCTGGCCGTGGCCGGGCGCAGCGTGTCGCTGTCGGCGCAGGGCGCGCTGGTCCATGACCTGGCCGAAGGCGCCCCCTCGCGCATCCGCGTGACCGACGGGACGGGCACCGACCGGCAGGTGACGCTGGACGGGCAGGACCGCAACTTCGTCCGCGTGGGCGTCTCGGCCAGCACGGCGCTGTCGGAGCAGGCCGATGCCTGGGTGACGCTGGACAGCCGCATCGGCCATGACGCGGGCTCTCAGGCGACGCTTGGCGCGGGTCTGTGCCTGCGCTTCTGAGGCATGCCTCCGCGCGCCCGGCCCATCGGGCGCGCTTCTCCGCGGCGGGGCGGTTCCGCCGGGCCCTGCGGCCTGTGACCGCCCCGCCGCAGCCCCGCCGTTCCAAGGGGCCGGCCTGCAACGCATGCTGGCGTCGGACGCGGTTTCGCGCTAGAGGCCCCGGACCGCAGGAAAAGGAGTCCCCCCGAAATGGGTTACAAAGTCGTCGTCGCCGGCGCCACGGGCAATGTGGGCCGCGAAATGCTGAATATCCTGGACGAACGCCAGTTCCCCGTGGACGAGATTGCCGTGCTGGCATCGCGCCGCAGCCAGGGCACCGAGGTCAGCTTTGGCGACAAGACTTTGAAGATCAAGGACATCGAGCAGTTCGACTGGACCGGTTGGGACATCGCGCTGTTCGCCATCGGGTCGGACGCCACCAAGATCCACGCCCCCAAGGCCGCGGCCGCGGGCTGCGTGGTGATCGACAACTCGTCGCTCTATCGCTACGACGCGGACGTGCCGCTGATCGTGCCCGAGGTGAACCCGGACGCCATCCACGGCTATGCCAAGAAGAACATCATCGCCAACCCCAACTGCTCGACCGCGCAGATGGTCGTCGCGCTCAAGCCCCTGCATGACCGCGCCCGCATCAAGCGGGTCGTCGTCTCGACCTATCAGTCGGTCAGCGGCGCGGGCAAGGAAGGCATGGACGAGCTGTGGGACCAGACCAAGGGCCTCTATGTCCCCGGTCAGGAGAAGGAACCCAAGAAGTTCCAGAAGCAGATCGCCTTCAACGTGATTCCCCAGATCGACGTCTTCATGGAAGACGGCACGACCAAGGAGGAATGGAAGATGGTGGTCGAGACCAAGAAGATCATGGACCCGTCCATCAAGGTCACCGCGACCTGCGTGCGCGTCCCGGTCTTCGTCGGCCATTCGGAATCGATCAACATCGAGTTCGAGGACTTCCTGGACGAGGACGAGGCCCGCGACATCCTGCGCGAGGCCCCCGGCGTCATGCTCGTCGACAAGCGCGAGCCCGGCGGCTACATCACGCCGATCGAATGCGTGGGTGAATACGCCACCTATGTCAGCCGCATCCGCCAGGACGGCACCGTCGAGAACGGCCTGAACCTGTGGTGCGTCAGCGACAACCTGCGCAAGGGCGCGGCGCTGAATGCGGTGCAGATCGCCGAGCTGCTGGGCAACCGCGTCCTGAAGAAGGGCTGAGCGGATGTTCGACTGGATCGCGGGGCTGCTTGAGGACGGCGGGGCCTGGGCCATCTTCGCCCTCATGCTGCTGGAGAACGTCTTCCCGCCGATCCCGTCCGAGCTGATCATGCCGCTGGCGGGGTTCAACGCCGCCCGCGGCGGCACGCCCCTGTGGCTGGCCATCCTGGCGGGCGGGGTCGGATCGACCCTGGGGGCGTGGTTCTGGTACATCATCGGGCTGGCCTACGGGCCCGCCCGGATGCGCCGCGTCGTCGTCCGCTATGGCCGCTGGCTGACCCTGACCCCGGGCGAGCTGACCTCGGCCGAGGGCTGGTTCGAGCGTCACGGCGGGGCGGCGGTGTTCTTCGGCCGCTTCCTGCCCACGATCCGCACGCTGATCTCGGTCCCGGCCGGGCTGGCGCAGATGCCGGTGGGGCGGTTCCTGCTGTTCACCGCCATCGGCAGCTTCATCTGGACGGGCGGGCTGGCCATAGCAGGCTATCTCCTGGAGAACGGCTATGAGGCCGTCAGCCACCTGATCGACCCGATCTCCACCGCCATCGTGCTGGGCTTCGTCGCGCTTTACGTGTGGCGGGTGATCCGCTGGCGGCCCGACGCCTGAGGGCGAGGGCCGCGGGCCGATCTCAGATCGACACCCACCGGCGGCCGCCATCCTCGGCCTGCAGCAGCGTGCCCTCGCTGATGTCGTGCAGCAGGCCGTGCAGCGACATCTCCCCGGCCTCGACCGCGCTGCGCACGAAGGGGAAGGTCAGCAGGTTCTCGATCGAGACCAGGACCGCCTCGCGTTCCAGCGCGCCCACCTGATCGACCGGGTCCAGGTCCTTCACCCGCTCATAGCCCGGGCGCAGGATGTCCATCCAGCGGCCGACGAAGCTGGTCTTCTCCTCCAGCTCGGGGGCCGCGCCCGAACACATCGCGTGGCATCCCGCCACGCCGCCGCAGCGGGTGTGGCCCACCACGATCAGATGCGACACTTTCAGCGCGGTCACCGCATATTCCACCGCGGCCGAGGTGCCGTGCTGCAACCCGTCGGGCGCATAGGGCGGCACCAGGTTCGCGATGTTGCGATGGATGAAGAACTCGCCCGAATCGGCGCCGAAGATGCTGGTGACATGCACGCGGCTGTCGCAGCACGAGATGACCATGGCACGCGGGCGCTGGCCCTCGTTGGCCAGGCGGCGAAACCAGGCGGCGTTCTCGGAATAGGACGTCGCCTTCCAGCCGTGGTACCGCTTGGTCAGGTATTGCGGCAGCGGAGACAGGTTGTGCATCGGAACCTCGCTTTCGTTCCCGCGTGATAGGCCGGGTTTAGGACAAATTCGAGCCTTTTCTTGATCCGACCTCAAGGCTTTCTTCACCGCTTGCGCCGCATGGTCGCCTGGTGCGGGGACAGATCCCTTCGGAGGTGCGGATGGCACAAATATCGGCTTTGGCCGTATCAGAGGCGGTTCGCGTGGACAGCCGCCGCGTGGCCGAGATCGTGGCCGAACTGGGAGAGACGGCGGCGCAGCACGTGATCGGCCTCGCGCTGGAGCAACTGGCCACGGCGCTGGCGGCGGTCGATCAGGCGCTGGATCAGGCCGACCGGGCGCAGGCGGTGGCCCATGCCGAACGCATCTCGCGCCTGGCCTGGCAGATCGGGCTGCTGTCGCTGGCGGGCGTGGCGATGGACCTGGGCAGCGCGGCCGAACGGGGCGACATGCCCGCGCTGGCCGCGATCCGCTCGCGGCTGATGCGGGTCGGCAACCGCTCGCTGACCGCGATCTGGGACCGGACCGCGCTGGCCTGACCGCCCGCGGGTTTCTGCACGATGTGCATCACCCCGGTTGCGGCCGCCGGGCGCGGTCCTTAGGCTGGCGGTCCAACTGCCAAGGATCTGCCCATGACACCGGATTTCGCCCCCGCATCGGATGCCGCATTGCCGCTCTGGCTGGTCTGGGCGGGCGATCCGCTGCCCGAGGACGCGGGCGGCTGGCCCGCCGCCTGCGGTTTCGCGGGCAAGGCCGGCCAGATCTGCCTGCTGCCCGATGCCGAGGGCGGGCTGCGCGGCGCGCTGATGGGGCTGGGCAGCCGGACCGACGCGGCGCGCGACCGCTTTCCGCTGGCCCGCGCCCACGCGCTGCCCCAAGGCGACTGGCGGCTGGCCGCCCTGCCGCAGGGGCTGGACCCCGCCCGCCTGGCCTTGGGCTGGCTCTTGGGTCAGTACCGCTTCACCCGCTACAAGGGCGCGCCGTCGCAGGGACCGCGGCTGGTCTGCCCGGAGGGGGTCGATGCCGCCCGCCTGCGCGCCATCGCCGGGGGCGAGTTCCTGACCCGCGACCTGATCAACACCCCGGCCAGCGATCTGGGCCCCGACCGGCTGGAGGCCGCCGCCCGCGCCCTGGCCAACGACTTGGGCGCGCGGATCGAGGTCATCTGCGGCGCGCAGCTCCTGAAGCAGAACTTTCCGCTGATCCACGCGGTCGGCCGCGCCTCGGCCATCGAGCCGCGGCTGATCGACATCCGCCTCGGCGACAGCGGCCCGATGCTGACCATCGTCGGCAAGGGCGTCTGCTTCGACACGGGCGGTCTGAACCTCAAGCCCGGCGCGTCGATGGGGCTGATGAAGAAGGACATGGGCGGGGCGGCGACCGCGCTCGGCCTTCTGTCGATGCTGGCGCGCAGCGGCGACGCCGCGGGCCTCCGCCTGCGCGTGCTGATCCCCGCGGTCGAGAACAGCGTCGCGGGCAACGCCTTCCGCCCCGGCGACATCCTCTCCAGCCGCAAGGGCCTGTCGGTCGAGGTGAACAACACCGACGCCGAGGGCCGCCTGGTCCTGGCCGATGCCATGACCCATGCCGCCGAGGAGGAGCCGGACCTGATGATCACCCTGGCCACGCTGACCGGGGCTGCGCGGGTGGCGCTCGGCCCCGACCTGCCGCCGCTCTACTGCGACGACGACGCGACCGCGACGGCCATCCAGGACGCGGGCATGGCGGTGGGCGATCCGCTGTGGCGCATGCCCTTCTGGGACGGCTACGAGCCGCAGATCGAACCGGGCATCGCCGATCTAGACAATGCGCCCGCGGGCGGGATGGCCGGGTCCATCACCGCGGCGCTGTTCCTGCGCCGGTTCGCCCAGGGCGCGGGCCGCTATGCGCATCTGGACATCTACGGCTGGCAGCCGGTGGCCGCGCCGGGCCGGCCCAAGGGCGGCGTGGGGCAGGGCGCCCGCGCCATCCTGGCCGCGCTGCCGCAGATCCTGGTGCGCTGATGGACCGCCGCCTGACCCCCGCCACCGACCGCGTCGCGCTTGAGAGCCTGCGCGGCCTCCTGGACCGCCCCGCCTACACGGCCGGAGAGCCCGCGCGCCTTGCCGCGCCGCTGGCCGACCTGCTGACCGCGCCCGACGGCCGCCGCGACCGGCAGGTGATCTTCGGCGCCGACCTGACCGTGATCGAGACGCACGGCGACATGGCCTTCGTGCAGGCCGCGCTGGACGGCTATTGCGGCTGGCTGCCCGCCGCGGCGCTGACCCGCGACCTTCCGCCCGTCACCCATCGCGTGACCGCGCCCGCCACCCATGTCTATGCGGAGCCCGACATGAAGCGCCCCGAGACCGCGCTGCTGACCATGGGCGCGCGCCTGTCGGTGGCGGCGGTCCAGGGTCGCTTCGCGCGGCTGGCGGGCGGGGGCTGGGTGCCGGTCCAGCATATCGGCGACCGGCCGGCCTCCGATCCCGGCGCGGTGGCCGAAAGCCTCCTGGGCACGCCCTATCTCTGGGGCGGCAACAGCCGGTCGGGCATCGACTGCTCGGGGCTGGCGCAGGTCGCGCTGACCGCCTGCGGCATCGCCTGCCCCGGCGACAGCGACCTTCAGCGCGACGCCTTCCCCGCGACCGACAGCATCGACCGGGGCGACCTGCTGTTCTGGCCGGGCCATGTCGCGCTGGCCCTGTCGCCGGAGCTGATGATCCACGCCACCGCCTGGACCATGAACGTCACGCTTGAACCCATCCGCGACGCGATCGCCCGCATCGACGCGGCGGGCGAAGGCCCGTTCCAGGGCGCGCGCCGCCCTTCTTCTTCATAGAAGTATCCCGGGGGAGTCCCGCAGGGACGGGGGCAGCGCCCCCATCCCGCCCTAGAGGTTGAACACTCGCTCGGGCTGCACCAGCCCGCCCTGATAGCGGCCGATGCAGACCGGGCCCGTGGCGTCGCTGACCCAGACCAGCTCGCCCCATTCCGCGCTGCCGGTCACCTGGCCGGGATTGCCGTTGCGGATGCGGATCGCGCCCTCGGTCGTGGCACGCAGCATCGGCAGATCGGCCAGCCCCGTCTCCAGCGGCAGGATCTGGCCATCCAGCCAGTCCTGCGCCTCGCGGTCCACGCGGTCGAAGGCCACGCCATGCTCGGCCTCGAAGGGTCCGGACCAGGTGCGGCGCAGATGCGCGACATGGCCCAGACAGCCCAGCGCGCGCCCCAGATCCCGCGCGATCGAACGCACATAGCCGCCCTTGCCGCAGACCATCTCCAGCCGCGCCCAGCCCTCGCCCGCCTCCAGCAGCGTCAGGCTGTCCACCCAGAGGGGCCGGGCGACCAGTTCCATCTCGACCCCCTCGCGGGCCAGGTCATAGGCGCGCTCGCCCTCGACCTTGACGGCCGAGAAGGCGGGCGGGACCTGCATGATGTCGCCGGTGAACCCGGCCAGGGCGGCGCGGACCTGATCCTCGCTCGGGCTGGCGTCGGACGTGCGCACCACCGTGCCGGAGGCGTCGTCGGTCGTGGTCTCGGACCCCCAATTCACCACGAAGTCATAGCATTTCAGCGCGTCCGTCACGATCGGCACGGTCTTGGTGGCCTCGCCCAGGGCGACGGCCAGCACGCCGGTCGCATCGGGGTCCAGCGTGCCGGCATGGCCCGCCTTTTTCGCGTCCAGAGCCCATCGCACCTTGGCCACCACCGCGGTCGAATTGACCCCGGCGGGCTTGTCCACGATCAGCCAGCCGTTGACGTCCCGGCCCTTCTTGCGCGCCATGCTCACTCCTGCGAAAACCAAGGGCCGGGGGATAGACCCGCGGCCCGCACGGGTCAACCGTCCTGCTCGACCAGGCCGATGATCGGCCCCATGCTGCGCCCGAAATCCGCCCGCCGCACCGACGGCGCATAAAGCCGCGAGATCGAGCCGTCGAAATAGAGCGCGTCGCGCACGCCCAAGCCGTCGCGGAACAGCCGCCCGAATTCGTGGAACGTCACCGGCCGGCTGGAGATAGCGAACCACGCCGTCCGCCCGTCGGGCGAGACGCCCACGCCGTTGCGGATATAGCGGCTGTCGCTGTCGGGCAGGAACCGCGGATGCAGATCGCCGTCGATGACCAGCATCGGCCCCGATTGCGTGGCCAGCCGACACTCGGGCCGCGTCTCGGCGAAGGCGCGCGATTCGATCACCTGGAAGGGCCGCTCGCCGCCGGTGCAGAAGACGCCGTTGGGCAGCATCCCGAAATTGTCGCGGCTGGCCCCGGTGACGATGGGCGACCGCTCCTCCCCGTCCACGACCAGCAGGCCGACGGGCCGGTAATCGGCATGGAACATGCCCGCATTCATGGCAAAGGACAGCGTCTCGTCGGGACCAAGCGTCCGGCGCACATTGGCGAAATTGCGCAGCGGCGCGCCGTCCGGGCCGTCCTGGAACAGCCGCAGCGCGGGCTCCTGATCGGCCGGCACCTCGCAGAGGACATAGCCCTGCCCGTCATGGTCGATACGCCGGCAATCGGCGGCGGCGGCGGGCAGGGCCATCGCCACCAGCGCGCCCAGGGCCACCGCCAGCAGGCGCGGCAGGTCAGGCGTCATCGCCATCCCGCTCCGGCGCCTCTACGTCGCGGCGCACGCGCTCGTCCTCGAACAGGCGGCGGGTGTCGTCCATGCGGTCGAAGGTCTCGTCCAGCTGGAACCGCAGCTCGGGCGCGAATTTCAGCGTCATGGCCTTGGCGACCAGATGGCGTAGCTCGGGCGTGTTGCGGCGCAGCGCGGCCAGCGCCTCGGGCGCGTCGCGACCGCCCAGGGGCAGCACATAGGCCGTCGCCACCTTGAGGTCGGTGGACATCGACACCTCGGCCACGGTGATCGAGTGGCGGTTCAGATCCGGGTCATGCACATCGGCGCGCGCAAGCACGTCCGACAGGGTGCGGCGGATCAGTTCGCCCACGCGCAGCTGGCGCTGTTTGGGGCCTTGGGAATTGCGGTTCTGTGCCATGCGCCCCGATGTAGGGGGTCGCGGGGCGCGCCGCAACCTTGTATCACGCGCCAAAGCCAGCAGAGGTGGACCATGAGCGATCTTCAGAACACCGACCAGCCGATGCGTCCGGGCGTCGTGGTCACCGGCGCCTCGGGGCGGATGGGGCAGATGCTGATCCGGCTGATCCTGGACCATCCCGACCTGCGGCTGGTGGGCGCGCTGGACCGGCCCGGCCACGCCTGGATCGGGCAGGACATCGGCACCGCCATGGGCGGGGCGCCCGCGGGCGTCGCGGTCAGCGACGATGCGGTGATGGCCATCGCGCAGGCGCAGGCGGTGATCGACTTCACCGCGCCCGACGCGACCGTGGCCTTTGCCGAACTGACCGCCCAGGCCCGCGCGGTCCATGTGATCGGCACGACCGGGTTCGAGGGCCGTCACCTGGCCGCGCTGAAGGCCGCCGCGCGGCACGCGCCGATCATCCGGGCAGGCAACATGAGCCTGGGCGTCAACCTGCTGATGGGCCTGACCCGCCGCGTCGCCGCCGCCCTGGGCGCGGAGTGGGACATCGAGGTGGTCGAGAGCCACCACCGCCACAAGGTCGACGCGCCCTCGGGCACCGCGCTGATGCTGGGCGAGGCCGCGGCCCAGGGGCGTGGCGCGGCGCTGGACGATCTGCGCGTGCCCGCGCGCGAGGGGATCACCGGCGCGCGCCAGCCCGGCAGCATCGGCTTTGCCGCGATCCGGGGCGGCGACGTGGTGGGCGAGCATGACGTGATCTTCGCCGCCGAGGGCGAGCGCATCGTCCTGCGCCACCTGGCGACCGACCGCGCGATCTTCGCGCGCGGCGCGATCCGCGCGGCGATCTGGGGCCAGGACAAGGGGCCCGGCGAATACGACATGCTGGACGTGCTGGGCCTTCAGGGCTGAATGGAGCAGCAGCCGCTGAGCAGCGTGGTCCCCTCCTCGCCCTCGATCACGACCAGCGCCTGAAGCCCGAACAGCCGGTCCGACATGCCGTCCGAACAGAGCTGCGGCGTGCTGGTCAGGGTCATGCCGGGCGCGGTCACGGCGCGGGTCGGGTCGCGGAACACGCCCGTGGACCGCACCGCGCGCAGCGGGCGCGTGTCGTCCGGCAGACCGGGCATCGCGGTCACCAGTTCATCGCCCTGCGGGATCACCGTCCAGAAGGGCTCGGTCCCGAAGCATTGCCAGCCTGCGGGCAGGGCGTCCTCCTCCCAGACATCGGTGCGATAGTCGAGGAACCGCATCGAGACCCAGCCCGACCCCTCGCCCGTGTTGACCCGGCCCCAGCCCCGGCGCTCCTCGACCACTTCGACGCGTCCGGCGTCGGGGGCCAGCGTGCCGATGACGGGCGCGCTGCCGTTCGGATCGGCGCGGATGTTCAGCACGTCGCCCGGGGCCACGCGGGCCACGTCGAACAGCGTGGGCAGGATGTATTCCTGCGTGGCCAGCGCCGGCGTGGCCGACAGCATCAGGGCAAGGGCGGTGCGGATCATGGGGCCTCCTGTTTCGGTCAGCCTAGCGCGGCGCGCGCGGGGACGCATCCCACGGTTTCTTGACCGGTTCCCCCCGGCGTCCCGACCCGCTAGAACCGGGTCATGAGCACATGCGTGACCGCCGATGAGACCCTGACCGCCGCGCTGGCGCGGATGCTGGCCGCGCAGGTCGCGCCGCCCGCCACGATCCTGCTGGAGGGGCCGGTGGGGGCGGGCAAGACGCATTTTGCCCGCGCCTTCATCCGCGCCCGCCAGGGTGATCTGGCCGAGGACGTGCCCAGCCCGACCTTCACCTTGGTCCAGACCTATGACGACCCGATGGGCACGCAGATCTGGCATGCCGACCTCTATCGCCTGACCGACCCGTCCGAGCTGTCCGAGCTGGGCCTGGACGAGGCGATGGAGGAGGCCATCTGCCTGATCGAATGGCCCGACCGGCTGGACCCGGTGCCGCCCGGCGCCTGGCGCATCACGCTGGCGCCCCATGCGGACCCCGACCTGCGGCGGATCACGCTGGATTTGCCCGATGCGGGCCGCCTGGCCACCCGTGCGGCCTTCGTCGTGGCGGCGGGACAGGCCGAGGCGCGGGTCGTGCCCCTGGCGGGCGACGCCTCGGCCCGGCGCTACTTCCGGCTGTCTGGTGTGGGGGTGCTGATGGACGATCCGTCGGGATCGGTCGCGCCCTTCCTGGCGATGACCGACTGGCTGCGCGGCCACGGCTTCGGCGCGCCCGCCGTCCTGGCGCAGGATACGGCGCAGGGCTTCCTGCTGCTGGAGGATCTGGGCGACGATCTGGTGGCCCGCGTGCTGGAACGCGCCCCGGCCCTGGCCCCGACGATCCACGACCGCATCACCGACCTGCTGATCGACCTGCACCGCCAGCCCGTCCCGGATTTCGTGGCGTCGCTCGACGGGCCTGCCCTGGGCGATCTGGCGGCGCTGTTCACCGAATACTATCCCGGGGCCGACCTGCCCGGCCTGCCCGCGCTGATCGCGGAGCTGCATGACCGGCTGTGCGGCGACCTGCCCCCCGCGATCAGCCTGCGCGATTTCCATGCCGAGAACCTGGTCTGGCGCGGCGACGCCCCCTTGGGCCTGCTGGACTATCAGGACGCGGTGGCGGCGCACCCGGCCTATGATCTGGTCTCCGCCCTCCAGGATGCGCGCCGCGACGTGGACCCGGCCATGGAACAGGCGCAGATCGCCCGCTATCTGGCCACGACCGGCGCGGCGGAGGCGCCCTTCCGCGCCGCCTATACGCTGATCGGCGCGCAGCGGGCGCTGCGCATCCTGGGGGTCTTTGCCCGGCTGGCCATCCGCGACGGCAAGCCGCGTTACTTGGACTTCATGCCGCGGGTCTGGGCGAACCTGCAGCGCGACCTGACCCATCCCGCGCTGGCGCCGCTGACCGCGATGCTGGCGGAGGTGCCCGCCCCCGATGCCGCCCTGCGCGAAAGGATCGCCCGATGCCGCCCCTGATGATCTTTGCCGCGGGCCTCGGCACGCGGATGCGGCCCCTGACCGACGACCGCCCCAAGCCGCTGATCGAGGTCGCGGGTCGCACCCTGCTGGACCGCGCGCTGGACATGGCGCTGGCCGCGGGCGTCGGGCCGGTGGTCGTGAACGCGCATTACAAGGCCGCCCAGATCGAACGCCACCTGCAGCACCGCGACGTGGCCGTCAGCCTGGAGCCCGAGCTGATCCTGGACACCGGCGGCGGGCTGCGCCAGGCGCTGCCGCTGCTGGGCGCGGGGCCGGTCCTGACGCTGAACCCGGACGTGGTCTGGACCGGGCCGAACGTGCTGGCGGCGCTGGTCTCGGCCTGGGACGACGACCGCATGGACGCGCTTCTGGCGCTGGTGCCCTTGGCGCAGGCGACCGCGCGGCAGGGGGCGGGCGATTTCGACCTGGACGGCGGCCGGCTGATCCGGCGGGGCGATTACGTCTATGGCGGGGCGCAGATGATCCGCACCGAGCGTCTGGCGCACATTCCGGAGCGGGCCTTTTCGCTGAACCGGCTGTGGGACCTGATGATCGCGGACGGGCGCGCCTATGGCATGGTCCATCCCGGCGGATGGTGCGACGTGGGCTATCCCGCGGCCATTCCCCTGGCCGAGGGGCTGCTGCGTGGCTGAGATGCGGGGCCTTTACGCCCTGCCGCCGGGGGTGGAGTTCGCCGAAGGCTTCGTGCGCGGCCTGCTGGAGCGGATGGCCGGTCAGCCGCCCGAGGCCCTGGCCCGCGTCACCGTCTATGTGAACGCGGCGCCCACGCGGGGCGCGCTGTTCCGGGCCTTCGACCGGGCGGGGCCGCTGCTGCTGCCGCAGATCCGCTCGATCACCGGGATCGATCCGGGGCCGCTGGTCATGCCCGACCCGCCGGTGCCGCCTTTGGCGCGGCGGCTGCAGCTGGCGCGGCTGATGGCGCGGATGCTGGCCCTGCGCCCCGATCTGGGGGCGGGGCACTCCATTCCCGTGCTGGCGCAGTCCCTGTCGCAGCTGATGGTCGAGATGCAGACCGAAGGCCGCACTCTGTCGGACCTTGAGGCGATTGACGCGGGCGATCATGCCCGCCACTGGCAGAACGCGCTGGCCTTCCTGCGCATCGCGGCCGAGTTCCACCTGGGCGATCCGTCCCGCGACCGCCCCGCCCGCCAGCGCGCCGCGGCCGAGGCCGCCGCCCGCGACTGGCCGCAGGGGATCAATCTGCCGCAGGGGCCGGTGATCGTTGCGGGCTCCACCGGGTCGCACGGCGCGACGCGGCTGTTCATGCAGGCGGTCGCGACGCTGCCCGACGGGGCCGTGGTGCTGCCGGGCTTCGACTTCGATCAGCCGGAGGCGGTCTGGGAGGGACTGGAGCATGCCGACGACCACCCGCAGGCGCGGTTCGCGCCCCTGATCGCGGCGGCGGGGCGGCCGCGACCCTGGACCGCGGCGCGGCCTCCGTCGGTCGCGCGCAACCGGCTGGTGTCCTTGGCGCTTCGGCCCGCGCCGGTCACCGACCAGTGGATCGCCGAAGGCCCCGCTTTGCCCGACCTGGTCGAGGCCACGGCGGCGCTGACCCTGATCGAGGCCGACCAGCCCGGCCAGGAGGCCGAGACGATCGCGCTGATCATGCGCGACGCCGCCGAACGCGACGGCGAGCAGATCACCCTGATCGCCGCCGACAGCGGGCTGATCCGGCGCGTCACGGCGGCGCTGGACCGCTGGCACATCCGCCCCGACGACAGCGCTGGCCGCCCCCTGCCCCTGACCGCGCCGGGCCTGTTCCTGCGTCAGGTGGCGGCGCTGTTCGGCCAGGCGCTGACCATCGACAGGCTGCTGATCCTGCTGAAACATCCGCTGACCGCGACCGGATCGACCGCGCTGCCGCGCAACGAGATGCTGCGCCAGACCCGCGAGCTGGAGCTGCAGCTGCGCCGCCACGGCCCGGCCTTTCCCGATGCCGCGGCGCTGGCCGATTGGGCCGACAGGGGCGACGCGATGCGCAAGCTGTGGGCGGGCTGGCTGTCCGCGATGCTGGCGCGGATCACCGCCGTCGCGCGCGACCGCGCGCCCCGCCCCCTGCCCGACCGGCTGGCCGACATGCTGGACCTGGCACAGGCGCTGGCCGCGGGGCCGCAGGGCGACGCCCAGCAGTCGCGGCTGTGGCAGGACAAGGCGGGCCAGATGGCGCGCGCCGTGCTGGACCATCTGTCCGAGCATGCGGCGGAGGGTCCCGATCTCGGCCCAGCCGATTTCAGCGCCCTGCTGGTGACCGAGCTTCAGGCCAAGGCGGTGCGCGACGATGTCGAGGCGCATCATTGCCTGCGCATCCACGGCCCGCGCGAGGCGCGCCTGCACGGCCATGGCACCGTCATCCTGTCGGGCCTGAACGAGGGCGGCTGGCCGCAGCCTCTGTCCCCCGACCCGTGGCTGTCGCGCCAGATGCGCGCGGCGGCGGGCCTGCCGCTGCCCGAACGCCAGATCGGGCTGGCAGCCCATGACTTTCAGCAGGCCATCGCCGCGGACCGGGTGATCCTGACCCGCGCGCGCCGCGACGCCGAGGCCGAGACGATCCCGTCGCGCTGGCTGAACCGGATGCTGAACCTGATGGGCGGCCTGCCCGAGCGGCGCGGCCCCGAGGCCCTGGCCGAAATGCGCGCGCGGGGCAACCGCTGGCTGTCCCTGGCCGAGGCCGTGGCCCGCCCGCCCGCGCCGGTCGCGCCCGCCGCGCGCCCCTCTCCGATCCCGCCGGGGCGGCCCTTCAAGGACCTGCCGGTGACGGATGTGTCGCTGCTGATCCGCGATCCCTTTGCGGTCTATGCCAAGCGCGTGCTGGGCCTGCGCCCCCTGCCCGCGCTGCGGCCCCAGCCCGACGCCGCGCTGCGCGGCCAGACTCTGCACGCCATCGTCGAGGACCTGCTGAAGGCCCGCCCCGACCCGGACATGGCGCCGGAGGTGCTCAAGGCGCAGCTCCTGGAGGTCACCGCGCGAAAGCTGGCCGAGGACGTGCCCTGGCCCGCCGCCCGCGCCTTCTGGCAGGCGCGCATCGCGGGCATCGCCGACCGGATCGTCGCCGACGAGCTGGCCCGCCTGGCCGAGGGCCGGCCCGTCATCGTCGAGAACCATGGCCGCGTCGCGCTGGCCGGGATGGACGTGGTGCTGACCGCCAAGCCCGACCGGATCGACCTGCTCAGCGACGGGCAGGTGATGGTCTATGACTACAAGTCCGGCACGCCGCCGACCGACGCGATGATCCGCCATTTCGACAAGCAGCTGATGCTGGAGGCCGCGATGGCGCGGCGCGGCGGGTTCGACGCGCTGGGTCCGGTGGATGTCGCGGGCATCCGCTACATCCAGCTGGGCGGCGAGGGTCGGACCTTCGCCCGCGCCCATGATCCGGGGCTGGAGGCCGAGACCTGGGACGGGTTCGTGCGCCTGATGCAGGCCTATCTGACCGGCGAGGCGGGCTTCACCGCCATGCGCGCGCCGCAGCTGTCGGCCTATGCGGGCGATTACGACCATCTGGCGCGCTACGGCGAATGGGCGCTGACCGATGCGGCGGAACCGCGAAAGGTGGGCGATCACGATGGATGAGGCGACGCGGAACCAGATCGCGGCGGCGGACCCGCTGCGCTCGACCTGGCTGACGGCCAATGCGGGCTCGGGCAAGACGCGGGTGCTGACCGACCGGGTGGCGCGGCTGCTGCTGGCGGGCACGCCGCCGGAACGCATCCTGTGCCTGACCTATACCAAGGCCGCCGCGACCGAGATGCAGAACCGCCTGCTGGCGCGGCTTGGCCGATGGGCGATGCTGTCCGAGCCGGACCTGCGCCTTGAGCTGGCGCAGCTGGGCGAGGGGGGCGACCCGGACCTGCCCGCCGCGCGGCGCCTCTTCGCCCGCGCGATCGAGACGCCGGGCGGGCTCAAGGTGCAGACCATCCACAGCTTCTGCGCCGCCGTCCTGCGCCGCTTTCCGCTGGAGGCGGGCGTGCCGATGGGCTTTGCCGAGCTGGACGACCGCAGCGCCCGGGCGCTCCGCGCCGAGATCGTCGAGGAGATGGCCGAGGAGGGCCACCCCGCCATCGCCGACCTGACCCGCCTGCATGGCGGCGAGGATCTGGACGGGTTCCTGGCCGGCCTGTCCCTGCCCGATTACGCCGACGCGCCGGACGCATCCGCGATCTGGGCCGCGCTTGACCTGCCGCCCGGCCTGACGGCGGAGGCGCTGCTGGCGCGGGTCTTCACGGATGCCGAGGCCGATCTGGCCGATGCCCTGATCCCGGTGCTGCGGACCGGCAAGGCGACCGATGTCAAGCTGGCCGAGGCGCTGGCCCAGGTGAACTGGCGCGATCCCGGCATGGCCGATCTGGAGCAGCTGTTCGGCTGCCTGCTTTACGGCGGGACCGCCAAGGTGCCCTTCGGCGCCAAGATCGGCGCCCTGCCAACCAAGGACCTGCGAACGGGTGCCTGCGCGCCCTTCATGGCCGATCTGGAGGCGCTGATGGAGCGGGTGGAGCTGGCCCGCCCCGATGCACTGGCCTTGGCCGCGGCCGAGCGCACACTGGCGCTGCACCGCTTCGGGCACGCCTTCGCGACCCGGATGCAGGCCGCCAAGGCCGCGCGGGGCTGGCTGGATTTCGACGACCTGATCCGCCGCACCGCCGAACTGCTGGAGGAATCCAGCATGGCGCAATGGGTGCTGTGGCGTCTGGACGGCGGCATCGACCACATCCTGGTCGATGAGGCCCAGGACACCAGCCCCGAGCAATGGCGCGTGATCCGCCGCCTGACCGACGAATTCACCAGCGGCGCGGGCGCGCATGACCGGCCGCGCACGCTGTTCGTGGTGGGCGATCCGAAACAGTCGATCTATTCCTTCCAGGGCGCCGACATCGCGGTCTTCGAGGCGATGCGCGGCCGCTTCGCCGCCGATTTCGAGACCGTGCAGGCGCCGATGCAGCAGCGCGGGCTGGCCCACAGCTTCCGGTCGTCACCGGCCATTCTGGCTCTGGTCGATGCGGTCTTTCAGGGAGAGGCCGCGGCGGGTCTGGGCGATCCGCCCCGGCACGTGGCCTTCAAGGCGGCCCTGCCCGGCCGCGTGGACATCTGGCCCGCTCTGCCCAAGCCCGACAAGACCGACCCCGAGGACTGGACCCGCCCGGTCGATGCGCCGTCCGAAAACGACGCCGACACGCAGCTGGCCCGCCATGTCGCGATCCAGATCCGTGCGATGCTGGGCAGTCCCATCATCGACGCGAAATCGGGCCAGCCGCGGCCCCTGCATGCGGGCGACATCCAGATCCTGGTCCAGCGGCGCGGCACGCTGTTCGCGGCGCTGATCGCGGCGCTGAAATCCGCGGGCCTGCCGGTGGCGGGTGCGGACCGGCTGCGGCTGGCGGGCGAACTGGCGGTGCGCGACGTCATCGCCGTCCTGTCGGTCCTGGCCACGCCCGAGGATGACCTGTCGCTGGCCGCGGCGCTGCGCTCGCCGCTGTTCGGGCTGTCCGAGGATGACCTCTATCGGCTGGCGGCCGGGCGCGCCAAGCGGGAATACCTGTGGATGCGTCTGCGCGAATCGCGCCATGTCGCGGCGCAGGCGGTGCTGAACGACCTGGCGGGGCAGGCCGACTATCTGCGCCCGCACGACCTGATCGCGCGGCTGCTGACCCGGCACGGGGGGCGCGCGGCGCTGCTGGCGCGGCTTGGCCCCGAGGCGGTGGACGGCATCGACGAGCTGATGTCGCAGGCCTTGGCCTATGAGCAGGTCGAGACGCCCTCCCTGACCGGTTTCCTGGTCTGGCTGGCCAGCGACGAGGTCGAGGTCAAGCGCCAGCTGCCCGGCGGTGCGGGCGGGCTGATCCGGGTGATGACGGTGCATGGCTCCAAGGGTCTGGAAAGCCCCATCGTGATCCTGCCCGAGACGCAGGTGCGCAAGCCGAACAACCGCCAGCCCCTGGTGCGGCTGGACGGGATGCCGGTCTGGCGCGGCGCGGCGCCCGAGCGCTGCGACGCGGTGGCGATGGCCGTGGCCGAGTGGCAGACCCGGCAGGAGGAGGAGCGGCGGCGGCTGCTCTATGTCGCCATGACGCGGGCCGAAAGCTGGCTGATCGTCGCCGCCGCCGGAGAGACGGGCGAGGGGCTGGACAGCTGGCATGCCATGGTGGCCGAGGGCGCGGGCCGCGCCGCGCTGGACCGCCGGGACCTGCCGGTCGAGGGGCTGGGCACCGGCCTGCGCCTGTCCTGGGGGGACTGGCCCGACCAGGCCGAGGCCGTCCCGGCCGTCGCGGCGCAGCCCGTCGCCGCACCGGACTGGGCGCTGCGCATGCCGCCCCCCGCCCCCGATTTCGTGGCCCCCGTCACCGCCAGCGGGCTGGGCGGGGCCAAGGTCCTGACCCCCACCAGCGCGGGCGACCGCGACGCGGCCATGCTGCGCGGCACGCGGCTGCATCTGCTGCTGGAGCATCTGCCCGACCATCCCGCGCCGGACTGGCCCCGCATCGCCCGCGCCATCCTGTCGGGGGCCGAGGGCGGCCTGCCCGACTCGCCCGAACTGGACGACCTGCTGGAGGAGGCGCGCGCGGTCCTGACCGCCCCGGCGCTGGAGGCGCTGATGCAGCCCGGACCGGGCGCGCAGGTCCTGTCCGAGGTCGCGCTGACCGCGCCCGTCGCCGGGTTGGGGGTGCTGAACGGGGTGATTGACCGGCTGGTGGTGACCGAGGCGCTGATCACCGCCGTCGACTACAAGACCAATGCCGACGTGCCCGCGACCCCCGAGGCTGTTCCCCTGGGCATCCTGCGGCAGATGGCGGCCTATCGCGCGGCGCTGCGCGGCATCTGGCCAGACCGGCCCCTGCGCATGGCGGTGCTGTGGACGGCGACGCGCAGCCTGATGACCCTGCCCGACGCGCTTCTGGACCGGGTGATGGCCGAACTGGCCCCCGTCCCTTGACCAAAAGCCCCCCCGCCCATAGCTGTTGGGCATCCCGTCCTGCCGGTCCTGCCGGCCCCCATTTCCGAAAAGGAGCCCGACCATGGCCACCGTGCATGTGAACGACGCCGATTTCGACGCCCAGGTGCGTCAGGCCGACACCCCCGTGATCGTCGATTTCTGGGCCGAATGGTGCGGCCCCTGCAAGCAGATCGGCCCCGCGCTGGAAGAGCTGTCCGACGAATACGCGGGCCGCGTGAAGATCGTGAAGGTCAACGTGGACGAGAACCCCGAACAGGCCGCGGCCCTGGGCGTGCGCGGCATCCCCGCGCTGTTCATGTTCAAGGGCGGCGAGGTCGTGTCGAACCGCATGGGCGCCGCCCCCAAGGCCGCGCTGAAGAGCTGGATCGACGAAAGCGTCTGATTTCTGCCTGATCCACGCGAAAGGCGGCGGCCCCTCAGACGGGCCAGCCGCCTTTCTTCATGGCCGCCAGCAGGCGCGTATCGGCATCGGGCGCCATCATGTCCAGGCTGGTGCGGCGGAGGAACCAGTCCAGGAACCGTTCCACCGGTGGCGCATGGTCGGGGGCCATTGCCAGAGCGCGCTCGGCCCCCAGGGTGGCCGCATCCAGCGTGACGTGGTGGTAATCCGACAGGCCGAACAGCACGACCGGCTTGCCCAGGATCAGCCCGTCGAACCCCACCCCGCTGTTCTGCGTCACGACGAAGGCGCAGTCGCGCAGCCGCGCCGCGGTGTCGCCGCCGATGGTCAGGTTCGGATGGTCGCGCGCCAAGCGGTCCAGGGCGGCGCGGTCGGCATCGTCATGGACCTCCTTGGGGTGCAGGGTGGCGATGCAGGGGCGGCCGGTGCGGGCGGCGGCGCGGATCATCTGCACGGGGCTGGCCGACTGAAAGCTGCGCTGGCGGCGCAGATGCCCCTGCAGCGGGATCAGGATGTGATCGCCCCGCACGGGTTCGGACCCCGGCAGCACGCGGGCGCGCAGGCGGCGGGCAAAGCGCTGCGCGGCGTCGGCCTCGATCCGGGTCGGATCGAACGCCGTCTGCGCGATGGGCCAGCGCCAGCGTTCGGCCACCCGCTCCAGCCGCCAATAGGGATAATGATAGGCCAGGCGGAAGGTCAGCGCCCGGTCATGGGTCGGATGCTCCATGTTGTAGAGCGCATAGCCGGGGCGGTCCGGGGCCCGGGCGCGGGCGGCCTCGCCCGAGCGGTGGATCTCGATCCGCCAGCCGCGGGGTTCCAGAAGCGCGCGGATGCGGTTCAGGAAGCCCAGCTTGCCCGCCTGTGCGGTCTGCAGGATGGGGGCATGCAGATAGACGCTCAGCAACAGATCGCTCATGCCCCGGACGCTAGGGCGGGTGCGGCCGCTTTTCAACGGGTTGCGCCGGGCCGTGGGGGTTCATATCTGCTGAGCCGACGGAAGGCAGATGGAGCAGGCCCGATGGCAGAGGACAGATTTCCCGGCTGGCACGGCACGACGATCCTGGCGGTGCGCCGGGGCGGCAAGGTGGTCGTGGCAGGCGACGGACAGGTCAGCGTCGGCCCGACCGTGATGAAGGGCAGCGCCCGCAAGGTGCGCCGCCTGACCCCCGGCGGACGCGACGTGGTCGTGGGCTTTGCCGGATCGACGGCCGATGCCTTCACCCTGCTGGAGCGGCTGGAGAAGAAGCTGGAGGCCGCGCCCGGTCAACTGCAGCGCGCCTGCGTGGATCTGGCCAAGGATTGGCGCATGGACAAGTATCTGCGCAACTTGGAGGCCATGCTGATCGTGACCGACGGCGTCGACCTGCTGGTCGTGACCGGCGCGGGCGACGTGCTGGAGCCCGAACATGACGTGGCGGCCATCGGATCGGGCGGGAATTTCGCCTTGGCCGCGGCGCGGGGCTTGCTGGAGAGCGACCTGGACGCCGAGGCGATCGCCCGTAAGGCCATGCAGATCGCGGCCGATATCTGCGTCTATACCAACGGGCGCCTGACGGTCGAGACCATCGGATGAAGGCCGGGGGCGCTTCGCCCCGTCAGCCAGCGGTTCTTGAACCGATGGCGAACCTCTGGCTGACCCCTGAGGATATTTTTGTGAAGAAGAAGGGCGAGCGGTGCGCTGCGCCGGGCCGTTCGAGGAGAGAGATCCATGACTGACCTGACCCCCCGCGAGATCGTGTCCGAGCTGGACCGGTTCATCATCGGCCAGAACGACGCCAAGCGCGCCGTCGCCGTGGCCCTGCGCAACCGCTGGCGCCGCAAGCAGTTGGGCGACGACCTGCGCGACGAGGTCTATCCCAAGAACATCCTGATGATCGGGCCGACCGGTGTCGGCAAGACCGAGATCAGCCGCCGCCTGGCCAAGCTGGCCAATGCGCCCTTCATCAAGGTCGAGGCGACCAAGTTCACTGAGGTCGGCTATGTCGGCCGCGACGTCGAGCAGATCATCCGCGACCTGACGGATGCCGCCATGATCGACACGCGCGAGCGGATGCGCGAGGCGGTCAAGGCCCGCGCCCACAGGGCCGCCGAGGAGCGCGTGGTCGAGGCCCTGGCCGGCAAGGATGCCCGCGACGGCACCCGCCAGATGTTCCGCGACAAGCTGAAGCGCGGCGAGCTGGACGACACGGTGATCGAGCTGGAGGTTCAGGACAACTCGAACCCGCTGGGCGGGATGGAGATGCCCGGCCAGCCGGGCCAGCCCCTGGGCGGGATGATGGACCTGTCGGGGCTGATGAAGGCCTTTGGCGGCCGCAAGGTGCGGCGCAAGGTGACGGTGGCGGAAAGCTATGAGCTGCTGATCGCGGAGGAGGCCGACAAGCTCCTGGACGACGACGCGGTCAAGGCCGCGGCGCTGGAGGCGGTGCAGCAGAACGGCATCGTCTTCATCGACGAGATCGACAAGGTCTGCGCCCGCGCAGAGGCGCGCGGCGGCGATGTCAGCCGCGAGGGCGTGCAGCGCGACCTGCTGCCGCTGATCGAGGGCACGACGGTCAGCACCAAATACGGCGCGGTCAAGACGGACCATATCCTGTTCATCGCCTCGGGGGCGTTCCATGTGGCGAAACCCTCGGACCTGCTGCCCGAACTGCAGGGCCGCCTGCCGATCCGGGTCGAGCTGCGCGCGCTGAGCGAGGCGGATTTCGTCCGCATCCTGACCGAGACCGACAACGCCCTGACGCGCCAGTACACCGCGCTGATGCAGACCGAGGGTGTCAGCGTGGCCTTCACCGAGGACGGCATCGCCGCGCTGGCCCGCATCGCGGCCGAGGTCAACGCATCCGTCGAGAACATCGGTGCGCGCAGGCTGTACACGGTGATCGAACGGGTGTTCGAGGAGCTGTCCTTCACCGCCCCCGACCGCAGCGGCCAGTCGGTCAGCGTGGATGCCGATTTCGTGGAACGCCATCTGGGCGATCTGTCGCGGTCGACCGACCTGTCGCGCTATGTCCTGTGACCGGGGAACCCGGCGCGGCCCTGTCGGGTTGGCTGGCTGAACACAGAAGGGGACGGATCACATGGGTTGGATTTTCAGCGTCATCATCTTCGTGCTGGATGTCTGGGCGATCGCGCAGATCATCAACACGAATGCCAGCAACAAATCGAAGATCCTGTGGATCCTGCTGATCGTGATCCTGCCGGTTGTCGGCCTGATCATCTGGTACTTCGCGGGACCGAAGTCGAACGTCCGGCTGTGACCCGCGCCGCGCGCCCCGCATCCGGGGCGCGCGCCTAACCCTTGGGCCGGCGCAGATAGACGTAATAGGCCCCGTCGCCGCCATGGCGGAAATGTGCCGCGCTGACTTGCTGCACCACCGCCGACAGGGGCGCCGCATGCAGCCAGTAAGGCACCTGATAGCGCAGCGCGCCCGGTCGCGTCGGCATCGGCCCGTGATCGCCCCGCCCCTTTCCCGTGATGACCAGCACCAGCCTCAGGCCGTTCGCATGGCTGTGCAGGATGAAGTGCAGCAGTTCCGGCTGCGCCTCGGACAGGGTCAGGCCGTGCAGGTCCAGACGCGCCTCGGGGTGCAGCTTTCCCTTGCTCATCCGGCGATGGGTCCGCGCGTCCATGCGCAGGGCCGCGGCCGACAGCTGCTCGGCGGGCGAGACGGGGCGCGCGATCTTGGGGGCGGGCAGGGACGCGGCCTGGCCCACGCGGAACCGCGGCAGCGGGGCGGGCGGCGTGGGCGCGGGCGCAGGGGGGGCGATCATATCAGCAAAGGCCGCCAGATCGGCGGCCTGTCCCTTGCGCTTGGGGTCCAGCGGTTCTGCGGTTCGCGCGACGCGGGTCCAGAGATCCCGGTCCTCGGGCGTCAGCCCCCGTCGGCGTGCCATCAGCCGGTCGCGACAAGCTGCCAGTTGGGGTCGTCCTGACCCATCGGACGGGCGAAGGTCCAAGTGTCCTTCTGCTTGCGCGGGGCCTTGGGGTCGCCCTCGACCACGCTGCCGTCGGCGGCGCGGGTCACGGCGATCAGCTCCCCGACAAAGCGGACGGTGATCTGGCCGACGCGCGTGGCGGGGTCGTATTCGGCCGCCGCCAGGCTGGTGTCGCGGGTGCCCAGATAGGTCGCCTCGACGGTCTGGCCCGCGGCGCTGCGCTGGTCGATGACCGATTGCAGGGCCTCGGCGACCTCGGGGGCCAGGAAGGGACGGACCTCGGACAGGTCGCCCCGCTCGAAGGCCATCAGGATCATCTCGTAGGCCTGGCGCGCGCCGCCCAGAAAGTCGCGCAGCCCGAAAGACGGCTCGGCCCGCTTCATCGCGGCCAGCGCGGTCGCGGCGGGGCCGCCGGCCTCGGCATGGTCGAGGATGTCGTGGTCGGGCTCATCCGCGCTGCCCTCGATCACCTCGAAGCGGCCGGGGCGGGCGGGGGTCTGGTCGACCTGCGGGGGCTCGAACCCGTCGCGTGTCCCCAGCACGTTTTTCAGCCGCAGGATCAGAAAGATCGCGATTCCGGCAAGGACGATCAGCTGGAGTAGCGGGTTGGACATGCAGGGCAACCTCTGGTCAAACGGCGTTGGTATCGGGCGGTCTGTGCATTATGTAGGGAGTGCCTTGGCGCAAGTCCAGTTTCCGCGCCGGCAGGAAGGGGAATTCACATGCGGCTGTTCGCCATGTTTCTGGTGGTGCCGATCATCGAGATCGCGCTGTTCATCCAGGTCGGAGGGCTGATCGGCCTGTGGCCGACCCTGGGCCTCGTGGTGCTGTCGGCCGTCCTGGGCATAGCCCTCATCCGCGGTCAGGGCGCCCGCGCGGGGCTGGAGGTCCAGCGCAGCTTGGCCGAGATGCGCGACCCCATGCGCCCCATGGCCGATGGCGCGATGGTGATCGTAGCGGGCCTGCTGCTGCTGATTCCGGGCTTCTTCAGCGACATCCTGGGCCTGGCGCTGCTGGTGCCGGGGGTGCGCCGCCTGCTGATGTCGCGCATCGCCCGGCGCGTCACCACGACGCGGGGCATGCCCCGACATGAGCCGCACCGCCCCCCCTATGACGCCGGTGTGATCGACGGCGATTACGTCGTGGCCGATGACGGCGGGTCCCCGCGCCCGCCGGTGGACCTGCCGCCGGAGCTGGGCGACGTGCCGCCGCCGCCGGGTCGCGGAACGGGCCGGGGCTCCGGCTGGACCCGGCATTGAGCGCCGCGTGCCGGCCTGCTAGAACGCGGTCTGCACGCGTCATGTTCGCAGGCTTTGCGCCCATACGCATCACGCCCATACGGATAACGAAGGTAGGACCATGACCGAAGACACCCCGCAGAACGGCGCAGCCCAGCCCCAGGCCCCGGCCGCCGCGCAGCCGCGCATGCAGATCCTGGCCCAGTTCATCCGCGACCTGTCGTTCGAGAACGCCGTCGCCCAGAAGGGCGCGCCCCAGGGCGAGGTCCTGCCCGAGATCACCGTGCAGGTCAGCCTGGACGCCCGCAAGCGCGGCAGCGACACCCAGTACGAGGTCATCACCAAGTACCGCGTTACCTCGACCAACAAGGGCGACGGCGCGACGCTGTTCCTGGCCGAGCTGGATTACGGCGGGGTCTTCCAGATCGACGGCGTCCCGCAGGAGCAGCTGCACCCGTTCCTGATGATCGAATGCCCGCGCATGCTGTTCCCGTATGTCCGGCGCATCATCTCGGACATGACCCGCGACGGCGGCTTTCCGGCCTTCAACATGGACCCGGTCGATTTCGTGGCCCTCTACCGCCAGGAACTGGCGCGCCGCGCCCAGGCCGCCCAAGCCGCGCCCGCCGACCAGCGCCTGTCGTAAGATCCGATGGCCAGGCCCGCATCGCGCGCCTGGCAGCGGATGCTGTCGGGCCGCCGGCTGAACCTGCTGGACCCGACGCCCTTCGACATCGAGATCGGGGACATCGCCCACGGCCTGGCCTTCGTCGCGCGCTGGAACGGCCAGACGCAGGGCGACTGGCCCTATTCGGTGGCGGAACATTCGCTGCTGGTGGAGCAGATCATGGCGCGGCTGGACCCCGGCTGCGATCCGCGCTGGCGGCTGGCCGCGCTGCTGCATGACGCGCCGGAATATGTCATCGGGGACATGATCTCTCCGGTGAAGGCGGCCCTGGGCGGCGAATACAAGGCGATGGACGCGCGTCTGGCGGCGGCGATCCATCTGCGCTTCGGTCTGCCCGCGGTGCTGCCCGTGGCGGTCAAGCGGCGGATCAAGGCGGCCGACCGCGTCTCGGCCCGCCTGGAGGCGGTGACCATCGCGGGCTTCGGCGCGGCCGAGGCGCAGCGCCTGTTCCCCGTCCCCGAGGCGCAGATGCTGCCCGACCTGAGCATCACCCTGCGCCCCCCGGCCGAGACCCGCGCGGCCTTTCTGGAGCGCTTCGCGGCCGTTCTGGCGCAGGTGGACGGCGCCGGTGCTCCCCCGCCCGGCGGCTGACCGCCGCGCAAGGGGCTTGCTTCGGGGGCATGGCGCGCGTATGTCGGTCCGTGGGACACCCCTCCCCAACGAGGGGCCTTTAGCTGGAAGGCTAGTCACATGACCGATCATGCGATCCCGGCCGCGCGGCCGGCAAATCCGCGCTTCTCCTCTGGCCCCTGCGCCAAGATCCCCCATTATTCGCTGGACATGCTGTCGGACGCGCCCCTGGGCCGGTCGCATCGCGCCGCCGTCGGCAAGTCCAAGCTGGCCGAGGCGATCGAGCTGACCCGCGCGGTCCTGGGCGTGCCGGCCGATTACCGCATCGGCATCGTCCCCGGCTCCGACACCGGCGCCGTCGAGATGGCCATGTGGTCCCTGCTGGGCGCCCGCCCCGTCGAGATGCTGGCCTGGGAAAGCTTCGGCGAGGGCTGGGTCACGGATGCCGTGAAGCAGCTGAAGCTGGATGCCACCGTCCGCAAGGCCGATTACGGCAAGATCGTCGATCTGGCCGAGGTCGAGTTCGACAAGGATGTCGTCTTCACCTGGAACGGCACCACCAGCGGCGTGCGCGTGCCGAACGGCGACGCGATCCCCGCGGACCGCGCGGGCCTGACCATCTGCGACGCGACCAGCGCGGCCTTTGCCATGGACCTGCCTTGGGACAAGCTGGATGTGGTGACCTTCAGCTGGCAGAAGGTGCTGGGCGGCGAGGGTGCGCATGGCGTGCTGATCCTGTCGCCGCGCGCTGTCGAGCGGCTGGAGACCTATGTCCCCGCCTGGCCGCTGCCCAAGATCTTCCGCATGACCAAGGGCGGCAAGCTGATCGAGGGCATCTTCAAGGGCGAGACGATCAACACGCCCTCGATGCTGGCGGTCGAGGATTACCTGGTCGCGCTGAAATGGGCGCAATCCCTGGGCGGTCTGCCGGCGCTGATCGCGCGGGCGGATGCCAATGCGGCTGCTGTGCGCGATTTCATCGCGGACAAGGACTGGATCGCCGATCTGGCCGAGGACCCGGCCACCGCATCGACGACCAGCGTCTGCCTGAAGTTCACCGATCCGGCCATCAAGGACGGCGCGGCCTTTGCCAAGGCCGTGGCCAAGCGGCTGGAGAAGGAGGGCGTCGCGCTGGATGCGGGCGCCTATCGCGATGCGCCGGCCGGTCTGCGGATCTGGTGCGGATCGACGGTCGAGACCGCCGATGTCGCGGCCCTGATGCCGTGGATCGAATGGGCCTACCGCGCCGAGCTGGCCGCGCAGTGATCCGAGAGGCCGGGGGGCCTTGCGCCCCCCGGACCCCCCGCAGGATATTTTTCTGAAGAAGAAACAAGGCGTCCGCGAGGCTGTGCCCGGATGCCGCATGACAAGGATAAGTCCCATGCCGAAGGTTCTCGTGTCCGACAAGCTGTCGGAAACCGCCGTCCAGATCTTTCGCGATCGCGGCGTCGAGGTGGATTACCTGCCCGATCTGGGCAAGGACAAGGAGAAGCTGGCCGAGGTGATCGGGCAGTATGACGGGTTGGCCATCCGGTCCGCGACCAAGGTGACCGAGAAGCTGCTGGAGCAGGCGGCGAACCTGAAGGTCATCGGCCGTGCGGGCATCGGGGTCGACAACGTCGACATCCCGGCCGCCAGCAAGAAGGGCGTCATCGTGATGAACACGCCCTTCGGCAACAGTGTGACCACGGCCGAGCATGCCATCGCGATGATGTTCGCGGTCGCTCGCCAGCTGCCCGAGGCCAGCGTCAGCACCCATGCCGGCAAGTGGGAGAAGAACCGCTTCATGGGGGTCGAGCTGTTCAACAAGACCCTGGGCGTCATCGGGGCGGGCAATATTGGGTCCATCGTGATCGACCGCGCCTTGGGGCTGCACATGAAGGTGCTGGCCTATGACCCCTTCCTGTCCGAGGAGCGGGCGCGCGAGATCGGCGTCACCAAGGTCGAGCTGGACGAGCTGCTGGGCCGGGCGGATTTCATCACCTTCCACGTGCCGCTGACCGAGAAGACCAAGAACATCCTGTCGCGCGAGGCCATCGCCAAGCTGAAGAAGGGCGTGCGCATCATCAACTGCGCCCGCGGCGGCCTGGTGGACGAGGAGGCGCTGGCCGAGGCGCTGAAGGACGGGCGCGTGGCCGGCGCCGCCTTCGACGTCTTCGCCGTCGAGCCCGCGACCGAAAGCCCGCTATTCAACCTGCCGAACGTGGTCGTGACGCCGCATCTGGGCGCCTCGACCACCGAGGCGCAGGAGAACGTCGCCCTGCAGGTGGCCGAGCAGATGTCGGACTATCTGCTGTCGGGTGCGGTGCAGAACGCCTTGAACATGCCGTCGGTCACGGCCGAGGAGGCCGCGGTGATGGGCCCCTGGATCAAGCTGGCCGGCCATCTGGGCGCCTTCGTGGGCCAGATGACGGACGAGCCGATCAAGGCGATCAACGTGCTGTACGACGGCGTCGTGTCCGAGATGAACCTGAACGCGCTGAACGCGGCCGTCATCGCCGGCGTGATGCAGGCCACGAATCCGGACGTGAACATGGTTTCGGCACCGGTCATGGCCAAGGAGCGGGGCGTGCAGGTGTCGACGACCAGGCAGGACAAGGCCGGCGCCTATGAGGGGTACGTCAAGGTCACCTGCGTCACCGAGACCCGCGAGCGGTCCATCGCAGGCACGGTCTTCAGCGACGGCAAGCCGCGCTTCATCCAGATCCGCGGCATCAACGTGGATGCCGAGGTGGGCGCGCACATGCTGTATACCCGCAACAAGGACGTGCCGGGCGTGATCGGCGCCCTGGGGATGACCTTGGGCGATCTGGGCGTGAACATCGCGAACTTCACCCTGGGCCGGGCCGCGAACGGCGCGGATGCCATCGCCATCCTGTACCTGGACGAGGCGATCAGCGACGAGGCCTTGGCCGCGCTGCAGAACACCGGCAAGTTCCTGCAGGCCCGCCGCCTGCAATTCGAGGTTTGACCTTCCCGCCGCACGCCCCTAGCCATGGGGCGTGCGGCCCTCCTGCCGTGCGCCATGACCGGAGGACGGATGCGACTTTACGCGATCGGCGACATCCACGGACATCTGGAACAGCTGAAGGCCGCGCAAGAACGGATCTTCCGCGATGGCGGTCGCGATGCGGTCATCGCCCATGTGGGCGACCTGATCGACCGGGGACCCGATTCGCGCGGCGTTGTCCAGCACCTGATGGAGGGCCGGCGCGCCGGGCGGCCCTGGATCGTCACGCGCGGCAATCACGACCGGTTCCTGCCCGCCTTCCTGCAGCGGCCCGACTGGGTCGATCCGGGCCTGTCCTCGGGTCAGCACTGGATCGACCATCCGGGGCTGGGGGCGGCGGCGACGCTGGCCTCCTACGGGCTGGACGCCGGGATGCCGCGGGCGGCCCTGCTGGAGGCCGCGCGACGGGCGGTGCCGGACGATCACGTCCGGTTCCTGGCCGGGCTGCCGCTGTGGCACCTGCATCCGCTGGCGCTGGTCGTGCATGCGGGCGTGCGGCCGGGCATCGACCTGCAGCGGCAGCAGGAGCAGGACCTGGTCTGGATCCGTCAGGGGTTCCTGGACAGCGAGGTCGATCACGGCCCGCTGGTCGTGCATGGCCATACCGCGCTGGAGCGTCCGGCGCTGTATCGAAACCGCCTGAACATGGATGGCGGTGCCGCCTATGGCCGTCCGCTGGCCACGGCCGTGATCGAGCCGGGCGCCGTGCATCTGCTGACCGAATCGGGCCGAGAGCCCCTGTCGCCGGAGTGAACCGATGCGCCTTGCCGCCCTGCTGAGCCTGCTGGCCCTGCCCGCCGCCGCCGAGGAGATCGGCCGGGTCGGCGTGGACTGGGTCGGGAACGACGTGGTGATCGAGGCGATCCGCGATCCCGACGTGCCCGGCGTGACCTGCCATCTGGCCTATTTCGAACGCTCGGTCTTGGACCGGCTGAGCCAGGGGAACTGGTTTGAGGACCCCTCGAACAGCGCGATCCAATGCGCGCGGACGGGGGCGATCGACGTCTCGGCGCTGGACCCCGGGGAGGCGGAGGCGCTGTTCTCGGAGGGGCGGTCGCTGGTCTTCAAGACGCTGCGGGTCCAGCGCGTCTATGATGCCGAGAACCGGGTGCTGATCTATCTGGCCCATGCCAGCCAGGTGACCGAGGGATCGGCCAAGATGTCGATGGCGACCGTGCCCCTGCTGGCCGAGGACCGCGCGCCCTGAGGCAGTGGGGCGATTCGGTGGACAGCGCTGACGGGTCGCGCTAGAAGGCGCGCTGACGTCTGATCGAGCCGGAATGAGATGATGGAACCCGCGCGGATGCCGGCCCAGAGCCGCCATGCGAAATACAGCCTTGGACAGGTGGTCCGTCACCGGTCGCGCCCGTTCCGCGGGGTGATCTTCGATGTCGATCCGGAATTCGCCAATACCGACGAATGGTACGAATCCATCCCCGAGGACGTGCGCCCCGACAAGGATCAGCCCTTCTACCATCTCTTTGCCGAGACCGAGGCGACCTATTACGTCGCCTATGTCTCGGAGCAGAACTTGGAGCTGGACTGTTCGGGAGAGCCGCTGGACCATCCCGAGGTCGGCGACATGTTCGGCGCCTTCGAGGACGGACGCTATTTCCTGGCGGGACCGGTGAACTGAGGCCGCATCAGGCGCCCTCGGCCTCGCGCTGCGTGAAGGGGATGCTGAAGGCCAGATAGTTCCGGCTCTCCTCGCGGTAGTAGCACAGCGCCTGCGTCAGGTCCTGGATCAGGAACCAGCCGAACCCGCCCTCGGGCATGTCGTCGGCCAGCATCGGCGGCAGGCCGCGCGGCAGCAGGCAGTCGTCGGGCAGGGACGCTCCGTCATCGGTCAGCGCGCAGGCCAGCCCGCCGCTGTGGCGCACGATGCACAGGTGGATCACCGGCAGGTGCGGCTCGGCGTCGTCGGGCGCCGTCAGGGGCGCGTGTTCGGCCACGTTGTTCATCACCTCGGCCAGGACCAGCTCCAGCCGTCCCAGGGTGTCGTCGCTGACCTCGGCGCGGAAGCGCAGGCGCACGTCGCTCAGCGTGTCGCGCACGGTCATCGGATGCGCGCTGAGCACGCGGTGGAACATCGGCTGCGTCCGGGCCGCGGGACGCGCGCCCGTGCCGGCATCGACGCCGATGCCGGAGCGTTCGCTGGAGGTCATTCACGTTGCTCCTTCTGAGCGATGTGGGGCTGAGCGATGTGGGGCTGAGCGGTGTGGGGCCGGGAGGCATGGGAGGCCGGGACCGCGGGGCGGATGTCGAAGACGCTGTCCATTCGCGTCAGGCGGAACACCCGCTCGACATTCGGGGTCAGCGCCAGCAGCACCAGCTCCACCGTCTCGGGCAGGCTCTTGCGGACGGCGATCATGGCACCCAGGCCGGAGCTGTCCATGAAGTCGACCGCGGCCATGTCCAGATGGACGGGCTTGCGGCGGCCGACCACGATCTCGCGCAGCTTGTCCTTGAACAAGGTCGCGATCGCCGCGTCGATCCGGGGCTCCGTCACCGTGATGTGCAGGTGGGACTCGGTCTCTTCGACGATGAACTGCATGATCGGCCTTTCCTGTGCTTCTGCGTTCCTCAGTAGACGGGAAAGGTTACGATCCGGTAAGCGGAGGGCAGGGACATGAGGGGGAATTCATGACGACACGACAGATTTTCGTGCAAGGTGCCGCGCGCACCCCGATGGGCGGGCTGATGGGGGCGCTGTCGCCCGTCGCCGCCGCCGATCTGGGCGGCACGGCGATCCGTGCCGCGCTGGCGCAGGCAGGCGGGCGGCCGGTCGATTCGCTGCTGATGGGCTGCGTGCTGCCCGCCGGGCAGGGGCAGGCGCCGGCGCGTCAGGCGGGCTTTGCCGCGGGGCTGGGACAGGAGGTGCCGGCCACGACGCTGAACAAGATGTGCGGATCGGGCATGCAGGCGGTCATGATGGCCGCCGACGCGATCGCCGCGGGCAGTGCCGAGACGGTCGTGGCCGGCGGCATGGAGAGCATGTCGAACGCCCCCTATCTGCTGCCGAAGATGCGGGCGGGCGCGCGTCTGGGGCATGGGCAGGTCCTGGACCACATGTTCCTGGACGGGCTGGAGGACGCCTATGACAAGGGCCGCCTGATGGGCACCTTCGCCGAGGATTGCGCCGCCGAGTTCGCCTTCACCCGGCAGGCGCAGGACGAATACGCCCTGGCCAGCCTGACCCGCGCGCAGGAGGCCATTGCCCGGGGCGCCTTTGCCGCCGAGATCGCCGCGGTCACCGTGCCGGGCCGCGGCGGCGACCGAATCGTCGAGATCGACGAGCAGCCGGGCCTGGCCCGCCCCGACAAGATCCCGCGGCTGAAGCCCGCCTTCCGCAAGGACGGGACGGTGACGGCGGCCAACAGCTCCAGCATCTCGGACGGGGCGGCGGCGCTGGTGATCGGGGCCGATCCGTCGGGCGCCGTCGCGCGCATCCTGGGTCATGCCAGCCACGGTCAGGCGCCCGGACAGTTCCCGACCGCCCCCGTGCCTGCTGCCGAAAAGCTGCTGGCCCGGATCGGCTGGAGCACCGACAGCGTCGATCTGTGGGAGGTGAACGAGGCCTTTGCCGTCGTCCCCATGGCCTTCATGGCGCGCATGGGCCTGTCGCATGACCGCGTCAACGTGAACGGCGGGGCCTGCGCCCTGGGCCATCCGATCGGCGCATCGGGGGCGCGCATCATCGTCACGCTGATCCATGCGCTGCAGGCCCGCGGCCTCAGCCGGGGGGTCGCCGCCATCTGCATCGGCGGCGGAGAGGGTACCGCCGTCGCCATCGAGCTGACCTGAACTGCCCGCAAAACCGGCAGCCTGCCGTCCCGTGCATCGGCACGGCTTCGCCCGGCCGGTCATGCTGCGGAACCAACAGGCAAATCCGGCGGTTCTGCTGTGGACTTCGGACGGGCGGACGCGGATCATCGGCGGGGCGCAAGACCCTGAATGACGCGTGACGAGTGGGGGATGGATGAGCACATACAACGAGATGTTCGAGGGCGAGCGCGTGCGCGAACCCTATGCCCGGCTGCGGGAATGGGTCGAGACGATGCCCGACGACTTCCGCCAGATGAAGCAGGCCGAGGCCGAGGCGCTGTTCCGGCGCATCGGCATCACCTTCGCCGTCTATGGCGAGGGCGGCGATCCGGACCGGCTGATCCCCTTCGACATGATGCCCCGGGTCTTTGAGCAGGCCGAGTGGCGCCGCCTGGAGCGCGGCATCAAGCAGCGCGCGCGGGCGCTGAACGCCTTCCTGCGCGACGTCTATGGCCGCGGAGAGATCATCCGCGCGGGCCGCATCCCGGCGCGGCTGGTCTATCAGAACGAGGCCTATGAGAAGGCCGTGGTCGGCGTGGTGCCGCCGCGCGGCATCTATTCGCACATCATCGGCATCGACCTGGTGCGCACCGCCAAGGACGAGTTCTACGTCCTGGAGGACAACTGCCGCACGCCGTCCGGGGTCAGCTACATGCTGGAGAACCGCGAGATCATGATGCGCATGTTCCCCGGCCTGTTCCGCGGCAACCGGATCGAGCCCGTGGACCAGTATCCCGACCTCCTGCGCCGCACGCTGGAATCGGTGGCGCCGGCGAAATGCAACGACCGGCCGACCTGCGTGATCCTGACGCCCGGCCATTTCAACAGCGCCTATTACGAGCACAGCTTCCTGGCCAACCTGATGGGGGTCGAGCTGGTCGAGGGGCAGGACCTGTTCGTGGATGGCGAGTTCTGCTACATGCGCACCACCACCGGCCCGCGCCGGGTGGACGTGATCTATCGCCGGATCGACGACCCGTTCCTGGACCCGCTGTGCTTCAGGCCCGACAGCATGCTGGGCATTCCGGGGCTGATGGACGTCTATCGTTCGGGCGGGGTGTCGATCTGTTCCGCGCCGGGCGCGGGCGTGGCCGACGACAAGGCCATCTACACCTTCGTCCCCGAGATGGTCCGGTTCTATCTGGGCGAGGAGCCGATCCTGAACAACGTCCAGACCTGGACGCTGTGGAAGGACGACGATTACCGCTATGTGATGGAGCACCTGCCCGAACTGGTCGTCAAGGAGGTCCACGGATCGGGCGGCTACGGCATGCTGGTCGGCCCCAAGTCCACGAGGGAGGAGATCGAGACCTTCCGCGCCAAGATCCAGGCCAATCCGTCGAACTACATCGCCCAGCCCACGCTGGCCCTGTCCACCTGCCCGACCTTCGTCGAGGACGGCATCGCGCCGCGCCATGTGGACCTGCGGCCCTATTGCCTGTGCGGCGACCGGATTGAGCTGGTGCCGGGCGGCCTGACCCGCGTCGCGCTGCGCGAGGGGTCGTTGGTGGTGAACTCGTCACAGGGCGGAGGTGTCAAGGACACCTGGGTCCTGTCGGAATGAGGGGACGCAACACGATGCTCAGCCGCACCGCCTCCAACCTGTTCTGGATGGGCCGCCATCTGGAACGCGCCGAAACCGCCGCCCGCCTGCTGGACGTGGGCCAGCGCATCACGCTGCTGCCCAATACCGAGGCCGGCTATCAGAACGAATGGAACTCGCTGCTGCAGGCCTCGGGCAGCGCGGACCTGTTCGGCCAGAAATACGGCGGCATCACCCAGGAGAACATCGAGGAGTTCATCTTCTTCGACCATGACAACCCCTCATCGGTTGTCAGCTGCGTCGAGAAGGCGCGCGAGGCCGGGCGCATCGTGCGCACCGCGCTGACCAGCCAGGTCTGGGACGCGCTGAACGTGGCCTATCAGGAGCTGCGCAAGATCGAGCGCACCCCGCGGGCCAAGCTGGACACGGCCTCGCTGACCGATTTCGTGACCGCCCACACCTCGACCGTGCGGGGCGCGATCAACGCCTCGCAGCTGCGCAACGACGGCTGGCACTTCATGAACCTGGGCTATGGGCTGGAGCGGGCCGACGCGACCGCCCGCCTGCTGGACGTGAAGTATTTCGTGCTGCTGCCGCGCATCGAATTCGTCGGATCGGGTCTGGACACCTATCAGTGGCAGGTGATCCTGCGCGCGCTGTCGGCGCATCGGGCCTATCACTGGGCCTATGGCGGCGACATCACCGCGGGGCAGGTGGCCGATTTCCTGATCCTGAACGGGGAAAGCCCGCGCGCGCTGATCACCTCGCTCTATGAGACGGTGTGGCACCTGGAGGGGCTGGCGCGGCGCTATGGCGACAGCGTGCCGACCAGCGCCCGCGACAAGGCGCGCGAGGTGCTGGCCGCGCTGCAGGCCCGCGACATCGAGATGATCTTCGACGAGGGCCTGCACGAGTTCCTCAGCTGGTTCATCCAGGAGCTGTCCACCGTCTCGAACCTGGTGCACCAGGACTATCTGCTGGGAGGAGTGTGACCCATGCGCCTGATGATCGCCCATGAGACGCTCTATCGCTATGACCAGCCGATCCGGAACCTGGTCCAGAGCCTGCGCCTGACGCCCTCGATCTTCGAGGGGCAGAAGACCCATGACTGGCAGATCGACGTGTCGGGCGGGCTGCGCGGGCCGGGCTTCCGCGACGGCGCCGGCGACTGGATCGAGGGCTGGACCGTGCGCGGCCCGGTCGATCAGGTCACGGTCCGCATCACCGGCCGCGTGGACACGCGCGACACGGCAGGCGTTCTGCGCGGCCACCGCGAGATGATCAACCCGTTGACCTATCTGCGAGACAGCCCGGCGACCCGGCCCGACGATGCGCTGCGTGAACTGGCCGCGTCCGTGGCGGGCGACGACCCGCTGGACCGGGCGCACCGCCTGTCCAGCGCGATCAGCGACCGCATCGCCTTTCGCCCCGGCGTGACGCAGACCGGCACCACCGCCGCGCAGGCCCTGGCCTTGGGCGAGGGGGTCTGCCAGGACCACACCCATGCGCTGACCGCCATCGCGCGCCTGTCGGGCATGCCGGCGCGCTATGTCTCGGGCTATCTGCACTCGACGCTGGACGGCAAGGCCCATGACGCGGCCCATGCCTGGGCCGAGATCCATGTGCCGGGCCTGGGCTGGGTCGGCTTCGACGCGGCGAACCGCTGCTGTCCGGACGAGCGCTATGTGCGGTTGGGATCGGGCCTGGATGCCGCGGATGCGGCCCCGATCCGGGGCGTCGCCATGGGGTCGGGCGCCGAGGACATGGACGTGACCGTCAGGGTCGAGGAGATGGCGCAATAGCCGCCACCCACGGCCAGACCAGGCTGGCCGCGATCGCCCACATGACTAGGGCGATCGCGAATTCCAGCCGCCGCCACGCGCGGGGCCGGGCAAAGACCGGCCGCAGCCACGCCGCCCCATGCGCCAGCGTCAGGAAGAACAGGAACGATCCGCTGATCGCGCCCGCCGCGAACCATGCCTCGGACCCCGGATACTGGGTCGAGATCGCGCCCAGCAGCACCACCGTGTCCAGCCAGACATGCGGGTTCAGCCAGGTGATCGCCAGGCAGGTGGCCAGCACCGCCCCAAGCGGCGCGTCCGGCCCCTGCCCCGCCACCTCCAGCGCCGCGTCGGATCGCAGCGCGGACCGCAGGCTGCGCGCCCCGTACCAGATCAGGAACGCCGCCCCCGCCGCCCGCATCACCGGGTCCAGCCAAGGCAGCCGCGCGGTCAGCGCCCCCGCCCCCGCCACGCCCGCCCCGATCAGCAGCGCATCCGACAGCGCGCAGGTCAGCGCCACGGCGGTCACATGCTGCCCCCGCAGCCCCTGCCGCAGCACGAAGGCGTTCTGCGCGCCGATCGCCACGATCAGCCCAAGCCCGGTCGCCATGCCGGTGAAGAAGACGCTCATTGCGGGGCCTTTCCCGTGGATCGCCCCCGTCCTAGCCTGTCGTCCCGCCCCGGACAAATTCGGATGGCTTACGCGGGTGAAGGAAAACCGATGCTGGACCATGCCGCCGCCCGTGCCGTCGCGCTGATCGCCCGCCTGGGCAGCTTCGATCAGGCGGCGCGGGCGCTGAACATCTCGCCCTCGGCCGTGTCGCAGCGGGTGCGCCAGCTGGAGGAGCGTCTGGGCACGGTGCTGATCCGGCGCGGCCAGCCCTGCACCGCCACCCCGGCGGGCTTGCGCCTGTGCCGCCATATGGAGCAGGTCGACCTGCTGGAGGCCGGCCTGGCCCGTCACCTTCCGGGCCTCTCGCAGCCCTCGGACCCGCGGCCCAGCCTGCGCGTCGCGGTCAATGCCGACAGCCTGGCGACCTGGTTCCTGCCCGCCTTGGCCGATTTCACCGCCGATGGCGCGGTGCTGGTCGATCTGTCCGTCGATGACGAAGGCCATACCGCCGACTGGCTGCGCGAGGGCCGGGTCCTGGCCGCCGTCACCGCCTCGGCGCAGCCGGTGCCCGGATGCGAGATGCGGTCCCTGGGCGTCCTGCGCTATCGCGCGACGGCCAGCCCGGACTTCATGGCGCGGCACTTTCCGGGCGGCGTCACCGCCGCGGCGCTGGCCCGCGCGCCCGCCTTGGCCTTCAACCGCAAGGACCGGATGCAGCAGGACTGGGCCGCCCGGCACTGGGGCGTGGGCAGCCTGCCCGCGCATGGCCTGCCCTCCAGCACCGGCTTCGTCGAGGCGTGCCTCGCTGGCATGGGCTGGGGCCTGAACCCCGAGGCCCTGGTCGCGGGGCATCTGGCGGCGGGGCGGCTGGTCGCGCTGGCGCCCGGCGTGCCGCATGACGTGGCGCTGGTCTGGCAGGTGAACCGCGTGGCGGCCGCGTCGCTGACGCCCCTGACCCGCGCGGTGCGGCGTGCGGCGGCCGCGGCCTTGCCGCGCGACGGGGCCCCGGACGATTTCGGAACCACCGCGGGTTCAAATGCGATAGGGTGATGGTGATTGCGGTTCCCGCCGCGGCCGCGCATCCCGTCGTGAAAGGCATCCGATGTTCGACAATGCCGACGCCATCCTTCTGGCCCGCATCCAGTTCGCCTTCACCGTCAGCTTCCACTTCCTGTTTCCCGCCTTCACCATCGGGCTGGCCAGCTTCCTGGCGGTGCTGAACGGGTTGTGGCTGTGGACCCGCGACCATCAGTATCTGGACCTGTTCCGATACTGGGTGAAGATCTTCGCCCTGGCCTTCGCGATGGGCGTCGTATCGGGGATCGTGATGTCCTATCAATTCGGGACCAACTGGTCGGCCTTTTCCGACAAGGCGGGGCCGGTCATCGGCGCGCCCATGGCCTATGAGGTGCTGTCGGCCTTCTTCCTCGAGGCGGGGTTCCTGGGGATCATGCTCTTCGGCCGTGACCGGGTCGGGCCAACGCTGCACATGATCGCCTGCGCGGCGGTGGCCTTCGGGACCGCCATGTCGGCCTTCTGGATCCTGTCGGTGAACAGCTGGATGCACACCCCCGCCGGGTTCGAGATCGACGCCGAGACCGGCCAGTTCCTGCCCACCGACTTCTGGCAGGTGATCTTCAACCCGTCCTTCCCGTACCGGCTGATGCACACGGTCACGGCGGCCTACCTGACCACGGCCTTCATCGTGGGGGGCGTGGCCGCGCTGCACATGCTGCGCCACCGCCACCGCCGCGACAGGGTCAGCCCGGCCACGCGCACCATGTTCAGCATGGCCATGTGGATGGCCGCCATCTTCGCCCCCGTGCAGATTGTTCTGGGCGACATGCACGGCATCAATACGCTGGAGCATCAGCCCGCCAAGGTCATGGCCATGGAGGGCCATTTCGAAAGCCATCCCGAGGGCGCCCCGCTCTACCTGTTCGGCATCCCCAACCAGGAGGAGCAGCGCCTGGACTATGCCATCGGCATCCCCAAGCTGTCCTCGCTGATCCTCAAGCACGACCTGAACGCGCCGCTGGACGGGCTGGACACCATTCCCCGCGCCGATCAGCCCCCCGTCGCGGTGGTCTTCTGGTCGTTCCGGGTGATGGTGGCCCTGGGCTTCGCGATGCTGGGCCTCGGGCTGTGGTCGCTCTGGGCGCGCTGGCGGGGGGTTCTCTATGACAGCCCGATGCTGCACCGCGCCGCGCTGATCCTTTCGCCGGCCGGGCTGATCGCGGTCCTGGCGGGCTGGATCACGACCGAGGTCGGCCGACAGCCCTTCACCGTCTACGGCCATCTGCGCACCGCGGATAGTGCCGCGCCCTTGGATGCGGCGGCGGTGGGCGCGTCGCTGATGGCCTTCATCATCGTCTATTTCGCGGTGTTCGGGGCAGGGACCTACTACATCCTGCGGCTGATGAATCGGCCTCCGCTGCGCGACGAGCCGCGGCTGAAGGATGTGAACGACAGCCCGACTCGCACCGCCGGCACCACCCCCGCGCATCAGCACGGCGCGCGCGCGCCCCAACCCGGAGAATGACCATGCCCCTGACGGAAGGCGTATCGCTGGACCTGACGGTCATCTGGGCCTTCGTCATCGCGTTCGCGGTGCTGGTCTATGTGGTGCTGGACGGGTTCGACCTGGGTCTGGGCATGCTGTTCGCGGCCGAACGCGAGGGCGGCGACCGCGACCTGATGATGAACTCGGTCGCGCCGGTCTGGGACGGGAACGAGACCTGGCTGGTGCTGGGCGGCGGCGGGCTGTTCGCGGCCTTTCCGCTGGCCTACGGGCTGATCCTGCCCGCGCTTTATGCGCCGATCATGGCCATGCTGCTGGCGCTGATCTTTCGCGGCGTCGCCTTCGAGTTCCGCTGGCGGACCAGGCGGTGGCGCGGGGTCTGGGACTTGGCCTTCATCGGCGGGTCGGCGGTCGCGGCGCTGTCGCAGGGCATCGCCCTGGGCGGGCTGCTGCAGGGCATCGACATCGACAAGGCGGCGCGGGAATATTCAGGCGGCTGGTGGGACTGGCTGACCCCGTTCAGCGTGGTTGTCGGCGTCGCGGTCATGGTGGGCTACATGCTGCTGGGCGCGACCTGGCTGGTGATGAAGACCACCGGCCCCCTGCAGGAGCGGATGCGCAAGCGCGCGTGGCTTCTGGGCGTCGCCACGGTGGGCTTCATGGGCGTTGTCAGCCTGTGGACGCCCTTCCTGCAGGACGGGTATTACAGTCGCTGGTTCGGGGGCTGGAACATCCTTCTTGCGGTGGGCGTGGGCGCGGCGGTGCTGGCGCTGGCCTTCGGCCTTTTCACCACGCTGATGCGGCGGCATCATGACTACTGGCCGTTCCTGTTCGCGCTCGGCATGTTCGTCCTTGCCTTCGGGGGGCTGGGATTTTCCATGTTCCCCTACATCGTCCCGGTCGAGGTCACCATCTGGGAGGCCGCCGCCCCCGAGAACAGCCAGATCTTCATGCTGGTCGGCGCGGCGGTGCTGGTGCCGGTGATCCTGACCTATACCGCCTATTCCTACTGGGTGTTCCGCGGCAAGATGGATCCCCGGCAGGGCTATCACTGATGCCCCTGGCCCTGCGACGGCTGGCCTGGTTCGTGGCGATCTGGCTGGCCAGCGTCGCGGCGATCGGGACGGTGGCCTGGATCATCCGCCTTTGGATCGCCTAGCCCAGATAGGCCCGCAGCCCCGGTGGCGGATCGTCCAGCAGCGGCCCGGTGGGGCAGGGCGGATGGACGCGCCCCTCCTCGACCAGCAGGGTGTCAGGCGCGAAGCTGCGGGCATCCTCGGGATCGTGGGTCACCATCAGCACGGTCGTGTCCGCGGCGACCTGCGCCAGAAGCGCCAGCATCTCGGCCTTGAGCGCGGGACCCAGGGCCGCGAAGGGTTCGTCCAGCAGCAGCAGCGGCCGCGCCCGCAGCAGGACGCGCGCCAAGGCCACTCGGCTCTGCTGTCCGCCCGACAGGCTGTCGGGGCGCCGGTCCCCCGTTCCGGTCAGCCCGACCTGATCCAGAACCTCCAGCACGCGCGCCTTCTGGACGCGATCCAGACTCAGGTCCGGGCGCAGTCCCATGCCCACATTTTGTTTCACGCTGAGATGTGGAAACAAGTTGTTGTGCTGAAACAGGATCGACAATGGCCGCTTGCCGGGTGGCAGCGCGGTGATGTCGGCACCCTCCCACAGCAGGCGTCCTCGCGTCGGGGTCAGAAAGCCCGCGATCACCGCCAGAAGCGTCGACTTTCCCGAACCCGACGCTCCGATCACCGCGTGACGCCCCTGCGGCACGGTCAGATCTGCGGTCAGGGTGAAACCGTCCTGACGCAGAAGGATGTCCTTGAACTCAAGCGCCATGGCGGCCTCCCCGGTCGAAGGCCCAGAACAGGCCAAGGCTGAGCGCCATCAGCAGCAGGGCGCAGGCCGCCGCATCCGCCAGCCGATAGCCGTTCATCAGCTGATAGAGCATCAGCGGCAGGGTCGGGTTGTCGCCCGCGAAAAGTGTGATGACCCCCAGATCGCCCATGGCCAGCGCCGCCGCCAGCCCCGCGCCGAAGCCCAGGGGCCGGGCCAGGCGCGGGAGGACCAAGAGCCGCAGCCGCGCCCAGCCCCGCAGGTCCAGCGACGCGGCCAGCCGACCGTAATCCTCCTGCAGCGTGCGCGCGGCGGGGATCAGCGCGCGCAGCGCGAAGGGCAGGGCCATGGCCGTGTTGATCAGCGCGGTGACCGGCAGGGCCATCTGCTGCGGCGTGACCGTGCCGCGCAGCAGGATGAACAGCCCCGTCCCCAGCACCAGCGGCGAGGCGATCAGCGGCAGCATGCCCGCCGCCTCGACCCACCGGGCCGCGCCCCGCGCCACCGTCAGGGCCAGCGCCAGGGCCGCGCCTGCGCAGAGCAGCGCCGAGATCACCGCCATCAGCACCGAGCGGCGCGTGGCCTGCCAGACCTCGGGCGGCAGGGCGGTCAGGCGCGGCAGGCCCGTCGCCGCGACCGAGATCAGCGGCGCCAGCAGGAACACCGCCGCCGCCGCGATCACCGCCGCATCCGCCGGCCGCCGCCAGCCGTCGGGCGCGGGCGGCCCGCCCGAAGCGTCCAGCCCCGCGCCGAAGCCCGCGGGCACCGTGATCCGCGCGGCCAGCGCCGCCGCCGCGATGCAGATCGCGATCTGAACCATCCCCAGGGCCGCCGCCCGGCCCAGATCGAAATCGAAGCGGAAGGCCTGATAGATGGCCAGCTCCACCGTCGTGGCCCGCGGCCCCCCGCCCAAGGCCAGCGCCACCGTGAAGGAGGTCAGGCAGACCAGGAACACCGCCAGCCAGACGCCGGGCAGCACGCCGCGCAGCATCGGGCGCTCCAGATGGCGGGCGATGTCGCGGGGCGCGAAATCCAGGGACGCAGCCAGCCGGAAGCGTTCGGCGGGAATCGCCTGCCAGCCCTGCAGGATCAGCCGCACCGACAGCGGCAGGTTGAAGAACACATGCGCCAGGATCACCCCCTGCCAGCCATAGATGCCGATGGCGGGCAGGCCCAAGGCCTCCAGCGCGCCGTTCAGCGCGCCGTTGCGCCCGAAGATCGCGATCAGGCCCAGCACTGCCACGATCACCGGCAGGATGAAGGGCGCGCCCAGCAGCGTGACCAGCAGCCCCCGTCCCCGGAACCGGCGCCGCGCCAGCGCGCGTGCGACTGGCACGGCCAGCGCCGCCGACAGGGTCGCGGACAGCGCCGCCTGCCAGCACGTGAACCAGACCGCGCGCAGGTCCCATTCGGTCAGGCCCGACAGCCCGCCCGCGACCCAGGCCACCGCCGCCAGCGTGCCCAGGATCAGCGCTGCCAGCGCGCCCGCGATGGCGTGGCCGATGCTCAGCGGAGGGCCCGCTGCCATTCGTCCAGGGCGGGGGCGCGAAGGGCCTCGGCCTCGTCCTCGGACAGGAACAGGGTCTTGTCGGGCCGGGGCAGGTCGCGCATCACCTGCGGCCAGTCGGCCTGAGGCAGTTTCGCGGGCAGGGACCAGTTGGCCAGCGGGATCGTCGCCTGGAAATCGGGGGTCAGCACCCAGTCCATGAAGGCCTGCGCCAGTTCGGGCTGATCGGTGCCCGCGACCTGCGCCACCAGTTCGGCCATGAAGTAATGCCCCTCGGGGAAGATCGCGGCGCGCTTGGTGTCGTCCTCTTCGGCCGCAATATGATAGGCGGGGGACGTGGTATAGGACAGCACCATGTCCGCCTCGCCATCCGTGAACAGGCCATAGGATTCGGACCAGCCGCGGGTGACGGTCAGCACCTTGGGGGCCAGCTTCGCCCAGGCCTCGCCCGCCTCATCGCCATAGACCGACTTGACCCAGAGCAGCATCGCCAGACCCGACACAGAACTGCGCGGGTCCTGGATGACGATGCTGATGTCCTCGGCCTCCAGCAGCTCGGCGAAGCTGGCGGGCGGGTTCTCCAGCCGGGTGCTGTCATAGACGAAGGCCGTCTCGCCCCAGTTGTAGGGCAGGAAGATGTCGTCCTCCCACGCGATGGGCAGCGACAGGTCGGACGTGTCCTGCCCGTGCGGCGCGAACAGGCCCGATGCGCGGGCGCGCGCGGTCATGTCGGTGTTCAGGCCGAAGACGATGTCGGCCTGGGTGCCCGCCCCCTCCATCAGGATGCGCGGCAGCACGTCGCCGGTCACGAATTGCAGGTCGCAGTCGCAGATCGCCTCGAACCCCTCCTCGATGGCGGGGCCGGGGCCCCATTCGCTGGTGACGCTGTCGCCGGCATAGACGGTCAGGATGCGGTCCTGGGCCAAAGCGGGGGTGGCCAGCAGCAAAGCGGGGATCAGGACGGATTTCATGGGCAGCCTCTCTTGTCGGGTGATCGAAAAGAAGGGGTGCGCACCTTCCCTCCGCCGGTGTGAGCCGGATCAGGTTCTACGGGTCCGCTGTCGCGTCTCAGCCCGCATGGGGCACCCCGAGGTGCCCCTGAATGTAGAGGTTTCGCGCGCCCGCGCAAGCGGATAGAAACCGCCCATGACCAGGGACGCGACCGACCAGCCCACGCCGATGATGGCGCAGTATCTTGCGATCCGGGAGGCCAATCCCGGCGCGCTGCTGTTCTATCGCATGGGCGATTTCTACGAGATGTTCTTCGACGACGCGGTGGCCGCCGCCGCCGCGCTGGACATCGCGCTGACGAAACGCGGCACCCATCTGGGGGAACCGATCCCCATGTGCGGCGTGCCGGTCCATGCCGCCGAGGGCTATCTGCTGACGCTGATCCGCAAGGGGTTCCGCGTGGCCATCGCCGAACAGATGGAGGACCCGGCCGAGGCGAAGAAGCGCGGTTCGAAATCGGTCGTGGCCCGCGACGTGGTGCGGCTGGTGACACCGGGCACCCTGACCGAGGAATCGCTGCTGGAGGCGCGGCGGCACAATTACCTGGCGGCCTTCGTGGTGGTCCGCGAGGAGGGCGCGCTGGCCTGGGTCGACATCTCGACCGGCGCGTTTTCGGTGATGGATTGCCCCCTGCCGCGCCTGGCCCTCGAACTGGCGCGCCTGGCCCCGCGCGAGGTGCTGGCCTGCGACACCGGGCTGGAGGAGCTGATCGGCGATGCGGGCGCGGTGATGACCGACCTGCATGCCAGCGCCTTCGACAGCAATGCCGGGACGCGGCGGCTCTGCGCGCTCTATGGCGTCGAGACGCTGGATGGCTTCGGCAGCTTCACCCGCGCCGAACTGGCCGCGATGGGCGCCATCGTCGATTATCTGGACATGACGCAGAAGGGCCGCCTGCCGCTGCTGCGCCCGCCCATGCGCGAACGGGCGGGCGGCACGATGCAGATCGACGCCGCGACCCGGCGGAACCTGGAGCTGACCCAGGCCCTGTCGGGCGGGCGCGACGGCTCGCTGCTGGCGGCCATCGACCGCACCGTGACCGCGCCGGGCGCGCGCCTTCTGGAACGCCGGATCAGCGCGCCGTCGCGCGATCTGGGCCTGATCGCGGCGCGCCATGATGCGGTGGCGGCGCTGGCGGGGGATGCGCGGCTGCTGGCGGATCTTCGCGGCGCGCTGGCGCGGGTGCCGGACATGGACCGGGCGCTGTCGCGGCTGGCGCTGGACCGGGGCGGGCCGCGCGATCTGGCCGCGATCCGGGCGGGGCTGACGCAGGGCGCGGCGATCGCGGCGCGTCTGCCCGGCGATGCGCCCCCGGTGCTGCGCGAGGCGGCGGGTGATCTGGTCGGGCATGAGGCGCTGGTCGATCTGCTGGACGATGCGCTGGTGGCCGAGCCGCCTCTGCTGGCGCGGGATGGCGGTTTCGTGGCCGAGGGGCATGACGCCGATCTGGACCAGACCCGGCGCCTGCGCGACGAGGGGCGCGGCGTCATCGCGGGCATGCAGGCCGATTACGCGGCCCTGGCCGGGGTCGGCAGCCTGAAGATCAAGCATAACAACGTCCTTGGCTATTTCATCGAGACGACGACCACCCATGCCGAGCGCATGATGGCCGCGCCCTTGAACCAGACCTTCATCCACCGCCAGACCACCGCGAACCAGATCCGCTTCACCACGGTGGAACTGTCCGAACTGGAGACCCGCATCCTGAACGCCCGCGACCGCGCGTTGGAGATCGAGCGGGGCATCTTCGACCGCCTGCGGACGGCGATCCTGGATCAGGCGGCGCGGATCGGGAAGGCGGCCCGCGCGCTGGCCGAGATCGACCTGGCCTGCGCCTTCGCGGATCTCGCCTCGGGCGAGGGCTGGGTCCGGCCGCGCGTCGACGACAGCCGCGCCTTCGTCATCGAAGGCGGCCGCCATCCGGTCGTGGAACGCGCGCTGCGCCGCAAGGCGGAGAGCTTCGTCGCCAATGATTGCGATCTGACCACCGGGGCCACGCCCGCGATCTGGCTGCTGACCGGGCCGAACATGGCGGGCAAGTCGACCTTTCTGCGGCAGAACGCGCTGATCGCGGTGCTGGCGCAGGCAGGGGCCTTTATTCCCGCGCGCGCGGCGCATATCGGGCTGGTCAGCCAGCTGTTTTCCCGCGTGGGCGCCGCCGACGACCTGGCGCGGGGGCGCTCGACCTTCATGGTCGAGATGGTGGAAACCGCCGCGATCCTGAACCAGGCCGATGACCGCGCGCTGGTGATCCTGGATGAGATCGGGCGCGGCACCTCGACCTGGGACGGGCTGTCGATCGCTTGGGCGGTGATGGAGCATCTGCATGCCGCCAACCGCTGCCGCGCGCTGTTCGCCACGCATTACCACGAGATGACGGCGCTGTCCGCGAAGCTGGAGGGCGTCGAGAACGCCACCGTCACCGTGCGCGAATGGCAGGGCGAGGTGATCTTCCTGCACGAGGTCAGGAAGGGCGCGGCCGACCGCAGCTATGGCGTGCAGGTGGCAAAGCTGGCGGGCCTGCCCGCCTCCGTCGTGGAACGCGCCCGCACCGTCCTGACCGCGCTGGAAAGCGGAGAGCGTCAGTCGGCCCGCCCCGTGGCGCTGATCGACGATCTGCCGCTGTTCCGCGCGGCCCCGCCGCCCGGGCCCAAGGCCCGGCCGCTGGACGACCGGCTGAAGGCGGTCCATCCCGACGCCCTGTCCCCGCGCGAGGCGCTGGACCTGATCTATGAGTTGAAAGCCCTGTCCGAGGAGACGCGACCATGAGCTACAACACCTTCGGCCGCGAGTTCCGCTTCACCACCTGGGGCGAAAGCCACGGCCCGGCCCTGGGCGCGACGGTGGACGGCGTGCCGCCGGGCGTGCCCCTGACCGAAGAATTTATCCAGCGCTTCATGGACCGCCGCCGCCCTGGCACGTCCAAGCATACCACGCAGCGGCGCGAACCCGACCAGGTTCGCATCCTGTCCGGCGTCTTCGAGGGCGTCACCACCGGGACCGCGATCCAGCTGATGATCGAGAACACCGACCAGCGGTCCAAGGATTACGGCGACATCGCGACCAGCTTTCGCCCGGGGCATGCCGACATCACCTATCACCTGAAATACGGGGTGCGGGATTATCGCGGCGGCGGCCGGTCTTCGGCGCGCGAGACGGCCGCGCGGGTCGCGGCCGGTGCGGTGGCGCAGGCGGTGCTGGGCGCGATGGTGCCGGAGCTGCGCATCACCGGTTATATGGTGCAGATGGGGGCGATGCATCTGGACCGCGCGCGGCTGGACCTGGGCGCGGTGAACGACAATCCGTTCTTCCTGCCTGATGCGGGCGCGGTGCAGGCCTGGTCGGATTACCTGGACGGCATCCGCAAGGATCAGAACAGCGTCGGCGCGGCCATCGAGGTTTGTGTCCAAGGCTGCCCGCCGGGCCTCGGCGCGCCGGTCTATGCCAAGCTGGACACCGATCTGGCCGCCGCAATGATGTCGATCAATGCCGTGAAGGCCGTGGAGATCGGCGAGGGCATGGCCTCGGCCGCGCTGACCGGCGTGGCCAATGCCGACGAGATCCGCATGGGGCCGGACGGCCCGGAGTTCCTGTCGAACCATGCGGGCGGCATCCTGGGCGGGATCTCGACCGGTCAGGACATCGTCGTGCGTTTCGCGATCAAGCCGACCAGCTCGATCACCACGCCCCGCCGCTCGATCAATGCGCGCGGAGAGGAGATCGACGTGATCACCAAGGGCCGCCACGACCCCTGCGTGGGCATCCGCGCCGTTCCGGTGGCCGAGGCCATGGCGGCCTGCGTCATCCTGGACCACCTGTTGATGGACCGGGCGCAGACCGGGGGCCTGCGCGGTCAGATCGGCTGATCTGCCAGGAACGCGTCGACTTCGGCGCGGGTGGGGATGGCGTCGCCTGCCCCCGCCCGCGTTACCTTGAGCGCCGCCGCCCCTGAGGCCAGCCGCAGGGCGGCAGGAATATCCGCCCCGCCGTCCAGCGCCGCCGCGAAATAGCCCGCGAAGGTGTCGCCCGCGCCCGTGGTGTCCACCGGCGTCACGCGGAACGAGGGCTGCTCATGCACCTGGCCCGTCGTCAGGTCGCGATATTCGGCCCCGTCGCCGCCGCGGGTGATCAGCAGGCCCTGCACCGGCAGATCGCCCGGCACGCCCGCGAACAGCTGCTCGGCCTCTCCGGCGTTCATCGCCAGGATCGACACATGGGGCAGGACCGCGCGCACCGCCTCCAGATCGAAGGGCGCGGCGGAATAGATCACGCGCGCGCCCTGCGCCTGCGCCGCGCGGGCGGCGGCGACCTGGCCGTTCGTCTCGTTCTGGATCAGCAGCGTGTCGGCGGGGGTCAGGGCGGACAGGGCCTGGGTCAGCGCGGCCTCGTCGATGGCGCGGTTCGCACCGGGATGGATGACGATGGCGTTTTCCGCATCGGCATCCAGCAGGATGATCGCGTGGCCCGTGGCCTGATCCTGCAGCCGGGCGACATGGCCCATCTCCACGCCCGCCTGCGCCAGCCGGTCGCGCACCCAGTCATCGCCCGTGCCCATTGCGCCCAGGTGATGCGTGACCGCGCCCGCGCGCGCCGCGGCGACCGACTGGTTCGCGCCCTTGCCGCCCAGGCCCTGGGCATAGCCGCGCGAGGCCAGTGTCTCTCCGGGCTTGGGCAGGCTCTCCAGCCGATAGACATGGTCGATGTTGATCGAACCCAGGTTCCAGATTGCCATGCCTGCCTCCGCCGTTTGGCGGCCATGTGACCGGGCGGGCCGGGCCTTGTCCAGATGTGAAAAGACGCGCCCGTTGCGGGGCGCGTCCTGTCATGTCGGCCTGTCCGGCGATCAGGCGGACAGCTTGCCCTTGTGCGGCGCCCAGAGCCGCTTGTTGACCAGATAGAGCAGCGCGGTCAGCACCAGCAGGAAAAGGACCGCGACCAGGCCCACGGACTTGCGGTCCATCAGCTTGGGTTCGGCCGTCCACATCAGGAAGGCGGCGACGTCCATGGCCATCTGGTCCACGGTGGCCTCGGTGCCGTCCTCATAGGTGACCTGACCGTCCGACAGCGGCGCGGCCATGCTGATCCAGCCGCCCGGGAAGGCGGTGTTCTCATGCAGCAGCACGCCGGCCTGTTCCTGATCCTCGCCGGTATAGCTGGTCAGCAGGGCGTGGATGTATTCCGGACCGCCCATGCCCTTGACCAGCTGGTTGATGCCGGTGCCGTAGGGGCCGTGAAAGCCCGCGCGCGCCTTGGCCATCAACGACAGGTCCGGGCCCATGCCCATACCCGAGGTGGTGGGGAAGGGATCGGTGATGGTGCGCGGACGCTCCTCTCCGGTGGCCTCGTCCATGATCGGCAGCAGGTTCGCCGCATAGGCGCGGACCTGATCCTCGGGCAGGCCGGGGCCACCCTCGTCGGACAGGGTTCGGATCGGGACGTATTTCAGGCCGTGGCAGGCCGAGCAGACCTCGGTATAGACCTGAAGGCCGCGCTGCAGCTGGAACTGGTCGAACGCCCCGAACGGACCCTCGTGCGGGAAGGCCACATCCTCGATGTGGCCTCCCTCGCCTGCGGCCAGCGCCGGCCCGGCCAGTCCAAGGGCCGTGACGGCGGCGAACGCGAATGCTTTCAGCATGATCCTGGGTCCTCTCATTCGGCCGGCTGCGACAGGCCGGTCGAGCCGCCCTTGTGCGCGTAATGTGCGTTGAAGTCTTCCTCGATGGTCGCGGGCATCGGTTCGGGCTTCTCGATCACGCCCAAGAGCGGCAGGATGACCAGGAAATAGGCGAACCAGTAGGCCGACCCGGCCAGCGCGATATAGGGATAGATCCCCTCGGCCGGCATGGCGCCCGCCCACATCAGGATGATGAAGTCGGCGGCCAGGATCCAGAACCACCACTTGAACTGCGGGCGATAGCGGCCCGAGCGCACGCGGCTGGTGTCCAGCCAGGGCGCGAGGCCCATCACCAGGATGGCGCCGAACATCGCCAGCACGCCGAAGAACTTGGCGTCGACGATGCCGAAGGTCACGAACTGGACCAGCTGGACCAGCCAGACCTCGGCGTCGAAGGCGCGCAGGATCGCGTAGAAGGGCAGGAAGTACCATTCGGGGACGATATGCGCGGGCGTGGCCAGCGCGTTCGCCTCGATGTAGTTGTCCGGGTGGCCCAGATAGTTCGGCATGAAGCCCACGACCGCGAAGAACACGGCCAGGATCAGCGCCAGCGCGAACAGGTCCTTGATGACGAAGTAGGGCCAGAAGGGCAGGGTGTCCTTGGCGGCCTCCTCCTTGCTGGTGCGGCGGACCTCGATGCCGGTCGGGTTGTTGTTGCCCGTCGAGTGGAAGGCCCACACATGCACGATCACAAGGCCCGCGATGATGAAGGGCAGCAGGTAGTGCAGCGAGAAGAAGCGGTTCAGCGTCGCGTTGCCGACCGCCGGCCCGCCCAGGAGCCAGGTCTGCAGCGTCTCGCCCACGCCGGGGATGGCGCCGAACAGGCCGGTGATCACGGTCGCGCCCCAGAAGGACATCTGACCCCAGGGCAGCACATAGCCCATGAAGGCCGTGGCCATCATCAGGACGTAGATCAGCATGCCGATGATCCAGGTGACCTCGCGCGGGGCCTTGTAGCTGCCGTAGTAGAGGCCGCGGAAGATGTGCAGATACACCGCCACGAAGAACAGCGACGCGCCGTTCATGTGGATGTAGCGCAGCATGTAGCCGCCGTTGACGTTGCGCATGATGTGCTCGACGCTGGCGAATGCCATGTCGACATGCGGGGTGTAGTGCATCACCAGCACGATCCCGGTGATGATCTGCAGCGCCAGGCAGAAGACCAGGACGATGCCCCAGATCCACATCCAATTCAGGTTCTTGGGCGTGGGTATCATCAGCGTGTCGTAGAGCACGCCGGCCACGGGCAGGCGGCGGTGCAGCCAGCGTTCGAAGCCCGATTTGGGCTCGTAATGGTCGTGCGGAATTCCGGCCATGATAACCCTCCTTAGCCCAGCTGAATCGTGGTGTCGTTCAGGAACGACGCCGTCGGGATGTGCATGTTCTGCGGCGCGGGGCCGCGGCGGATGCGGCCCGCCGTGTCGTAGTGGCTGCCGTGGCAGGGGCAGAACCAGCCGCCGAAATCGCCCGCGCCGTCACCGATGGGCACGCAGCCCAGATGTGTGCAGACGCCGATCTGGACCAGCCACTCGCCGGTCTCGTCCAGGGCGCGGTTCTCATCCGTGGCGGGGGCCGAGGCGTCCAGGTTCGGGTTCTGGGCGTTCTGGTCGGGCAGTTCGCTGAGATCGACGGCGCGGCCCGCCTCGATCTCCTCGGGGGTGCGGCGGCGGATGAACACGGGCTTGCCCAGGAACAGGACGGTGATCTGCGACCCGGGGGCCACGCCGCTGACATCGACCTGGATCGAGGCCAGCGCCTGCACGTCGGCCGACGGGTTCATCTGGTTCACAAGCGTCCAGGCGGCGGCACCGGCGGCCACCGTGCCTGCGCCCGCCGCGGCATAATAGAGGAAATCCCTCCGGGTGCCTACGTGGTCATCTGCGTGGGACACGGGTCATACTCCAATTCGGGCCGAAAGACAGGCCGATACGACATTCCGGGCCACGTCCGAAACGCAGCCTTCGCGGGGCGGTTCTAGCCTTCAATTTCCCGTCAGTCCAGATGATATGCCCGGGCGCGCCCGCGCAATTCGCGCCACCCGATTGAAATGCCACGCCCGGCGCGGCCTGCAATGCGGCGGGCGGTCACAGCAGTCCCTGCGCGCGGAAGGACAGCTCGCGCGACTTGCCGATGATCAGGTGGTCGTGGATGGTGATTCCCATGCTGTCGGCGGCTTGTGCGATGCGCGCGGTCATCGCGATGTCGCTGTCCGAGGGCGTCGGGTCGCCCGAGGGGTGGTTGTGGACCAGGATCAGCGCCGAGGCGTTCAGCTCCAGCGCGCGGCGGATGATCTCGCGCGGATAGACGGGGACATGATCGACGGTGCCGCGGCCCTGCTCCTCGTCGGCGACCAGGACGTTCTTGCGGTCCAGGTACAGCACGCGGAACTGCTCGATCTCGCGATGGGCCATGGCGGTGTGGCAGTAGTCCAGCAGCGCCTGCCAGCTGGACAGGACCGGGCGGTGCAGGATGCGGGCGCGGGCCATGCGCTGCGCCGCGGCCTCCACGATCTTCAGCTCGGTCACGACGGCGGGGCCCACCCCCTCCACCGCCATCAGGCGCGGCGGCGGCGCCGAGAGGACGCGGTTGAAGTCGCCGAAGGTCTCGATCAGGCGGCGGGCCAGGGGTTTGACGTCCTGGCGCGGGATGGCGCGGAACAGGATCAGCTCCAGCATCTCGTAATCGGGCATCGCCTCGGCGCCGCCGGTCAGAAACCGCTCGCGCAGCCGCGCCCGGTGATCGGCCAGATAGGATGGCGTGCCCTTGCCCGCGACGGCAGGCTGCGCAACGTCGTCCGCGGCGGGCGCGAACAGGGGCAGGGGCATTTCACCAAAGGCGCGATTCGGGTCCATGGCCGTCAGCATGGCCTCGAACCGGTAAAGGAAGGGTTAAGCCCTCAGCGGGTCATGCCCTCCCAGAAGCTTTTCACCTTGTCGAAGAAGCCGTCCGACTGCGGGCTGTTGTCGGCCTTCTCGGCCTCGAACTCGCGCAGCAGCTCGCGCTGGCGAGCGGTCAGGTTCACGGGGGTCTCGACGGTCAGCTCGATCAGCATGTCGCCGAAATCGCCCTGCGCGCCCGGACCGTGGCGCAGCGGCGGCATGCCCTTGCCGCGCAGGCGCAACTGCTTGCCGGTCTGGCTGCCCGCGGCGACCTTGACGCGCGCCCGGCCGCCGTCGATCGTCGGCACCTCGACCTCGCCGCCCAGGGCGGCGGTCGCCATGCTGACCGGCACCTGGCAGGCCAGCGTCCTGCCGTCGCGCAGGAAGATTGTGTGCTCGGCCACGTCGATGAAGATGTAGAGATCGCCCGACGGCCCGCCGCGCAGGCCCGCCTCGCCCTCGCCGGCCAGGCGGATGCGGGTGCCGGTCTCGACGCCGGCGGGGATGTTCACCGACAGCGCCCGGTCGCGTTCGATCCGGCCCGCGCCATGGCAGGCCTTGCAGGGGTTCTTGACGATCTGCCCCGCGCCGCCGCAGGTCGGGCAGGTCCGCTCGACCGTGAAGAAGCCCTGCTGGGCGCGGACCTTACCCATGCCCGCGCAGGTCGGGCAGGCGGCGGGCTGCGAGGCGCCCTCGGCACCCGTGCCGCTGCACTCGCCGCAGGCGACCGAACCGGGGACGGTGATCGGCTTCTGGACGCCGCGATAGGCCTCTTCCAGCGTGACGCGCAGGTTGTAGCGCAGGTCTTGGCCGCGCTGCGCGCGCGCCCGGCCGCCACCCCCGCCACCGCCGCGGCGGCCCATCATGTCGCCGAACAGATCCTCGAACACGTCGGCGAAAGCCGCACCGAAATCGCCGGGATGCTGGCCGCGACCGCCGCCGCCCATGCCACCCTCGAAGGCGGCATGGCCGAAGCGGTCATAGGCGGCCTTCTTGTGGTCGTCCTTGAGGCAGTCATAGGCCTCGTTCACTTCCTTGAAGCGGGCCTCGGCGCTGGCATCGTCCTGATTGCGGTCGGGATGCAGCTCCTTGGCCTTGGTGCGATAGGCCTTCTTGATCTCGTCGGCCCCGGCCCCGCGCGTGACCCCGAGCACCTCGTAATAGCAACGCTTGCCCATGTCTCGTCCTGTTCAGCTGCCCCAAAGAACAGGCCGGCCCGCGGAGGGGCCGGCCCTTTGAGGGAAGCGGCCCTCTGATCAGCCGCGCTTCTTGTCTTCGCCCAGATCCTCGAAATCGGCGTCGACGATGTCGTCATCCACGTCGCGGGCGCTGTCGCCCTCGTCGCGGGCCGCGTCGCCCGACTGCTGCGACTTGTAGATCGCCTCGCCCAGACGCATGGAGGCGTCCATGACATTCTGGATGCCCGAGCGGATCTTGCCGGCGTCCTCGGACTTGACCGATTCCTCCAGCGCGCCCACGGCCAGCTCGATCGCCTCGACGGTCGAGCTGTCGACCTTGTCGCCATGCTCGTCCAGCGACTTCTTGGTCGAATGGATCAGGCTCTCGGCCTGGTTCTTGGCCTCGACCAGCTCGCGGCGGTTCTTGTCGGCGTCGGCATTGGCCTCGGCATCCTTCACCATCCGCTCGATATCCTCGTCGGTCAGGCCGCCCGAGGCTTGGATGGTGATGTTCTGCTCCTTGCCGGTGCCCTTGTCCTTGGCCGAGACCGAGACGATGCCGTTGGCGTCGATGTCGAAGGTCACCTCGATCTGCGGCATGCCGCGCGGTGCGGGCGGGATGTCCTCCAGGTTGAACTGGCCCAGCATCTTGTTGTCCGCGGCCATTTCGCGCTCGCCCTGGAAGACGCGGATGGTCACCGCGTTCTGGTTGTCCTCGGCGGTCGAGAAGACCTGGCTCTTCTTGGTCGGGATCGTGGTGTTGCGGTCGATCAGGCGGGTAAAGACGCCACCCAGGGTCTCGATGCCCAGGGACAGGGGCGTCACATCCAGCAGCACGACGTCCTTGACGTCACCCTGCAGCACGCCGGCCTGGATCGCGGCGCCCAAGGCCACGACCTCGTCGGGGTTCACGCCCTTGTGGGGCTCCTTGCCGAAGAACTCGGTGACCTCGGCCACGACCTTGGGCATGCGGGTCATGCCGCCGACCAGAACGACCTCGTCGATGTCGGCCTTGGAGCAGCCGGCATCCTTCAGCGCGTCCTGGACGGGCTTCATGGTGCGCTTGATCAGGTCCGACACCAGGCTTTCCAGCTTGGCGCGGGTCAGCTTGACCACCAGGTGCAGCGGGGTGCCGCTGTTCTTGTCCATCGAGATGAACGGCTGGTTGATCTCGGTCTGGCTGGAGGAGGACAGCTCGATCTTGGCCTTCTCGGCGGCCTCCTTCAAGCGCTGCAGCGCCATCTTGTCCTTGGACAGATCGACGCCGTGCTCCTTCTTGAACTCGTCCGCCAGGTAGTTGACGATCCGCATGTCGAAGTCTTCGCCACCCAGGAAGGTGTCGCCGTTGGTCGACTTGACCTCGAACAGGCCGTCGTCGATCTCCAGGATGGTGATGTCGAAGGTGCCGCCGCCGAGGTCATAGACCGCGATCGTCTTGGTTTCCTTCTTGTCCAGGCCATAGGCCAAGGCCGCCGCGGTCGGCTCGTTGATGATGCGCAGCACCTCGAGGCCGGCGATCTTGCCCGCATCCTTGGTGGCCTGACGCTGGGCGTCGTTGAAATAGGCCGGAACGGTGATCACGGCCTGGGTCACGGTCTCGCCCAGATAGGATTCGGCGGTTTCCTTCATCTTTTGCAGGATCATCGCGCTGACCTGCGCCGGAGAGTACTTCTCGCCCTTGACCTCGACCCAGGCATCGCCGTTGCCGCCGTCGGTGATGGTGTAGGGGACCAGCTTGCGGTCCTTCTCGACGGCCTCGTCGCCCATGCGGCGGCCGATCAGGCGCTTGACGGCGAAGACGGTGTTGGTGGGGTTGGTCACGGCCTGGCGCTTGGCGGGCTGGCCGACCAGACGCTCGCCATCGGTGAAGCCGACGATCGAGGGGGTCGTGCGCGCACCCTCGCTGTTCTCGATGACCTTGGGCTGGCTGCCGTCCATGATGGCCACGCAGCTGTTGGTGGTGCCGAGGTCGATGCCGATAACTTTGGACATGTGATTAAACCTTCTCTTGCGGCGATATCCTGGACATCGGGTCCGTTGCGGCCCCCGAAGGCCGATCCCTTGCGTGAATGACCCGGAACCTCCGGGCCGCTTCGGGGGTGTATATAGGGATGCAATTCGGCCCCGCAAGCCGTGCCGCACCGCAAAATCCGCGCCTGCGCACGCGATCGGGCGGTTCCGGCCCGGCCGGGACGGCCCGATCCTACTGCGTCGCGCTCCAGCTGATGGATTCGTACTTGCGGGTGGTGAAGTTGATCAGCAGCCCCACCATCAGGCAGGCGATCGACACCCAGAGCGGATAGTAGAGGCTGGTCTTGTGGGGGGTGTAGTTGATGAACATGAAGCCCCGCTCCTGGTCGATCAGGTGGAACAGCGGGTTCCAGTCGAACCAGGGCAGCAGGAAGTTCGGCATGGTGTTGGCCACGAAGAACTTGCCCGAGGCGATCATGTTCACCCGCTGATAGAGGGCGGTCAGCACCTTGCAGGCCGCGGGCGACCAGGGCCGGATGCCCAGCAGCACCAGCCCCACGCAGCAGCCCGAGAACCAGGCCAGCATGAACAGCGCCCCGGTGCCGACCGGATGCTCGATCGTGATCGGCGTGAACAGGACGTGATAGGCGCCCAGCAGCACCAGGAGGCTGATGACCTGGCGGTAGAGCGCCGCCATGGCCGCCCCCGAGATCAGCACCGCCGCGTTCAGCGGTTCGTGCTTGATGATGCCCGAGGAGATCGAGTGGCTGCCCGCCACCGCGCCCACCGTCTGGACATGCACCATGAAGATGAAGATGCCCGACATGATGTAGAGCAGGAAGTCCCCGCGCAGCGGCGCGCTCTTGATGCCGATCATCGAATAGATCGTGACGAAGACCAGGATCATCAGCGTCTGCTGAAGCACGGCCAGCAGGATGCCCACCGCCGCGTTGCGGTGTTCGGTGCGCAGGTTGTAGACCGTCTGGTGATAGATCAGCGCCAGCGTGGTGAAGCCGGCCTGCAGCATGGTCCTGTTCTGGCGCTGTTGGAACACGGGCGGCACTCCGGCGGATGGGGTGGCGGTCGGTCGGCCGTTCGTCGCCCGACGCTTGCCGATGGGGGGCGCTGCGATCATAAGAAGGACGGGGCCGCGGCACAATCCGGCGACGCGCGTCCCCGGCCCGGCAGTGAAAGGAAAGTGCATGGAATTCGATCGATTGACCGCCGAGATGCGGCGTCTGGCGCTTCGGGCGGGGGCGCGGATCATGGAGATCTACCAGGCCGACGATTTCGACATCCGTGCCAAGTCCGACGATTCGCCCGTGACCGCCGCCGACGAGGCCGCCGACGCGCTGATCTCGGCCGGGCTGCGCGCGGCCTTTCCGGAGGTGCCCCTGGTCACCGAGGAGCAGGCCGAGACCCACGGCCAGGACCTGCGCACCTTCCTGATCGTCGATCCGCTGGACGGCACCAAGGAGTTCGTGCAGCGCCGCGGCGACTTCACCGTGAACATCGCCTATGTCGAGGACGGCGTGCCGCTGCGCGGGGTCGTCTATGCCCCTGCCAAGGATCGGCTGTTCTACACCACCGCAGACGGCCGCTCGGTCGAGGAGAAGGGTCCCTTCGGCGAGCAGCCCGGAGAGACGCATCCCATCGGCGTGAACCCCATGCCCGACAATCGCGGCCTGATGGTCGTGGCGTCGAAGTCGCATCGCGACGCGGCGACCGACGCCTATATCGACCGCTACGGCGTGCGCGACATGACCAGCGCGGGCAGCTCGCTGAAGTTCTGCCTGGTGGCGACGGGCGAGGCGGACCTTTATCCGCGCCTTGGCCGGACGATGGAATGGGACACGGCGGCGGGCGACGCGGTGCTGCGCGGCGCGGGCGGCGCGGTGGTGCGCTTCGACGACCACAGCCCGCTGGCCTATGGCAAGCCCGGCTTCGAGAACCCGTTCTTCATCGCCTATGCGCCGGGCGTCCTGCTGGTGAAGGAATAACATGTCGGTCGTCGTCGTCATCCCGGCCCGCCATGCCTCCAGCCGCTATCCGGGCAAGCCGCTGGTCGAACTGCGCGGCGCGGGCGGAGAGGCGCGCAGCCTGATCCGGCGCAGCTGGGACGCGGCCATGGCGGTCGCGGGCATCGACCGCGTGATCGTCGCCACAGACGACGCGCGCATCCGCGACCACGCGCAGGCCTTCGGCGCCGAGGTCGCGATGACCAGCCCCGACTGCCGCAACGGCACCGAACGCTGCGCCGAGGCCGTGGCGGTGCTGGGCCTTGCCCCCGAGATCGTGGTCAACCTGCAGGGCGACTCGCCGCTGACGCCCGCCTGGTTCGTGGAGGACCTGGTCGCGGGCCTGCGCGCGGACGCGGAGGCCGATGTGGCCACGCCGGTGCTGCGCTGCACCGGGGCGATGCGCGCCGACCTGATCGCCGACCGCATGGCCGGCCGCGTGGGCGGCACCACGGCGGTCTTCGGCCATGACGGTCGGGCGCTCTACTTTTCCAAGGAGGTCGTGCCCTTCGTGCCCCATACTGTCGCGCCCGACGCGGCCAGCCCGGTCTTCCACCATGTGGGCGTCTATGCCTATCGCCCCGCGGCGCTGGCCGATTACGCGACCTGGCCCGAAGGCGTGCTGGAGCGGCTGGAGGGGCTGGAGCAGCTGCGCTTCCTGGAGCGCGGCCGCCGGGTCCTGTGCGTCGAGGTCGAGGCGCGCGGACGGCAGTTCTGGGAACTGAACAACCCCGAGGATGTTTCACGCCTGCAGCAGATGATGCGGCAGATGAACATGGCGTGACCTTTTCGCAGCCCCGCAGCCCGGAAATGATGAAATCTTTGCATATTCCGTGCGCAATCGCTTGGCGGCAAGCTGCCTAGGGAATAACCTGTCCATTGTCATTGATGTCGCGGTCTGATTAGGCATCAACGCTATTGCGGTGGGACGGATCCCGCCGAACAATCAGAGGTATCCGTCATGGGTCGCAAGGTCACGAAAGCCATTTTTCCTGTTGCCGGATTGGGGACCCGGTTTCTGCCCACCACGAAAAGCATCCCCAAGGAGATGCTGTCGCTAGTGGACAAGCCCCTGATCCAGTACGCGATCGACGAGGCCCGCGCCGCCGGCATCAAGGAATTCATCTTCGTCACCTCGCGTGGCAAGGGATCGCTCGAGGATTACTTCGACCACGCCCACGAGCTGGAGGCCAGCCTGAAGAAGGCCGGCAAGACCGAGCTGCTGGAGATCCTGCGCGCCACCAACATGGAATCGGGCGCCATCGCCTATATCCGTCAGCACAAGGCCCTGGGCCTCGGCCACGCCGTCTGGTGCGCCCGCCGCCTGTTGTCGGATGACGAGCCCTTCGCGGTCGTGCTGACCGACGACGTCATTCAGGGCGAGCCGCCCTGCCTGCAGCAGATGATCGAGGCCTATGGCGAGACCGGCGGCAGCATGGTCGCCACGATGGAGGTCGCCCCCGAGAAGGCCAAGGCCTATGGCGTCCTGGACATCGCCGAGGACATGGGCGCCATCGTCCGTGCCAAGGGCATGGTCGAGAAGCCCGCCACCGGCACGCAGCCGTCGAACCTGGCGGTGATCGGCCGCTACATCCTGGCGCCGACGGTGATGAAAAACCTCAACAAGCTGAAGCAGGGCGCCGGCGGCGAGATTCAGCTGACCGACGCCATCGCCGAGGAGATCCAGGCGGGCCGCGACGTGTTCGGCCTGCGCTTCCGCGGCCAGCGCTTCGACTGCGGCTCCAAGGCGGGCTTCCTGCAGGCGACGGTGGCGTTCGGGCTGGAGCGCGACGAGCTGAAGGACGAGTTCGCGGAGTATCTCCACGAGGTCATGGCGATGCGCAAGGCGGCCGAGTAATCCATGACCCGGACGGTTCTGGTGACGGGCGGGGCGGGCTATATCGGCTCGCACGCCTGCAAGGCGCTGGCGGCGGCGGGCTATCTGCCCGTCACGCTGGACAACTTCTCGACTGGCTGGCGCGATGCGGTCAAGTTCGGCCCCGTGGTCGAGGCCGACCTGATGGACCGCGCGGCGCTGGATGCGGCTTTTGCCGAACACAGGCCCGTGGCCGTGCTGCATTTCGCGGCCCTGTCGCAGGTGGGCGAGGCCATGGCCGAACCCGGCAAGTACTGGCGCAACAACGTCGCGGGTTCGCTGAATCTGATCGAGGCCGCGATCGCCGCGGGCTGCCTGGACTTTGTCTTCAGCTCGACCTGCGCGACCTATGGCGACCGCGACGGCGAGGTGCTGGAAGAGGACACCCCGCAGGCGCCGCTGAACGCCTATGGCGCCTCCAAGCGCGCGATCGAGGACATGCTGGCCGATTTTCGCGCCTCGCACGGGCTGCGCTCGGTCATCTTCCGCTACTTCAACGTCGCGGGCGCCGATCCTGACGGTGAGGTGGGCGAGTTCCACCGTCCCGAGACGCATCTGATCCCGCTGATCCTGGACGCGGTGGACGGCAAGCGCGCGGCGCTGACCATCCACGGAACGGACTATCCGACGCCCGACGGCACCTGCATCCGCGACTATGTCCATGTGATGGACCTGGTCGACGCGCATGTGAAGGGGCTGGAATGGCTGCGCGCGGGCAAGGACAGCCGGGTCTTCTGCCTGGGCACGGGCGACGGCTTCTCGGTCCGCGAGGTGGTGGACGCCACCCGCGCCATCACCAACCGCGAGGTGCCCATGGTCGACGGCCCCCGCCGGGGCGGCGACGCGGTCAAGCTGGTCTGCGGCAGCCATCGCGCCAAGCAGGACCTGGGCTGGTCGCCCGATCGCTCCACCATGCCGCAGATGATCGCGGATGCCTGGCGCTGGCACCAGTCGGGCGATTACCGACGGTGACCCCGCGCGCGGCGTGGCAGGCCTATCGCCTGCGCTGGAAGCGCCGCGAACTGATCTGGCGCGCCGTCCGGGCGCGCCGGGACCTGCACCCGGTCGCGGATCGCAGCGCCGCGATCCGGCCCGGGGACGTGCTGGTCGTGGCGGTCCTGCGCAACGAGGCTGCGCATCTGCCGGGCTTTCTGGCCCATTACCGCGCCCTGGGGGCCGGGCATTTCCTGATCGTGGACAATGACAGCACCGACGGATCGGACCGGCTGCTGGCGGAGCAGCCCGACGTGTCGCTGTGGCGGACCGCCGCCAGCTATCGCGCGGCGCGATTCGGCATGGACTGGGCGATGGCGCTGCTGCGGCGCCATGGGCGCGGCCATTGGTGCGTGACCGTCGATGCCGACGAGCTGCTGGTCTATCCGCATCACGACACCCGGCCGCTGCCCCGTCTGGTCGAGGATCTGGCGCGGGCGGGGATGGGCGGCATGGGCGCGATCATGCTGGACCTGGTGCCCACGGGCCCGGTAGGCACGGCCGACGCCCCGCCCGGCGCGCCGCTGACCGACCGCTTGCCGTGGTTCGATCCGGGTCCCTGGCGGGCCAGCCGCATGATGCCGCGCCGCAACCTGTGGGTGCAGGGCGGGGTCCGCGACCGGGTGTTCTTCGCCGACCGCCCGCGGCGCGCGCCAACGATGAACAAGCTGCCCCTGATCCGCTGGACCGGGCGCGAGGCCTATGTGAACTCCACCCATTCCATTCTCCCGCCGCGGCTGAACATGCTTTACGACGGGCCGGGCGACCCGCGCCTGTCGGGCGCGCTGCTGCATGGCAAGTTCCTGCCCGACATCGTCGCCAAATCGACCGAGGAGCTGGACCGCCGCCAGCATTTCGCCGATCCTGCGGCCTATGCCGACTATCACCGCGCGGTGGCGGCGGGCCCGGTGCTGCGCGGGCCGTCATCGCTGCGCTATGAGGGTTGGCGGCAGCTGGTCGGGCTGGGGCTGATGGGCACCGGCGAGGGCGATGCGTAACCAAACCCGCTGAAAAGACTTGCCAAGCCGGATGGGCCTGCACATTGCTAGGTCATGATGTGCTGCTCCGTGACCCCAGACCGGCCAGGCCCCGCGTGATGCGCCCAAGTCGCCTGCCCCTGTTCGATCGCCTGCGGCGCCGTGCGGAACGGCAGTATCTGGTCGTGCGCGCCTTCAACCGGCGCCGTGCGCTGAAATCCGTGGTGAACCGCACCGCCCAGATCCGCAAGGGCGACATCCTGGCCTTCGTGACCCTGCGCAACGAGCGGGTGCGGCTGCCGTGGTTCCTGGACTATTACCGCAATCTGGGCGTGAATCACTTTCTGTTCGTGAACAACGCCAGCAGCGACGGCAGCGGCAACTATCTCTCCGAACAGCCCGACGTGTCGCTGTGGTGGACCAATGCCGGCTACAAGCGGTCGCGCTTCGGCATGGACTGGATCAACCGCCTGTTGATGCGATACGGCAGCGGCCACTGGTGCCTGACGGTCGATCCGGACGAGTTCCTGATCTATCCGCATTGCGATTCGCGTCCGTTGCCGGCGCTGACCGACTGGCTGGACGCTTCGGGGCGGCGCAGCTTTCCGGCCATGCTGCTGGACATGTATCCCCGCGGTGCCATCGAGGATCACCCCTACGAGGAGGGCGCCGACCCCTTCACCATCGCGCGCTGGTTCGATCCGGCGAACTACACGATCAGCAAGAACCGCCACTACGGCAACCTGTGGATCCAGGGCGGCCCGCGCACGCGCAAGTTCTTCACCGCCGATCCGCTGTCGGGACCGGCGCTGAACAAGACGCCCCTGGTCAAGTGGCACTGGCGCTATGCCTATGTCAGCTCGACCCACATGCTGCTGCCGCGGCACCTGAATCTGGTCTATGACGAGGATGGCGGCGAGATGGCCTCGGGATGCCTGCTGCATGCCAAATTCCTCTCGACCTTCGCCGAGAAGTCGGCCGAGGAGCTGGACCGCCGTCAGCATTACGCCAACAGCAAGGAATACAAGGCCTATCACGCCGGGCTGCGCGGCGGCACCGACCTGTGGTGCAGCGAATCGCGAGAATACGACGACTGGCGGCAGCTGGAGGATCTGGGCCTGATCTCGCGGGGGAACTGGGCATGATGCGCCGCGACGTCCGTCTGGGGGTTATCCTGCTCTGTCACGACAGGCTGGACGTGGCGGCGCGGATGGCGCGCATCTGGGTCGAGGGCGGCGCCCGCGTCGCGATCCATGTCGATGCCAAGACCTCCGCGCGCGCCGTGGCGCGGCTGCAGGCCGATCTGGCCGACCTGCCGGGCGTCGTCCATTCGCGCCGCCACCCCTGCGACTGGGGGCGCTTCAGCCTGGTGCGCGCGACCCAGGATGCGGCCCGGCTGCTGCTGGACAGCCATCCCGACGTCACCCATGTCTATCTGGCCTCGGGCTCTTGTCTGCCGCTGCGCCCTGTGCGCGACCTGGCCGCGTATCTGGCGCAGGACCCCGCCTGCGACCATATCGAGAGCGTCAGCGCGCTGGATGTCGGCTGGACCGTGGGCGGGCTGAACGAGGAACGCTTCACGCTGTTCTATCCGGTGGACTGGCGCAAGCGGCGCTGGCTGTTCGACCGCCTGGTGGACTGGCAGCGGCGTCTCGGCGTCCGCCGCCGCCTGCCGCGCGGGCTGACGCCGCATCTGGGCTCGCAATGGTGGTGCCTGACCGCGGCGACGCTGCGGGCCATCCTGGACGACCCCCGCCGGGCCGAGTTCGACCGGTTCTTCCGGCTGTCCTGGATCCCGGACGAGAGCTATTTTCAGACGCTGGCGCGCCGCCACGCCGTCCGCATCGAGAGCCATTCCCTGACCCTGGCCAAGTTCGACCATGACGGGCGGCCATATCTGCTCTACGACGATCACGCCCTGATGCTGGAGGAGTCGCGCTGCTTCGTGGCGCGCAAGGTCTGGCCGCGCGCCGCGCATCTGTTGGCGCATTTTCCGCGCCCCGCGGGGGCGGTGCCTGACCCCGCCCCGCCGCAGCCGCAGCGGATCGAGCGTCTGATCAACCGCACCGTGCGCCGCCGCCTGCTGGGCCGGCCCGGCCTCTACATGCAGTCGCGCTTTCCCCGCAAGGATGCCGAGAACGGCAAGACCTCGGCCCCATACGCGGTGTTTCAGGGCTTTTCCGACATCTTCCCCGACTTCGAGCGCTGGCTGGCCGAACGTCTGGACGCGGATGTCCACGGCCACCTGCTGGGCCCCGAGACGGTCGAGTTCGCCGGCCGCCCTGCGATCGGGCCGGGGGCGATCTCCTCCAGCACGCTGATCCGCGACCGCGACCCGCAAGGCTTCCTGACCGCGCTGATCCGCATTACCACGCGCATGCAGGTCTTCCAGTTCAGCCCGCGCGACAACCAGGCCCTGAACTGGTTCATGGCCACCGATCCCAACGCCCATATCCATGTGGTGACCGGGGCGTGGATGCTGCCGCTGCTGGAATCCGACATGCCCTTCGACGACATCCGCCGCATCACCGCGCATCTGCAGCGGGCCGAGATCGCGCAGCTGGATGTGCTGAATTCGGTCTGGGTCAAGGCGCGCGTCCATGTCCATGAGCTGACCGACTTTCTGGCCCGCCCGCAGGAGATGCTGGTCCAGTCGCTGCATCACCTGCCGCTGCGCGGGGGCGCGATGGGCGACATGCCCCGGATGCGCGACCTGCACGGGCTGGCCGAGCTGCTGCGGCGGCTGCGCAATTCGGGCCTGCGCCCGCGCCTGTCGGGCGACGCCATCCCCCTGCCCGAGATCTCCCTGCCCGAAAGGACCGCCGCCGAATGACCCGCCCCTTCCGCCGCTTCGTGATCTTCGCCGAGATGCGCACCGGGTCCAACCTGCTGGAGGCGACGCTGAACGGGCTGCGCGGCATCACCTGCTTCGGCGAGGCGTTCAACCCTTACATGATGGGCTGGCCCGACAAGGACGAGCTGCAGGGCATCACCCGCCAGCAGCGCGAGGCCGACCCCATGGTTCTGCTGGACCGGCTGTTCGACAAGCCGGACCACCTGCCGGGGTTCCGCTATTTCCACGACCACGATCCGCGGGTCTTCGACGCGATCATGCACGACACCGCATGCGCCAAGATCGTGCTGACGCGCAATCCGCTGGACAGCTACGTCTCGACCCGCCTGGCGCGCGAGACGAACCAGTGGAAGCTGAACGAGACCGAGACTCCGATCCCCGCCGCCACCCGCTATGACGGCCCCGAGTTCCGCGACATGGTCGCCGCAGTCGAGCGGTTCCAGCGCCGCGTGATGCACCGCCTGCAGGTGACGGGGCAGGCGGCCTTCTGGCTGGGCTATGACGACCTGCGCGATGCGGACGTGATGACCGGGCTGGTCCACTGGCTGGGCCGCACCGACATCCCGCGCGTGGAACCGGCCAGCGACCAGGTGCCGCAGAACCCGCGCGAGCTGGCCGAGAAGGTCACCAATTTCGACGAGATGCAGCATGACCTGCACCGGCTGGACCCGTTCATGCTGCGCCGCATCCCGAACTTCGAGCCGCGCCGCGGTCCCTCGGTGCCCAGCTTCCAGGCGGTCGAGGCCGGGCGCGGGCTGATCCACATGCCGGTCCGCGGCGGTCCGGCGGGCACGCTGCGCAGCTGGATGGAGAGGCTGGGTCCGGTCAGCGGCGATTTCACCCAGACCAGCCTGCGCCAGTGGAAGCGCGCGCATCCCGGCCATCGCAGCTTTGCCGTGCTGCGCCACCCTCTGCACCGCGCCTGGACGGCGTTCCGGCAGCTGCTGTCGGAGGGCCAGCCGGAGCTGCGCCAGCTGATGCGGACCGTGCATCGCGTGGCCCTGCCGCCGGACGAGGCGCTGGCGGGGCTGACGCGGCAGGAGCAGGTCGCGCTGTTCGCGTCCTTCCTGGCCTTCCTCAGGCGCAACCTGAACGGCCAGACGACCCTGCCCACCCCCGCCGCTTGGGCCAGCCAGTCCGAGGTCATCGCGGGTTTCGCCCGCGTGGCCACCCCCGACATGCTGATCCGAGAGGATCGCCTGGCTGAGGACCTGTCGGCGCTGTGCCGCGCCGCCGGGATCGCCGATCCGGGGCTGGATCGCCTGCCGGACCCGCAGATGCCCGATTTCCTGCGCGAACCCGCGCTGCTGCAGGCCGCGCGGCAGGCCTATCTGCGCGACTACATCGCCTTCGGCTTCGAGGACGGGGGCGCGGCCTGACGGTCGCGCCCCGGCCCGATCAGCCCTTCAGCAGGGCGGCCAGTTCGGCCTGCTTCTCGCGCACCAGGGCCGCGTCGCCGTCGGATTCGACGTTCAGGCGCACCACCGGTTCGGTGTTCGACTTGCGCAGGTTGAACCGCCAGTTGCCGAAGTTCAGCGACACGCCGTCCAGATCGTCGCGGCTGTCGGCCTTGGCCTCATAGGCGTCGATCAGCCGGGCGATGGCCGCATCCGGGTCCGCGATGGTGTAGTTCGTCTCTCCGGACGACGGATAGAGGCGCATCCGCTCCTCCAGCAGCTGCGCCAGCGTCTGGCCCTTGCGGGACAGGAGCTCGATCATCAGCAGCCACGGGATCATCCCGCTGTCGCAGTAGTAGAAGTCGCGGAAATAGTGATGCGCCGACATCTCTCCGCCATAGATCGCGCCCACGTCGCGCATCTTGCGCTTGATGAAGGCGTGGCCGGTCTTGCTGACCACGGCCTCGCCGCCGGCCTCCTCGATCATGGCGCGGGTGTTCATGATGACGCGGGGGTCATGGACGATCTTCTCGCCCGGCGACTTCTCCAGGAAGGCCGCGCCCAGCAGGCCCACGATGTATTCGCCGGGGATGAAGCGGCCGGTCTCGTCGAAGAAGAAGCAGCGGTCGAAATCGCCGTCCCAGGCCACGCCCAGATCGGCGCCCTCCGCCTTCATGCGGGCGACGGTGGGGGGCTGGTTCTCGTCCAGAAGCGGGTTCGGGATGCCGTTCGGAAAGCTGCTGTCCACATCATGGTGCATGCGCACGAAGGTCAGCGGCGCGCCGCGACGCTCCAGCTCGGCGGCGATGGCGTCGAAGGTCGGGCCGGCGGTGCCGTTGCCGGCATTGACCAGGATCTTCATCGGCTTCAGCGCCGCGACATCGACGAAATCGGCCATGCGGGATGCGTATTCCGCGCGGGCATGGCTGAAATCGGTGACGCTGCCCTTGGTCGCGGGGGCGAAGCTGCCGCCGGTGGCCAGTTCCACGATGGGCGGCAGTTCGGTCGCCGGGTCCAGCGGCGCCGAGCCGCGGCCCACGATCTTCATGCCGTTGTAGTTGATCGGGTTGTGTGAGGCCGTGACCTCGATCCCGCCATCGGTGTCCTGGTTGCCGGTGTGGAAATACACCTCCTCGGTGCCCGCCAGGCCCAGGTCCAGCACGTCGGCGCCGCCATCGGTCAGCCCCTCGATCAGGGCCGCGGCCAGTTCGGGGCTGCTCTCGCGGCTGTCGCGGCCCACGACCACGCGTTTCGCGCCGCGCGCCTGCGCGAAGGCGCGGCCGATGCGATAGGCCACGTCCGCGTCCAGGTTCTTGCCCAGCTCTCCGCGCACGTCATAGGCCTTGAAGCAGGTGATCTCGCGTCTGCCGCGCTGATCGCGATTGTCCATGTCGTCCCTCCGGGTCCTGTTTGCATCAGCGCTAACAGGTTCATGCGGTTTTTCAAGGCCGTCCCGGCGCGCCGGGTTCCCTCGGACCTAGGGATCAGGTGACGGGACGCGCCCGCCGCGCTAGATTCCGCCCGGGACCAAGGAGAGACCGATGACCGCCACCGACCTGATCGCCGCCTATTACGATGCCTTCAACGCCGGGCGCACCGACGACATGCTGGCGCTCCTGCACGACGATGTCGAGCATCACGTGAACGAGGGCCAGATCCGCCACGGCCGCGCCAGGTTCGCGGAATTCAACGCCCACATGACCGAATGCTATCGGGAAAACCTGACCGACATGGTCATCATGGCCAATGATGCGGGCGACCGCGCGGCGGCGGAATTCGTGGTGAACGGCACCTATCTGAAGACCGATCCCGGCCTGCCCGAGGCCGCGGGCCAGACCTATCGCCTGCCCGCGGGTGCGTTCTTCACGCTGCGCGACGGGCGCATCGCGCGGGTCACCACCTATTACAACCTCGCCGACTGGATGGCGCAGGTCGGCGCATGAGCGTCGCGGTCCGCGTCCTGACCGGCGATGCGCTGGCCGACGCGCTGCCCGACGTGGCACGGCTGCGCATCGACGTGTTCCGCGATTGGCCCTATCTCTACGATGGCGACGCCGATTACGAACGCGACTATCTGCGCGCCTATCAGGCGCCGGGCGCGGTCGTCGTGGCGGCGATGGACGCGGACCGCATCGTGGGGGCCGCGACCGGCGCGCCGATGGCCGATCATGCCGCCGATTTCGGCGCGGCCTTCGCGGGCCGCCCCGAGGCCCTGTCCGACATCTTCTACTGCGCCGAATCGGTACTGCTGCCCGCCTATCGCGGGCGGGGGCTGGGACACGCCTTCTTCGACGCGCGCGAGGATCACGCCCGCGCTCTGGGCGCGCGCTGGTCGGCCTTCTGCAGCGTGATCCGCCCCCCGGACCACCCGATGCGGCCCGCCGATTACCGCCCGCTGGACGGCTTCTGGCGCAAGCGGGGCTATGCGCCGCTGGAGGGCGCCGTGGCGCGCTTTGCCTGGAAGGACCTGGGCCAGCCCAGTGAGACCGACAAGACCCTGCAATTCTGGATGAGACCGCTGTGAAAATCGCCTCTGCCGCCTATCCCATCGACTGGTTCGACACCTTCGACGCCTATGCCGCCAAGCTGACCCGATGGGTGGCGGAGGCCCGGGCCGACCTTCTGGTCTTTCCCGAATACGGCGCCATGGAGCTGGCCTCCTTGGGCGGGCATGCCGTGGCCGGCGATCTGGAGGCCGGCCTGCACGAGGTCGCCCGCCACTGGCCCGCCGTCCAGGCGCTGCATGCGGATCTGGCGGCGCGGCACGGCTGTCACATCCTGGGCGCCTCTGGGCCGGTGTTCCAAGACGCGCGGCCGGTGAACCGGGCGGTGCTCTACGGTCCCGACGGCATGATCGGCCATCAGGACAAGCAGATCATGACCCGCTTCGAACGCGAGCATTGGGACGTGACCGGCGCGCCGGGCCTGCGGCTCTTCGACACCGCCCTGGGCCGGATCGGGGTGCTGATCTGCTATGACAGCGAATTTCCGCTGCTGGGTCGCATCCTGGCCGAGGCGGGGGCCGAGATCCTGCTGGTGCCCAGCTGCACGGACACGGTCGCGGGCTTCAACCGGGTGCGCATCGGCTCCATGGCCCGCGCCCTGGAGAGCCAATGCGTGGTCGTGCATGCGCCCACCGTCGGCCCCTGCGCCTGGATGCCCGCGCTGGACGAGAACCGCGGCCGCGCCGCGATCTATGGCCCGCCCGATGGGTTCTGGCCCGAGACGGGCATCATCGCCGAAGGCGCGATGGACGCGCCGGGCTGGGTGCGCGCCACCGTCGATCTGGCGCGGGTGCGCGACAGCCGCCGCGACGGCGCGGTGCTGCCCCATGCGCATTGGCCGGAACAGGGGCACAGCCATCTGATTATCGCGTGATTTACGCCGAATTAACCGCTTTGCGCTTTCACTGGTGACGGAACGCGCCCTATCTTGGGGTCATGCTGCATGTCACCGACACCGTCGCCATCCAGGAATGGGAGCTTTCCGAACAGTTCACCCGGTCTCAGGGACCGGGCGGGCAGAACGTGAACAAGGTGGAGACGGCGGTGGAATTGCGGTTCGAGGCGGCACGGTCCCCGTCCATTGGCGAGGCGGTCAAGCGGCGGCTGCAGCGGCTGGCGGGTCGGCGCTGGACGCAGGAGGGCGCGATCCTGATCCTGTCGCAGGAGACCCGCAGCCAGGCCCGCAACCGCGAGCTGGCGCGCGAACGCCTGGCCGAGCTGATCCGAGAGGCGCTGACCACCCCCAAGCGGCGCATCGCCACCCGCCCGACCCTGGGCAGCCAGCGCCGGCGGCTGAAGGCCAAGACGGTGCGCGGCGAGGTCAAGGCCCTGCGCGGCCGCGTGGACGACGACGCATGAGCCTTCTGCGCCGGGTTCTGGACATGCTGCTGGGCCGGCGGCCCGCGATGATGCAGGTCGGCGCGCTGTGCCGCGACCCGCGCACCGGGGAGGTCCTGCTGGTGACCAGCCGCGACACGGGTCGGTGGGTCATCCCCAAGGGCTGGCCGATGGAGGGGCGCACCCTGCCCGGCGCCGCCGCCCAAGAGGCCTGGGAGGAGGCCGGCGTGCGCGGCCGCATCCGCCCGGCCGAGATCGGACGCTTCCACTATGACAAGAGCCACAATCAGGGCTACTCCGTGCCGATCGAGATGCGGGTCTTTCTGCTGACGGTGGACGGGCTTGCCGACGACTTTCCCGAACGCGGGCAGCGCAAGCGGCGCTGGTTCGCGCCCGAGCGTGCCGCCGCGATGGTGGCCGAGCCGGGGCTCAAGGCGATCCTGACCGGACTGGACCGCGATGTCGCATCCTGAGGCGCGCGGATGAGCCGCCACAACCGCTTTCGCGCGCTGGACAAGGATCTGGGCCGCATCGGCCAGGCGGAGGTCGCGCAAATGCATGCCTTCCGGCCCGTCTGGCGGTTGGGGCTGGGGGTGCTGGCGGTGGTCGGCGCGCTGTTGATGGGCATGGCCCTGTCGGGCGCCGCGCCGGGCCTGCTGGCCGTCGGCGCCGGGCTGGTGGTCGCGGCCTGGCTGGGCATGGCGATCGGGGCGAATGACGTCGCGAACTCGCTGGGCCCCGCGGTGGGGGCGGGCGCGGTCGGCATGGTGCCTGGGCTGGTCGTGGTCGCGCTGGCCGGGATCGCGGGGGCGGTTCTGGCGGGGGGCGCGGTGTCCGAGCGGTTGGCCAGCGGCATCGTCGAGCTGGGGCCGCTGACCTCGGGGCCTCGGGCGCCGATGACCATGGTTGCGGCCCTGATCGGGGCGGTGGTCTGGATCACGCTGGCCACCGGGATCGGCCTGCCGGTCAGCACCTCGCATTCCATCGTGGGCGGGATCGCGGGGGCGGGGGCGGTGGCCTACGGGCTGGGCGCCGTTACCTGGGGCACGCTGGCGATGATCGCGGTCGTGTGGGTCGCGACGCCCCTGGTCGCGGGCAGCCTGGCGGGCGCGCTTCTGGTGCTGCTGCGCCTGAAGGTGGTCGAGGCGCCCGACCGCATCACCGCCGCCCTGCGCTGGCTTCCGCCGCTGGTCGGGCTGATGGTGGGGCTGTTCTCGGCCTATCTCATCGTGCTGGTGGACCGGCGCATCGACCTGCCGCCGCTGGTCGCGCTGGCCCTGCTGCCGGGGGTGGCGGGCGTGATGCTGACCCGCCGCACCGTCCGGCAGGAGGCCGCGCGCCACCCCGCGCGGCCGGGCATCAAGCCGCTGCTGCGCCCCGCGCTGCTGATCGCGGTGGTCATGCTGGGCTTCGCGCATGGCGCCAACGACGTGGGCAACGTGGCGGGGCCGCTGTCGGTGGTGCTGCGTGGGCAGGGCATGGTTCCCGCGATGGGCGTGGTGCCGGTCGCGGTGCTGCTGGGGGGTGGGCTGGCCATCGCCGCGGGCACGCTGCTGTTCGGGCGCCGCCTGGTCCACATGGTCGGCAGCGGCATCACCCGGCTGAATGCGGGCCGGGCCTTCTGCGTGTCGCTGGCCACGGCGGTGACGGTGCTGGGGGCCTCGGCCCTGGGGCTGCCGGTCTCGACCACGCATGTGGCGGTGGGGGGCGTCTTCGGCGTGGGCTTCGCGCGCGAATGGCTGGACCGCCGCCGCGACCGCCGCTCGGACGCGCTGCCCGCGGCCGAGGCGCGCCGCCGCATCCTGGTCCGGCGCAGCCATGTCGTGACCATCACCGCGGCCTGGCTGGTCACGGTGCCCATCACCGGCAGCCTGGGCGCGCTGGCCTGTCTTCTGGTGCTGTGGGCCGCAGGCGTCTGAGGCGCGTTAGACGGTGACGGCCAGCGCCTGCTGCACGCCCACGCCGAAGACGCGCTTGTAGCGCTCGATCTCGGCCGCGGGGCCGGTGGCCTTGGAGGGGTTGTCCGACAGCTTGACCGTGGGTCGCCCGTCAGCCGCCACCGCCTTGCAGACCAGGCTGAAGGGCGCCAGCCCGTCCCCCGGCACCAGCCCGCGAAAGTCGTTCGTCAGCAGCGTGCCCCAACCGAAGCTGACCTTGACCCGGCCGTGGAACTGCCGGTGCAGGGCCAGGATCTTGTCCACGTCCAGCCCGTCGGAAAAGATGATCAGCTTGCCCCGCGGGTCCTCGCCGCGCGACCGCCACCAGCGGATCGCGGTCTCGGCGCCCGTGGCCGGGTCGCCGCTGTCGATGCGGATGCCGGTCCAGCCCGCCAGCCAGTCCGGCGCGCCCGCCAGGAACCCCTCCGTGCCGTAGGTGTCGGGCAGGATGATGCGCAGGTTGCCGTCATGCTCCTCGTGCCAGTCGGCCAGCACGTTGTATGGCGCGCGGCGCAGGGCCGCGTCGCCGTCGGCCAGGGCCGCGCGCACCATGGGCAGCTCATGCGCGTTGGTGCCGATCGCCTCGATGTCGCGGCGCTGCGCGATCAGGCAGTTCGACGTGCCGGTGAAGCGGTCGCCCAACCCCTCGATCATGGCCTGCACGGCCCAGTCCTGCCACAGGAAGCTGTGCCGCCGCCGCGTGCCGAAATCGGCGATGCGCAGGTCGGGCAGGGCGCGCATGGCCTGGATCTTCTCCCACAGCCGCGTCATGGCGCGGGCATAGAGGACCTGCAGCTCGAACCGGCCCATGTCCTTCAGCACCGCGCGGGACCGCAGCTCCATCAGGATCGACAGGGCCGGAATCTCCCACAGCATCACTTGGGGCCAGGGGCCCTCGAAGGTCAGCTCATATTGCCCGTCGCGCTTGTCCAGGTGATAGGCGGGCAGGCGCAGCCCCTCCAGGAACTCCATGAAATCGGGGCGGAACATCTGCCGCTTGCCATAGAAGGTGTTGCCGCGCAGCCAGGTGCTCTCTCCGCGCGTCAGCGACAGCGAGCGCACATGGTCCAGCTGCTCGCGCAGCTCGCCCTCGTCGATCAGGTCGGCCAGACGCACGTCCTTGCTGCGGTTGATCAGGCTGAAGGTGACGGTCGTGTCCGGGCTGTTCCTGAACACCGACTGGCACATCAGCAGCTTGTAGAAGTCGGTGTCGATCAGCGACCGGACGATGGGGTCGATCTTCCATTTGTGGTTGTAGACGCGCGTGGCGATGTCGGCCATGTCTGCTGGACCCCCCGTTTGAGCCTTGGTGCCTTGATCCGCGCGGCGGCGCAACCCTCAGGCCAGCACGACCCCCGCCGACCGCATCGCCGCGCGCGCCGCATCCAGGCTGCCGTCCAGGTCGATCGCGCGGCAAACGTCCTCGACCACGCGGGCGCGGAACCCCAGACGGGCGGCGTCCATCGCGCTCCACGCGACGCAGAAATCCAGCGCCAGCCCGACGAAGGTCAGGTCGGTGACGCCCCGGTCGCGCAGATAGCCCGCCAGCCCCGTGGCGGTGGTCCGGTCGTTCTCAAAGAAGGCCGAGTAGCTGTCGATGCCCGCCCGGAACCCCTTGCGCAGGATCAGGTCGGCCCGGTCCACGTCCAGGCGCGGATGGAAGGCCGCGCCCGGCGTGCCGATCACGCAATGCGCGGGCCACAGGACCTGCGGCCCGTAGGGCATCTGCGTGACCGAGAAGGGCGCGGCGCCGGGATGGTTATCGGCGAAGCTGGCATGATCGGCCGGATGCCAGTCCTGGGTCAGCACGACCGCGTCGTGGCCGGCCATCATCGCGTTCACCGCGTCGACGACCTCATCGCCCCCCGCGACGGCCAGCCGTCCGCCGGGGCAGAAATCGGTCTGCAGGTCGATCACGATCAGGGCTTGGGTCATGGCGGGCCTTGGGTCTGGCGGGGCGCGACCATTTGCGCGCCCCGTGCGGCGGGCGTCAAGACTGGTTTCGACGGCCGTTTTGCCCTATGCAAATCATGGTATTAGCAGTCCGACAGGGAACAGGGAGGTCACGTGGGCATTCAGGACGATCTGCATCACCCCGCCGCTTATGACGAGAACGAGGTGCCGACGCGATCGGCCGCGATGACCTGGGGCCTGCGCGCCCTGGGCCTGGCGGTGGCCGGGCTGGTCTGGTGGCTGCTGGGCGGGCAGGAGGGGCTGTCGCCCGACGCCCGCGTCGTGGCCACCGTCGGCACGCTGATGGCGGTGTGGTGGATGACCGAGGCGATCCCGCTGTCGGCCACCGCGCTCTTGCCCATCGTGCTGATCCCCGCCCTGACCGAGACGACCGTGGGGCAGGCGACGCAGCCCTATGCCAGCTCGATCGTGTTCCTGTTCCTGGGGGGCTTCCTCATCGCCATCGCGATGGAGAAATGGCACCTGCACATGCGCATCGCGCTGTTGACGCTGAGCCGGGTCGGAACCTCGCCGCGCCAGATCGTGCTGGGGCTGATGCTGGCCACGGGCTTTCTGTCCATGTGGGTGTCCAACACCGCGACCACGCTGATGATGCTGCCCATCGCCATGTCCGTCCTGGCCCTGGTGATCGAGCGCAGCTCGGACGAGAGCGCGTCGCGCGCCGCCGAGGCGATGGAGGCCGGCGGCACCATCGCCGACAGCGTCAGGGACCCGCAGGTGCGCGCCTTCGGCGTCTGCCTGGTGCTGTCCATCGCGTGGGCGGCGTCCATGGGCGGTCTGGGCACGCTTCTGGGCAGCCCGCCCAATGCCATCGTCGCGGGCTATGCCTCGGACGAGCTGGGGCGCAACATCGGCTTTCTGGAATGGATGATGCTGGGCACGCCGATGGCCTTCGGCTTCATCCTGATCGCGTGGGTCCTGATGACGCGCTGGCTCTACCGCTTCGATCTGCCCGAGATTCCGGGCGGCCGGCAGATGATCGACGACCAGCTGCGCGACCTGGGCCCGCTGAGCCAGGGCGAGAAGATGGTCCTGGCGGTCTTCTGCACCGCGGCCTTCCTGTGGATCGTGCCGGGCCTGCTGACCTCGATCCCCGCGATCGAGGCCGCAGCACCCTGGCTGGGCAACCTGGACGACACGGCCATCGCGATCGGCGCGGGCCTGGCGATGTTCCTGCTGCCCGCGAAGGGGCGCGGGACGATGGTGCTGGACTGGAAGGATGCCGAACAGGGCCTGCCCTGGGGCGTGCTGCTGTTGTTCGGGGGCGGCCTGTCGCTGGCTTCGGCGGTGGCGTCCTCGGGGCTGGACAGCTGGTTCGGCCAGCAGGTCACGGGTCTGGGCACGCTGCCGACGATCCTGCTGGTCGCGGCGGTGGTCACGATCATCCTGTTCCTGACCGAGATCACCTCGAACACCGCGACGGCGGCGACCTTCATCCCGATCCTGGGCGGGGTGGCCATCGGAATCGGCGCCGACGCGATGACGCTGCTGATCCCGGCGGCGCTGGCGGCGACCTGCGCCTTCATGCTGCCGGTGGGCACACCGCCCAACGCCATCGTCTTCGGCACGGGCAAGGTGACCATCGCGCAGATGGCGCGGGGCGGCTTCGTGCTGAACATGGTGGGCATCCTGCTGATCACGGCCCTGACCTATCTCTTGGGCGGCATCGCCCTGGGTCTGGAGTTCTGATCTTGCGCCAGGGGGCGTGGCCGCGATAAGGCCACGCCCATGCTTACAGTCGCCGCACTCTATCACTTCGCCCGCTTGGCCGACCCGGCGGGCCGGCAGGGACCGCTGCTGGACCTGTGCCGCGCAGAGGGCCTCTGCGGCACGCTGCTGCTGGCGCCCGAGGGGGTGAACGGCACCATCGCGGGTCCGCGCGCGGGCATCCTGGCGGTGCTGGACCATATCCGCGCCTGGCCCGGCTTCGCGGCTCTGGATTGGAAGGAGAGCGCGGCCGACGCGCCGCCCTTCGGCCGCATGAAGGTCCGGCTCAAGGCCGAGATCGTGACCATGGGCCAGCCCGACATGGACCCTGCCACCACCACCGGCCATTACGTCGCGCCGCGCGACTGGAACGCGCTGATCGCCGCCCCCGACGTGGCCGTGATCGACACGCGCAACGATTACGAGGTCCAGATCGGCACCTTCCGCGGCGCCATCGACCCCGGCACCCGCAGTTTCCGTGACTTTCCCGCCTGGTGGCAGGAGAACGCGCACCGGTTCCGGGGCAAGCGCATCGCCATGTTCTGCACCGGCGGCATCCGCTGTGAGAAATCGACCAACTACCTGATCGCGCAGGGCGTGGACCAGGTCTATCACCTGCAGGGCGGCATCCTGAAATACCTGGAGGAGGTCCCCGAGGCCGACAGCGCCTGGCAGGGTGAATGCTTCGTCTTCGATCAGCGGGTCAGCCTGACGCATGGGCTGGCGCAGGGGCGGCACGGAATGTGCCATGCCTGCCGCCGCCCCCTGGCCCCCGAGGATCGCGACCGCCCGGAATTCGAGGAGGGCGTCAGCTGCCACCGCTGCGCGGACGAATATTCCGACGCCGACCGCGCCCGGTTCCGCGACCGCCAGAGGCAGTTCGACCGGGCGACCTGAGGCGTCAGCCCTGCGTGCCGACCCCGCCCGCGGCGATGGCGGCCATGTTCAGGATGTCGCTGACGGTCGAGTTCGTCGAACAGATCTGGATCGGGCGCGGCACGCCGGTCAGGATCGGGCCGATGACGGTCGCGCCCGCCATCTCCTGCATCAGCTTGACCGAGATCGAGGCCGAATGCCGCGCCGGCACGACCAGGACATTCGCGGGCGCGGTCAGGCGGCTGAAGGGATAGCGCGCGGCCGCGTCCATGTTCAGCGCCACGTCCACGGTCATCTCGCCCTCGTATTCGAAATCGGCGCCGCGGCGGTCCAGGACGCGGGCGGCCTCGGCCATCTTGATGGCGCGTTCGCTGACCGGATAGCCGAAGTTCGAGAAGGACAGGAAGGCCACGCGCGGCTCCAGCCCCAGGTTGCGGGCGACGGCGGCGCCGCGGGTGGCGATGTCGGCCAAGTCCTCGGGTTCGGGCCATTCATGGACCAGCGTGTCGCCGATCAGCACGATGCGCCCGCGATGCAGCACGGCGGTGATGCCCACCGCCCCGTCCTGCGGGCGCACGTCGAAGACCTGCCCGATCTGCGCCAGCACGGGCGCGTTCTTGCGCGTGGCCCCGGTCACCAACCCGTCGCCATGCCCATGCGCCAGCATCAGCGCCGCAAAGACATGCCGGTCGCGGTTGGCCAGCTTGAACGCGTCCTCGCGGTCGACGCCCTTGCGCTGCAGGCGCTGGTACAGGAAGTCGTGATAGCTGTCCAAATGCCGGGTGTTGGCGGCGTTCACGACGCTGATCTCGCGGAAGGCCTCGCCCATGCCCAGGGCCTCCAGCTCGGCCTTGACCTCGGCCTCGCGGCCCACGACCAGGGACTGGCCCATGCCGGTGCGCTGCCAGGCGACGGCGGCGCGCAGCACGCGCGGATCGTCGCCCTCGGCAAAGATCATCCGGGCTTGGGCCTGGCGCGCGCGGGCATGGATGCCCTGCAGGATCGCGGCCGTGGGGTCCATCCGGTTCTTCAGCGTCTGGACATAGCCCTCCATGTCGATGATCGGGCGCCGCGCGACGCCCGTGTCCATCCCGGCCTTCGCCACGGCGGGCGGGATCACGTGGATCAGCCGCGGGTCGAAGGGCGTCGGGATGATGTAGTCGCGCCCGAACTGCAGCTTGCGGCCATAGGCGACGGCGACCTCGTCGGGCACATCCTCGCGCGCCAGGCGGGCCAGGGCCTCGGCGCAGGCGATCTTCATCTCGTCGTTGATGGCGCGGGCGTGGATGTCCAGCGCGCCGCGGAACAGGTAGGGAAAGCCCAGGACGTTGTTCACCTGGTTCGGATAATCGCTGCGGCCCGTGGCCACGATCGCGTCGGGGCGCACGGCATGGGCGTCCTCGGGCGTGATCTCGGGGTCGGGATTCGCCATGGCGAAGATCACCGGGTTGTCGGCCATGGAGGCGACCATGTCCTGGGTCACCGCCCCCTTGGCGCTGACGCCCAGGAAGACGTCGGCGCCCTTCATCGCCTCCTCCAGCGTGCGGGCGGTGGTCACCACCGCATGGGCCGATTTCCACTGGTTCATGCCCTCGGTGCGGCCCTGATAGATGACGCCCTTGGTGTCGCACATGATGCAGTTCTCGTGCCGCGCACCCATCGACTTCAGCAGTTCCAGGCAGGCGATGCCCGCAGCCCCCGCGCCGTTCAGGACGATGTGCACATCCTCGATCTTCTTGCCCGACAGCTCCAGCGCGTTCAGCAGGCCCGCGGCGCAGATGACGGCGGTGCCGTGCTGGTCGTCATGGAAGACCGGAATGTCCATCAGCTCCTTCAGGCGCTGTTCGATGATGAAGCATTCCGGCGCCTTGATGTCCTCCAGGTTGATGCCCCCGAAGGTCGGGCCCATCAGCTTGACGGCGTTGATGAATTCGTCCGCGTCCTCGGTGTCCAGCTCCAGGTCAATGGCGTTCACGTCGGCGAAGCGCTTGAACAGCACCGCCTTGCCCTCCATCACGGGCTTCGAGGCCAAGGCACCCAGATTGCCCATCCCCAGGATCGCCGTCCCGTTCGAGATCACCGCGACCATGTTGCCCTTAGTGGTATAATCGTAGGCCGTCTCGGGACGGTCGGCTATGGCCTGGACCGGCACCGCGACGCCCGGCGAATAGGCCAGCGACAGGTCGCGCTGCGTGGTCATGGGTGTGGAGGGCGTGATGTCGTATTTGCCCGGACGCGGCTCCAGGTGATAGGCCAGCGCCTCTTCGGGGGTGATGCGGCTGCGGCTGGTCTTGTCGGTCATGATGTCCCCCGAAGATGATGCTGGGGACTGCTTAACGGCTTGGCCGGATCGCATCAACGCGCATGCGGTCCGGCTTGCGCTAACAGGGGCGGGTCAGATGCTGACCTTGACGAAACTGTCGCGCAGCGCCGCCGACCAGGCCGCGCTCATCTGCATGAAGTCCGGATCGCCGTCCAAGATGCGGCGGCGCGTGGTGACCGCACAGGCATCGGCGCCGATCACCGCCAGGTCCAGCGGCATCCCCACCGACAGGTTCGACCGCAGCGTCGAATCCATCGATAGCAGCACGGCCTTCTGCGCGTCGGCCAGGCTGGTCGCGGGGGTGACCACCCGGTCCAGGATCGGCTTGCCGTATTTATGCTCTCCGATCTGCAGGAAGGGCGTGTCCTCGGTCGCCTCGATGAAGTTGCCTTCGGGATAGATTAGGAACAGGCGCATGTCGCCGCCCTTCCTCTGTCCCGCGACGATCATGCTGGCGGACGCCTGCTGCTTGAGGTCGCGGCACTGTTCGGCGATCTCGCGCCGGGTGCGGCACAGCGTGTCGCCGATGATGGTCGCCACGCGCAGCATGGTGGGCGCCTTGAGGATCGAGGTCGTCTCGTCGGCCAGCTCGTCCTCGATCGCCTCGGCCAGGCGCGCCAGCGTGGTCTGGGTCACCGACAGCGACCCGGCGGTCATGATCGCGATGACCCGCTCGCCCGGCTCCTCGAAGAAGAACATCTTGCGATAGCACGAGATGTTGTCCAGCCCCGCATTGGTGCGCGTGTCCGACAGGAGCACCAGCCCCGCATCCAGCTTCAGTCCGACGCAATAGGTCACCGGCAGATCTTCCCCGTTCCTGTCCGGCAGGCAGACTAGGACCGGGTGCGGCGGGCTGCAACGGCGCTTTTGCGGCAGGCGCTCAGGTCTGCCCATCCGGGTGGCAAGGGCCTGCCTGTCATGAAACTTTGGGTCGCCTTTCCGCGCCGCCTGTCCCATCGTGCATGTTCCAACAGCCGAGGACGACGACCATGACCCATCCCCTTGCCCTGACCCGCCGCGGCTTTCTGGCCTCCGGCGTGGCCGGACTGACGCTGGCGGCGCTGCACCCCTTCTCGGCGCGGGCCGCCGCGGGACAGGCGCATCTGCGGATCATGGAGACGACCGACCTGCATGTGCATGTCTGGCCCTACGACTATTACGCCGACCGGGCGATGGACACGGCGGGCCTCGCGCGCACCGCGGCCCTGGTCCAGGCCGTGCGCGCCGAGGCCACGAACACGCTGCTGCTGGACAACGGCGATTTCCTGCAGGGCAACCCGATGGGCGATTTCATCGCCTATGAGCGCGGCATGCCCGAGGGGGCCAGCCATCCGGTGATCCAGGCGATGAACGCCCTGGGCTATGACGGGGGCACCCTGGGCAATCACGAGTTCAACTATGGGCTGGAGTTCCTGCAGGCCAGCCTGGCGGGGGCGGGCCATCCGCTGGTCTGCGCCAATGTCGTGACCACCGAGGGTCAGCCGCTGGTGCCGCCCTATGCCATGCTGGAGCGGCAGATCACCGACGGCGCGGGCGCGGTCCACCCGATCCGCATCGGCATCATCGGCTTCGTGCCACCTCAGATCATGCAGTGGGACCGCGCGCATCTGGAGGGCCGGGTGGAGGCCCGCGACATGGTCGATGCGGCCCGCGAATGGCTGCCCAAGCTGCGCGCGGAGGGGGTCGATCTGGTCGTGGCGCTGGCCCATTGCGGCATCGGTCCCGTCGCGGCCGAACCGGGCATGGAGAACGCGGCCCTGCCGCTGGCGGCGCTGGAGGGGATCGACGTGATCCTGACCGGCCATTCCCACCAAGTCTTTCCCGGCCCCGACTTCGAGGGGGTCGAGGGCGTCGACATCGCCGCCGGCACCATCGGCGGCAAGCCCGGCGTAATGGCGGGGTTCTGGGGTTCTCACATGGGCCTTGTCGATCTGCTGCTGGAACGCGACGGCGAGGGCTGGCGCGTCGCGCGCCACAGCGTCGAGGCCCGCCCCATCTTCGAGCGCGACGCCGAGGATGAGGTCGTCCCCCTGGTCGCCAGCGTCGCCGCCATCGAGGAGGCCACCGCCGCCGAGCATCAGCAGACGCTGGACTATGTCCGCCGCCCGGTCGGACAGACCACCGCGCCGCTCTACAGCTATTTCGCGATGGTGGCGGACGACCCGTCCGTGCAGGTCGTGTCCAACGCGCAATCCTGGTACATCCGGCAGATGCTGGCCGGGACCCCGCATGAGGGCCTGCCGATCCTGTCGGCGGCGGCGCCCTTCAAGGCGGGCGGCCGCGGGGGGCCGGACTATTACACCGACGTGCCGGCGGGCGACATCGCGATCCGCAACGTGGCGGATCTGTATCTCTATCCCAACACCATCCGCGCGGTGCGGATCACCGGCCGGCAGGTCAAGGACTGGCTGGAGCGCAGCGCCGGGGCCTTCAACCGGATCGACCCCGAGGGAACCGACCAGATGCTGCTGAACCCAGACTTCCGCAGCTACAATTTCGACGTGATGGACGGGGTCCGCTACCGGATCGACCTGTCCCAGCCCTCGCGCTTCGACGCGGAGGGCGTGCTGGTCGATCCGGAGGCCAACCGCATCGTGGACCTGACCTTCGACGGCCAGCCCGTCGACCCCGCGGCCGAGTTCATCGTCGCCACCAACAACTATCGCGCCACCGGCGGCGGCAGCTTTCCGGGCGCGGACGGATCGACCATCGTCTTCGAGGGGCCGGACACCAACCGCGACGTGATCGTGCGCCACATCGTCGATCAGGGCACCATCGACCCGGCGGCGGACGGCAACTGGTCCTTTGCCGCGCTGCCGGGGGCGACGGTGCTGTTCGACAGCGGTCCGGGGGCCGAGGCCTATCTGGAGGCGGTCCGGGGGCTGGCGATCGAGGCCGCCGGGCCTGCGCCCGACGGCTTCGTGCGGTTCCGCATCACGCTCTAGGGGCCGCGCCCCTCAGGACAGGTGATGCACCGGCTGGAGGCCGTGGACGGGGGTGTCGATCCCCTCGGCCCGCGCCTTCAGCTGCAGCGCCAGATACAGCGAATAATGCCGCGACTGGTGCAGGTTGCCGCCGTGGAACCACAGGCCGGGCTGCTGGGTGGGCTTCCACATGTTGCGCTGCTCGCCCTCCCACGGACCGGGGTCCTTGGTGGTGCCCGATCCCAGGCCCCAGACCTTGCCCACCCTGTCGGCCACGTCCTGGCCGATCAGGTCCGCCGCCCATCCGTTCATCGACCCGTATCCGGTCGCATAGACGATCAGGTCGGCAGGCAGCTCCTCTCCGCTGTCCAGCAGCACGCCGTTCTCGGTGATCCGGGCCAGCTGGCCGTGGGCCAGCTTGACATGGCCGTCGATGATCAGCTGGCTGGCGCCCACGTCGATGTAGTATCCCGACCCGCGGCGCAGGTACTTCATGAACAGGCCGCTGTCATCGTCGCCGAAATCCAGCTTGAACCCCGCCTTTTCCAGCCCCGCATAGAAGTCGGCGTCGCGTTCGCGGATCTGGTCGTAGAGCGGGATCTGCCACTGGTGCATGATCCGGTAGGGCAGCGAGGCAAAGATCAAGTCGGCCTTTTCGGTCGTCATGCCGCCCGCGACGGCCTCCTCGGAATAGAGCGCGCCCAGACCGATCTCCATCAGGCTGTCGGATTTGACGATATGGGTCGAGGAGCGCTGGATCATCGTGACATCGGCGTCATGTTCCCAGAGCGCCGCCGCGATGTCATGGGCCGAGTTGTTCGACCCCACGATGACGACCTTCTTGCCCGCATAAGCGTCCGGGCCGGGATGCTTGGACGAATGGTGCTGTTCGCCCTTGAAGCGGTCCATGCCGGGGAAATCGGGCACGTTCGGCTTGCCCGACATGCCGGTGGCCAGGACCAGCTCCTTGGGGTGCAGGGTCACCTCCTCGCCGTCGCGGTCGATCACCACCGTCCATTCGCCCTTGGTCTCGTCATAGCGGGCCGATTGGCAGGTGCTGCGGGTCCAGTAGTTCAGCTCCATCACCCGTGTGTACATCTCCAGCCAGTCGCCGATCTTGTCCTTGGGGGCAAAGACGGGCCAGGTGTCGGGGAATTTCATGTAGGGCAGATGGTCGTACCAGACCGGGTCGTGCAGGCACAGCGACTTGTAGCGACGCCGCCAGCTGTCGCCGGGCCGCTCGTTCGTGTCGATGATGATCGCGGGCACCCCCAGATGCCGCAGCCGCGCGCCAAGCGCGATGCCGCCCTGCCCGCCGCCGATGATCAGCGTGTGGGGCTGGCGCGAATATCCCAGCTCGGCCGCCTCGGCCTCGCGCTCCTCGCGCCAGCTGGGGCGGTTCTTGCCGGCGCCGTGCTTGGCGCCCATCGGGCGGGACGGGCCCTTGGCCTCCTCATGGCCCTTCAGTTCCTGCAGGGCGGTCAGCAGCGTCCAGATGCGCCCGTCGCGCAGCCGCACCAGGCCGTATCCGCGCCCGACCTTCGTCTCGAAGGTGAACCAGGCGGTGGTGACGCCGTCCTCCTCTCCGACCGGCTCGGCCGGGTCGACCTGCCAGCCGTCGGGCCGGATATGGCCCAGCTGCGCCCGCAGCATCTCGGCCACCTGGTCCGGCCCCTCCATGGTGCGGATGTTCCAGGTGAAGCTGACCAGATCGCGCCAATGGCAATCGGTGGTGAACAGCGCGGTCGCGCGCGCGATGTCCTCGGCGCGCAGCGCCTGGCCCAGGTCGTCCAGCACCGCCTGCGCGCGCCGTTCCGCCGTCATGTCCAGCATGGGGTGTCCTCCCTCTGTCTCCCTGCGGTCAGGGTGGCGCGCGACGGGCGCCCGGCACAGGAAAAACACCCGCCGCATCGCGGCAATCGCGCGCCGCGCCGCGGCACCGTTGCGCGCGCAACCTCAGCGCAACGCGCGCAACCGCCGCAGCACGGTGGAGCGGTTGACCCCCAGCCTGCGCGCGGCCAGCGCCATGTTGCCCCCGCAGGCGGCCAGCACCTGGTGCAGGTCGTCGCCGGGCGCGGGCTCGGGCGCCGGGGCCAGCAGCGGCCGGGGCAGGTCGTCGCTGTCGATCACCCCGCCCCCGGCCAGCAGGGCCGCCGCCTGCAGGGTCGCGGCCATCTCGCGCAGGTTGCCCGGCCAGATGCGCGCCTTGAGGTCGGCCCGCGCCCGCGCCGACAGCCGCAGCCCGTCGGCGGAGGCCGCCCGCAGCAGCCGGTCCAGCAGCCAGTCCAGGTCCTGGCGCAGATGCAGGGGCGGCAGGTCCAGCGCCGCCCCCGCGATGCGGAAGAACAGGTCCGCCCGGAACCGCCCCTCGCGCACCCGCGCGCCCAGATCGCAGCGCGTCGTGGCGATGACCCGCAGCGTGCAGCCCGCCAGCGAACCCAAGAGCAGCGCCTGCGCGGCGGGGTCCAGATCCTCGACCCCTTTCAGGAACAGCGTGCCGCGCCCGTCGCCCGGTATTGGCAGGGGCAGGGGCTGCGACCGGGCGGCGGCGCAGTCCACGACATGGAACGGCGCGGCATCGCTGCGGCACATGTGGATCGCGCGGGCCAGCCGCTCCTTGCCGGTGCCGGTCTCTCCGCGGATCAGCAGGGGCAGGGCGCCCGCTGCCAGCCGCGCGGCACGGCCCAGCAGGGCCTGCATCGCGGGGTCGGGACCGGCCAGGCTGGACAGCCCGCCGGGCAGCAGCGGCTGGCCCCGCGGGGCGCGGCTGGCCTGCGGGGCGATGGCGTGACCGTAGAGCGCGCGCCCGTCGCGCAGGCGGATCACCCGGTCCTCGGTCGGGCGGCCGCGCATCAGGTCGGGCAGGTCGTCCACCGACAGCTCGGCCACCTGGTCCAGCCTGCGCCCCAGCAGCGGCGCGTCGGGCGACAGCGCGGCCTGCGCCGCATGGGTCAGGCCGATGATGCGCCCCGCCCCGTCCAGCGCGATGGCGGCCTCGGGGTCGACCTCCAGGAATTCCGGGCTGGAGGACAGGCGCAGCACCCAATCGCTGCGCGTCATCGCCATCAGGTTCGCCATTTCGACCCGCCGGGCAGAGGTGCGCACCAGCCCCATCGCCAGGTTCTGGCTGGCCTTGGGCTGCGGAGAGCGCAGCAGCGACAGGTCCAGCACCGCGGCCAGCTGCCCCGACGTGTCGAAGATGGGCGCGGCGGTGCAGGACAAAGGCGTGTGGTGCAGGTCGAAATGGTCGCCCTGGTGGATCGTGACCGCCTGGCCGGTATAGATGCAGGCCCCCACTCCGCAGGTCCCGGCCAGCGATTCGGACCAGTCCGCGCCCAGATAGAGGCCCGCCGCGCGCAGCTCCGCCTGGAACCGCCCGTCGCCGAAGAAGTCCACGGTGACGCCCTTGGCATCGGCCAACAGCAGGACATAGTTCTGCCCCGCCACCTGCCGGAATAGCGCGCCCAGGCCCGACCGGGCGATGGCGATCAGGCGTTCGGACTGTTCGCGATGGCTGCGCAGCTCGGTCTCGGTGACGATATGGGCCGGAGAGGGGCGGGCGGGGTCCAGCCCGTAATGCTCGATGCAGCGCCGCCAGCTGGCCTGCACCACGCTGTCGCGGCCGCTGGCATGACCCTGCAGCACGCGGTCGATCTCCTGCACGTGGTCGGTGTCGCGCATGGCCCCCTCACTGCCTTGCGAAGCCCGCCGATGAAGCCACGGGCGGGGCGGTCCTGTCCAGTAAACCCTGCTTGCCCCGCCCAGACTTTGGTGGCAGCCCCGCCCCCCGCATCTGGCCAGGCTCCGGGGCGGTCGGCACAGTCGGGGCAATTCGGGGGGATGTTCCATGGACGATCAGGCCGCTGTCGATCCGCTGCGCGCCCAGATGCTGGGCCTGGCCCGCGAGGTCGGGGGCACGCTGATCGGGCATGGCGACCTGGTCGAGCGGCTGCTGATCGCGCATCTGACCGGCGGGCACGTGCTGCTGGAGGGGCCGCCCGGCATCGCCAAGACCCGCGCGGTCAAGCAGCTGGCCCTGCGCCTGCCCGGCAGCCATGCCCGCATCCAGTGCACGCCCGACCTGCTGCCCTCGGACCTGACCGGCAGCCAGGTCTTCCGCCCCGAGACGGGGGGCTTCGACTTCCTTCCCGGTCCGGTCTTCCATTCCATCGTCTTGGTGGACGAGATCAACCGCGCGCCCCCCAAGGTCCAGTCCGCCCTGCTGGAGGCCATGGCCGAGGGTCAGGTGACCACCGGCGGCGTGACCCGCCCCCTGCCGCAGCCCTTCATGGTCGTGGCGACCCAGAACCCGATCGAGCATGAGGGGACCTTTCCCCTGCCCGAGGCGCAGATGGACCGCTTCCTGCTGCATCTGCGGCTGGACCTGCCCGGCGCCGAGGACGAGCGCGCCATCCTGGACCTGGTCGAGGCCGAGGGCCGCCACGCCCCCGTCCCCACCCACGCCCCGGTCGATGCCGCAGCCCTGGAGGCCGCGCGCGACCGCGTCGCCGCCGTCACGCTGGCCCCGGTGCTGAAGGATTTCATCATCCGCCTGGTGCTGGCCACGCGGGCCGGGGGTGTGCTGGCCGACGCGGTGGAGCATCCGGTCTCGCCGCGCGGGACGCTGGCGCTGGCGGCGGCGGTGCGGGCGCGGGCCTGGCTGCATGGCCGGGATCACGGCCTGCCCGAGGATGTGCAGGCGCTGGCCGCGGATGCGCTGGCCCACCGGCTGATCCCGAACTGGAAGGCGCAGGGCGAGGGGCGCGACGGCCGCCGCCTGATCGCCGAGGCGCTGCGGCTGGTGCAGCCGTGGTGACGACCTGGCGGGACGCGCCGGGCATCGCGCTGAGCATGGCGGCGCTCCTGGATCAGCGGGCGGGCGCCGGGGCCGGTCCGCGGCCCGTGGCGCAACGGGCGGGCGTGCTGCCCGCGCGCAGGCCCGGCAGCGGCATGGACCTGCGCGAGATCCGCGCCTGGGTGCCCGGCGACGATCCCCGGCGGCTGGACCCCTCGGCCACGGCGCGCACCGGTATCCCGCATGTGCGCGCCCTGAACGAGGACCGCGAGGACGTCACCCTGCTGATCGCCGATCTGCGGCGGCCGATGCTGTGGGGCACGGGGGCGGCGCTGCGGTCCGTGCGCGGGGCGCTGCATCTGGCGGCCCTGGGCTGGCAGGCGGTCGCGCGGCAGGGCACGGTCGGGATGATCCTGGCCGAGGATGGCGGCGCCCGCCTGACGCCTCCCGCCACCGGCGAGGCGGCGATGCGCGGCCTCTGCGCCCTCATGGCCGACCGCCATGCCGCGGCGCTGGCCGCCCCCGCCTCGGACGCTCCGCCCCTGACCGAGGCCCTGTCGCTGGCGCTGCGCGCCGCGCCGTCCGGGGCGCATGTGATCCTGGCGACTGCGCCGGGCGGCTGGTCGGGGGCCGAGGCCGTGCTGGAGCGGCTGGCCCGCGGCCGCCGGCTGGAGGTCGCGCTGATCCTGGACCCGCTGGAGGTCGCGCCGCCGTCCCGCCCCCTGCCGGTGCGCCGGGACGGGGTCGCGCGCCTGCTGCGCCTCGAGCCCGCCGATCTGGGCGCGGTCACCGACGGGCTGGCCGCCCTGGGCGCGGTGGCGCGGCAGGTCGCGCCATGAGCCCGGACCCCGCCACCCATCAGGCGCTGCTGGAGGCGCTGTCGCCGGTGCGCCTGCCCGTGGCCATGGCCACGCTGTCCTGGCCCGAGATCGTGGCGCTGCTGTCCCTGGGCCTGACCCTGGGCGTGCTGGCCGGTCTGGCGGTCCTGCCGCTGACCCGGCGCCGGGCGGGGCGCGGGCGCGCGCGCCTGTCGGACCTGCGCGTCCTGCCGGTGCCCGAACGCCTGCTGGCCATCGCGCGGCGGTTGGGACGCCTGCCCGAGGCGCTGCGGCCCGCCGCCTATGGCGCCGCCCCTCCGCCCCCCGACCGCCGGATCGAGGCCATCGCCCGCCGCACCCGCCTGTGGCGCCGATGAGCCTGGCCTGGCCCTGGCTTCTGGCGCTGATCCCGGTGCCGCTGCTGATGCGCTGGCTGCTGCCGCCCGCATCCCGCCCGCAGGCGGCGCTGGCCGTGCCGCCGCACCTGTCGGGCCGCCCCGAGGCCGGAAGGGCCGCGCCCCTGCGCGGGGTGCCGTGGCTGGCGGCGCTGGCCTGGGTCCTGCTGGTCCTGGCCCTGGCGGGTCCGCAGGTGGAGCGTCAGGCGCAGGTCGTCCCGGCCAGCGGGCGCGACATCGTCCTGGCGCTGGACCTGTCGGGCAGCATGGAGCAGACGGATTTCACCCTGGACGGGCAGCCCGTCAGCCGCCTGGACGCGGTCAAGCGCACCGCCCGCGCCTTCGTGCAGCGCCGGCAGGGCGACCGGATCGGGCTGATGATCTTCGGCGGGCGCGCCTATGTCGCGGCGCCGCTGACCCATGACCTGGACGCCGTCGTCCAAGCCATCGACGAGGCGCAGATCGGCATCTCGGGGCGCGGCACCGCCATCGCCGACGGGCTGGGCCTGGCCATCCGGCGGCTGCAGGACAGCGGCGCGCCGAGCCGGGTCGTGGTGCTGCTGTCGGACGGGGTCGACACCTCGGGCAGCGTGCCGGCGGTGGATGCGGCGCGGCTGGCGGCGACGCATGGTCTGCGCATCCACACCGTTGCCCTCGGCCCCGAGGATCTGGAGACCCGGCCTGCCGCCCGCGACGCGGTCGACGTGGCGACGCTGCGCGCGGTGGCCGAAACCGCGGGCGGGGCGCTGTTCCGGGTGCGCGACACCGCCGATCTGGACGCCATGGCGCAGGCGCTGGACCGGCTGGAGCCCGGCCCCGGCGACCGCCCGCCGCTGCGCTACTGGCGCGCGCTGTGGCCCTGGCCCGCGGCGGCGGCGTTGGCCTGCCTGATGCTGGCCGCGCTGCGGAGGCGGCCATGACCGGGGCGCTGCTGCTGCGGCCCTTGTGGCTTCTGACGCTGCTGCCGCTGCTGGCGCTGGCCTGGTGGCTGGACCGGCGCGGCCCCTCGGCCGGGGGGTGGGAGCGGGTGATGCCGCCGCCCATGCTGGCCGCGATGCGCGCCCTGGGCGTGCTGGGCGGCGGGGCCGGGCGGTGGGCGGCGCAGGGGCCGGTGGCGGGGGCGGCGCTTCTGGTGCTGGGCCTCTCGGGTCCCGCCCTGCCGCGCGCCGATGCGCCGGTGCTGGCGCGCACGGACAGCGTGCTGCTGGCCATCGACCTGTCGCCATCCGTCGCGCGCGGCCCGGCGCTGGCCCAAGCCCAGCAGGCCGCCGCCGCGCTGCTGCAGGACATGGCGGGCCGCCCCGTCGGCCTGATCCTCTATGGCGGCGAGGCCTATGCCGCCTCGGCGCCCACCACCGACCCGCGCACGCTGCAGACGATGATCGGGGTGCTGGACGCCGATACCGTGCCCGGCCAGGGCAGCCGCCCTGCCGCCGCCATCGGCCTGGCCGGGCAGATGCTGGCCGATGCGGGACAGGCCGATCTGGTGCTGATCTCGGACGGGGGCGGCGTCGATGCCCAGGCCCTGGCCGAGGCCGACCGCCTGGCCGAACAGGGCCTGCGCCTCTGGGCGGTGCGGGTGGTGGGGTCGGCCCCCGAGGCTCCGCTGCCGGCGGCGGATGCGCTGCAGCGGCTGGTCCATGGCGGGCAGCTGGTTCCGGCCGATGAGATCGACCGGCTGGCCGCACGCCTGCGGCAGGGCGGACAGCGCCGCCGCGACCCGGCGCTGTCCGCCCTGGGATATCGCGATCTGGGGCCCTTCGTCGCGGCGCTGGCCGCGCTGCCGCTGCTGCAGATGCTGAGGCGGCGGGCATGAGGGCGGCGCTGGCCCTGCTGGTCCTGGGCGCGGCGGGCTTGGCCTGGGCCGGGCCGCAGGCCCTGGGCGCGCTGGCGCTGCGCATCGGATGGGACCGTGCGGCGCTGGCGCTGCTGGACGATCCGGCTGCCCGGGGCGTGGCTTGGTACCGGATGGGCGATCACGCGCAGGCCGACGCGGCATTCGCCCGCGCGGGCCGGTCGCAGACCTACAACCGGGCGCTGTCGCTGGCGGCGACGGGGGATTATCCGCTGTCGGTCGCCTATTTCGACGCGGTGCTGTTCGCCAATCCCGCCGATGAACAGGCCCGCGCCAGCCGCGACCGCGTGGCCGCGCTGGTGCCGCCGCAGGTGGGCGACAGCCTCGCGCCGGGGCGGATCATGGGCCATGGCGGCCGCCCCGCCCCCGACGAGATGATCGCCAACGCGCTGAGCGAAGCGGCCGCCGAAAGCTGGCGCCGCCCGATCGAGGCGCGCGGCATGGCCGCCAGCGATGCGTGGCTGGCCACCATCGCCGACGACCCCGGCGCCTTCCTGGCGCTGCGCCTGCAGGCGGAACATGACCGCCGCGCGGGTCTGGGCCTGATCCGGCCCGAGGCGGGCGATCCATGGTGATCCGTCTGGCCCTGCTGATCCTCATGGCGCTGGCCGGGCCGGTCGCGGCGCAGGGCGTGCGGTCGCAGGGCTCTCCGGCAGCCGACCAGGTGCCGCTGCTGGCGCAGCCGGGGGCGCGGGCCGTGGCGGGTCCGGCGCGGGCCTCGGCCCCGCTGGCGCCGGGCGAGGCGCGGCTGCTGATCCTGCACGATCACGGCAATCCCGTCGTGGCCGAGATGGTGCGCCTGACGCTGCGCGGCGAGTACGACCTGACCGTGTCGCTGGAGAGCCTGACCTTTCCCGCCTCCGACGATTACGACTGGATGCAGATCGACCGCGACCGCTGGTTCCAGGAGCGGATCGGCGGGCGGATGATCCAGATCTTCGAACGCGACATCGCGCTGTTTCCGCGCCGGGCGGGCGACCTGACGGTGGGACCGCTGACCCATCAGCTGACCAACATCACCCGCACCGGCGCGCGCGAGGAGGTGCGGGTGACCTCGGCCCCGGCGCGGCTGACGGTCAAGCCCTTTCCCCATGCGGGCCGGCCCATGACCGCCCGGCGGCTGGTCCTGACGGACGAGCTGTCCGCCCCGCCCGGCCGCCTGGCCAAGGACGACATCCTGACCCGCCGCGTCACCATCGAGGCCCTGGGCGCGATGGCCCATCACCTGCCGCCGCGCCCCGACATCAGCCAACCTTGGCTGATCAGCTTCACCCTGCCCGAGACGCGAGAGACGATCCCGACCCCGGACGGCCCCGTCGCCCGCGTGGTCTGGGAATGGCAGATGCGCCCGCGCACGGGCGAGCCGGGCGTCCTGCCCGCGATCCCCTTTCCCTGGCTGGACACCGACAGCCGCCGGATCGAGATCGCGGCGATGGCCCCGATCCCCTTCGGTTTCGCGGGGTTCTCGGCCGCGTCGGGGGCGGGGTCGGGCGCGGGGCAGGGGGCGGCCATCGCGGCGCTGGCGGGGCTAGGGGCGCTGGCCGGGGCGGGGCTGGTGCTGCGCGGGCGCTGGCCCGCCATGGGGCGGCGGCTGCGCGCGCGGCGGGCGGGGCCGCAGGCGGCGGCGCTGCGCGAGGCTGCCGGACGCGGCGATCTGGTTGCGCTGCGGGCGGTTGCCGCGCGCGACCTGGCCTGGCGCGGAGCGGCGGGCGCAGGGCGGCGCGACCTGCTGGCGCAGCTGGACCGGCAGATCTATGGCGCGCCCGTGCCCGGCTTCGATGCGCGGGACTGGGCTGCGCGCTGGCTGGCGGGGTGAAGGGGAACCGGCGCCCGCTCTGCCAAAGGGGCGCCGGCCTGACAGGGGGGACGGGTGGGGGCCCGTGCCGCAATCAAAGCATGGCGATGCGTCGGTTTCGTGACGATCCCGCCCGATCAGGCCGGAAAGCCAGCCGACAGGCGCAACTCGCCCGTCGCCCGGCCGCGACAGTTCACGATGGGACCGCCAAGCCGCGCCCGCGCCGCCGGATCATCGCCCGCCAGCGCGCCCAGATGCGACAGCAGCGCCACGATGGCCGCCTCGCTGGCGCGGGTCGCGCCGTCGGTGATCTTCAGCGCGATGCCCAGGCCCCGTTCGGGCAGGATGGCGACGAAGACCGCCTCGGCCCCGGTCTTGATCGCGACCGTCCCGCCCATGGCGCGCATCAGCTCGGTGCAGGCGCGCCCCTCGCCCGCGACCATCAGGGGATGGCCGCGCATCGCGTCGGTCAGCCGCCGCATGGCCTGCCCGCGCCGGTCCGGGGCGGGGTCGGCGAAGCGCGCCATGGCCCGCGCCAGCCCACCCACCGTGCAGGCCCAGTTCGGCGCCGAACAGCCGTCGATGCCGAAGCCGGGGCTGATCTCTCCGGTGACCTCCTCGAAGGCCGCACGGACGGCCAGCTGCACCGGGTGGTCCGGCTCGATGTAATCGGCATGCCCGCCCAGATGCCGGTTCAGGGTCAGGAACCCCGCATGCTTGCCCGAACAGTTGTTGTGCAGCTGGCAGGGCGCGTGGTCCGAACAGGTCAGGCGGCGGTTCTCGGCCGGATCGCCCGGCATGTGGCTGCCGCAGCGCAGGTCGGCCTCGGCCAGGCCCAGCCCATCCAGCCAGGCGCCCACCGCCTCGACATGGACGCCCGCGCCCGAATGGCTGGCGCAGGCCAGGGCCAGCTGCCGGTCGGTCAGGCCGGCGGCATCGGCGGCCCCGCTCTCGATCAGGGGCAGGGCCTGGATCATCTTGCACGCCGATCGCGGATAGATCACCGCATCCGGGTCGCCCCAGGCCGCGACCACGCCCCGGCTGTCGCAGATCACCGCGTGGCCGGCATGCAGACTCTCGCGCATGTCGCCGCGCCACAGTTCGATCATCGGGATGGGGGTCATGCGGGCGATTCCTGGTGTTTCTGGACAGTTCCGGGGCGCCGCGCGGGCCTGACAATTGCGCGATTGCGCGTTCGCAGGCTTTCGCGGGCGGCAATTTTCGCTATCCTGTCCGCAGATGGTTGAAAAGACCACAGCAATCAGGAAGAACGCCGGGTGAAGCGGCGAATTGAATTGGCAGGAGGCCAGAGCATGATTACCACCACCCTGCGCGGCATGGGCGCCGGTCTTGTCCTGATCGCCGGACTGGGCGCGGCGGTTGCACAAGAGTCCAGCAATGTCGTGGCGACCGAGGGAGACTGGACCGTCTTCGCGGGCGACAACCCGCGCGAATGCTGGGCCGTCTCTCCCCCGAAATCGACCCTGAACACCCGCGACGGTCAGCCGACCGAGGTGACGCGCGGCGACATCCGCCTGTACGTGGCCTATCGCCCCGGCCAGAACGGCGAGGTCAGCTTCAGCGGCGGCTATCCCTTCGCGCCGGATTCGACGGTCGAGGTCGATGTGGGCGGCCGCACCTTCAACCTGTTCACCGAGGGCGAGAGCGCCTGGACCGGCAGCCCGTCCGACGACGAGGCGCTGATCGCGGCGCTGCGCGGCGGCTCTAGCGCGGTCGTGACCGGGCGTTCGGCCCGCGGCACCACCACCAAGGACACGTTCAGCCTGTCGGGCATCACCGCCGCGACCAACACCGCGCGGTCCAGCTGCCAGTAAGCCGGGCCTGAGGGCCACGGGACCAGATGCGGGCGGGCCGGTTGATTTCCGGCCCGCTTTCGCTTATGTGGCTGTCTTTCGCCCCGATCCCCTTCCATGCCCCAGCCCAAGGCCGGTGATTCCATGACCGATCAGACCCCGTCCGCGCCGATCACGCAGGATGTCCTGACCCTGCCGCGCAAGCTGCCCCAGACCGGGCGGACGAACATCGTCGGCCTGACGCGCGAGCAGCTGCGCGACGCGCTGATCGCCGCGGGCACGCCCGAGAAGCAGGCCAAGATGCGCCTCGGGCAGGTCTGGCAGTGGGTCTATCACTGGGGCGTGCGCGATTTCGCGCAGATGACCAACCTTGCCAAGGACTATCGCGCCCTTCTGGCCGAGCATTTCGAGATCGTCCTGCCCGAGATGGTGACCCGCCAGGTCAGCAGCGACGGCACCCGCAAGTATCTGGTCCGCATCGCCGGCGGCCATGAGGTCGAGGTCGTTTACATCCCCGAGGAGGGCCGCGGCACGCTGTGCATCAGCAGCCAGGTGGGCTGCACGCTGACCTGCTCCTTCTGCCACACCGGCACGCAGAAGCTGGTGCGCAACCTGACCGCCGGAGAGATCGTGGGCCAGCTGATGCTGGCGCGCGACGATCTGGGCGAATGGCCCGTCCAGGGCGCGCCCAAGGACGAGACGCGGCTGGTCAGCAACATCGTCCTGATGGGCATGGGCGAGCCGCTGTACAATTTCGACAACGTCCGCGACGCGATGAAGGTGGTGATGGACGGCGAGGGCCTGTCCCTGTCGCGCCGCCGGATCACCCTGTCCACCAGCGGCGTCGTCCCCGAGATCGCCCGCACCGCGCGCGAGATCGGCTGCCTGCTGGCCGTCAGCTTCCACGCCACGACCGACGAGGTCCGCGACCGGCTGGTGCCGATCAACAAGCGCTGGAACATCGAGACCCTGCTGGAGGCGCTGCGCGACTACCCGCGCCTGACCAACAGCGAGCGGATCACGTTCGAATACGTGATGCTGGCGGGCGTGAACGACAGCGACGAGGACGCGCATCGCCTGGTCAGGCTGATCGAGGGCATCCCGGCCAAGATCAACCTGATCCCGTTCAACGAATGGCCCGGCGCGCCCTACAAGCGGTCCAGCAACAACCGAATCCATGCCTTCGCCGACATCATCTACAAGGCGGGCTATGCCAGCCCCATCCGCACCCCGCGCGGCGAGGACATCATGGCCGCCTGCGGCCAGCTGAAATCCGCGACCGAACGCGGCCGCAAGACGCGTGCCCAGATCGAGGCCGAGACCGCCTGACGGCGTCTGTCCTCAGCGGCGCCTGCCGCCGCGGGGCAGGGTCGTGCGGTTGCCGCGCGGCCCGGTCTGGACGGGGGTGTTGGCGCGGTTCTCCTCGGCCAGCTTGCGCCAGCGTTCGACGCGCTCGGCCGACAGGGTGCCCGCGGCGACGGCGGCCTGCACGGCACAGCCCGGCTCATGCGCATGGGTGCAGTCGCGGAACCGGCACAGGGGGGCCAGCTCGGTGATCTCGGCGAACAGCTGATCCAGCCCGGCGGACAGGTCGCTGACATGCAGCGTGCGCATCCCCGGCGTGTCGATGACCCAGCCCCCGCCCGCGACCGGATGCAGCGAGCGCGCCGTGGTCGTGTGCCGCCCCTTGGCGTCCGATTCGCGGATCGCGCCGGTGGCCTGCGCGTCGCGGCCCGACAGGGTGTTCAGGAGCGTCGACTTGCCCACTCCCGACGATCCGACCAGCGCCACCGTCCGGCCCGGCCCGCACCAGGGCGCCAGCACGGCGGCGGCAACGGCCGATTTCGCGTTCAGCGCCACGACCTCCAGGTCGCGCTGCAGGGCGCGGGCGCGCCCGAGCCACGGGGCCGGGTCGTCGATCTTGTCGATCTTGGTCAGCACGATGACGGGATGCGTCTCGGCCTCGTTGGCAAGCGCCAGATAGCGCTCCAGCCGCGCGGGGTTGAAGTCGTCGTTGCACGAGGTGACGATGAACAGCACGTCCACATTGGCCGCGATCAGCTGGCGGACATGCGCCCCCTCCGTCCGGCGCCGGAGCAGCGACAGCCGCTCCAGCCCCCGCGCCACCACGCGGGTGTCGGGATGGACCAGCACCCAGTCCCCCACCGCGTAATCCGCCGTCGTGCCGTTCAGCGGCAGGTCCAGCCGGACCTGCCCCGACCCGGTCTCGGCCATCAGCCGCGTGCGGTGGACCGAGGCCACGCGCATGGGCGCCAGCCCCGCGTCATCGGCCCCGCACTGATCGGCGAAGAAGGGCTGCCAGCCCAGATCGGCCAGCGCGGCGTCAGGCATCGGCGGCGGGCCAGGCGTCCATGACGGCCAGCGCCTCCTCGGCTGTCTCGACATAGCGGATCAGGTCCAGGTCGGCGGGGCTGATCGTGCCCGCCCGCGCCAGCGCCTGCCAGTTGATGATTCCGTCCCAGAACGCGGCCCCGAACAGGATCACCGGGATGCGCACCATGCGACCGGTCTGGATCAGGGTCAGCGCCTCGAACAACTCGTCCAAGGTGCCGAAGCCGCCGGGGAACACCGTGATGGCGCGGGCGCGCATCAGGAAGTGCATCTTGCGGATCGCGAAATAGTGGAAGTTGAAGCACAGGTCCGGCGTGACATAGGGGTTCGGTGCCTGCTCGTGCGGCAGCACGATGCCCAAGCCGATGGACCGGCCGCCGGCCTCATGCGCGCCCAGATTGCCCGCCTCCATCACGCCGGGGCCGCCGCCGGTGCAGACGACCAGCTCGGTCCCGCCTTGGGCCAGGCTGCGTTCGGTGACCTTGCGGGCGAAGTCGCGCGCCTCGGTGTAGAAGGCCGAAAGTTCCGCCAGGGCCGGGCTGCGCGCGTCGCGCGGCGCGCCGTCGGGCGCCGGGATGCGCGCGCCGCCGAACATCACCACGGTCGAGGCGATGCCGTGTTCGTCCATGATCATCTGCGGCTTCAGCAGCTCCAGCTGCAGCCGGACCGGGCGCAGCTCCTCGCGCAGCAGGAAGTCGCGGTCGGTGAAGGCCAGCTGATAGGAGGGCGCGCGGGTCTGGGGCGTGTCGGGCACATGGCGGACCCGCGCCGCGTCGCGGCTGCTGTCGGGCAGGGGATGGCTGCGGTCCTGGTCGGGCAGTTCGGTCATTCGGGCCTCTGGACTTGGGGCATGCGCGGATTGCGCGGACCCTCCTTGGTGCTTATAGCCCAAGGCCGACAGTTTCCACCCGGACGCGACAGCAGCAAGAGGCCAAGATGACCCAAGACCTGGAACAAGCCATCGAAACCGCGTGGGAGGCCCGCGCCGAGATCACCTCCGACACCCAGGGCCCCGCCCGCGAGGCCGTGCGCGAAACGCTGCACCGGCTGGACAGCGGCAGCCTGCGCGTGGCCGAGAAGCGCGACGCCGACTGGCATGTGAACCAATGGGCCAAGAAGGCCGTGCTGCTGTCCTTCCGCCTGAACGACATGGAAGAGATGGCGGGCGGCCCGCAGGGCACCAACTGGTGGGACAAGGTGCCGTCCAAGTTCCTGGGCTGGAGCCAGGACGACTGGCGCCGGGCGGGGTTCCGCGCCGTGCCGGGCGCGGTGGTGCGCCGGTCGGCATTCATCGGCAAGGGCGCGGTGCTGATGCCCTCCTTCGTCAACCTGGGCGCCCATGTGGGCGAGGGGACGATGGTGGACACCTGGGCCACGGTCGGCTCCTGCGCGCAGATCGGCAGGAACGTCCACCTGTCGGGCGGCGTGGGCATCGGCGGCGTGCTGGAGCCGCTGCAGGCGGGGCCGACGATCATCGAGGATGACTGCTTCATCGGCGCGCGGTCCGAGGTGGTCGAGGGCTGCATCGTGCGCGAGGGCTCGGTCCTGGGCATGGGCGTCTATATCGGCCAGTCCACCAAGATCGTCGACCGCGAGACCGGCGAGGTCATGTATGGCGAGGTTCCGGCCGGATCGGTCGTCGTCGCGGGCACCATGCCGTCGAAGAACGGCGTCAACCTCTATTGCGCGGTGATCGTCAAGCGGGTGGACGCCAAGACGCGGTCCAAGACCTCGATCAACGAGCTGCTGCGCGACTGATGACCACGCTCTACATCGATGCGGATGCCTGCCCGGTCAAGGCCGAGGCCGAGCGGGTGGCCGTCCGCATGGGTGTGCCGATGGTGCTGGTCTGCAACGGCGGCCTGAGGATGCCCACGCATCCGCTGGTCCGGCTGCAGATCGTGGCGGCGGGGCCGGACGAGGCTGACAAGTGGATCGCCGACAGCTGCGGTCCGGGCGACGTCGTGGTGACGGGCGATCTGCCGCTGGCGGATCGCTGCATCAAGGCGGGGGCCGCGGTGCTGACCCATGCCGGAGAGGTGCTGGACGCGCGCAACATCGGCCCGCGCCTGGCCACGCGCGACCTGATGGCCGACCTGCGCGCGGCGGACCCGTTCCGGCAGGGCGGCGGCGCGGCCTTCGGCAAGGCCGACCGGGCGCGATTCCTGCAGGCGCTGGACCGGCTGCTGGTGGCGGCGCGGCGCGCGGGCTGATCAGGGACCCCGCCGCGCCCCGGCGCGTTGGCCCTCCGAGAAACAGGAGACTGCGATGAGCGACGACACCGTCATCACTGATCTGATCGGCCGTGTACGCGAAGGTGCCAACGGCGAGCGGGTCAGCGTCGGCGAGATCGTCGAATCCCTGGGGCAGGATTCGCTGCCGCCCAACCTGATGATCCCGGCGCTGGCGGTGGTGTCGCCCTTGTCGGGGATTCCGCTGTTCTCCAGCATCTGCGGGATGCTGATCGCGCTGATCGCGGCGCAGATGCTGATGGGGCGGGACCATGTCTGGCTGCCGGGGTTCCTGTCGCGGCGCGAGGTGGCGGGGGCCAGGCTGCGCAAGGCGCTGGACTGGATGGAGACACCCGCGCGGTTCCTCGACCGGGTCAGCCACGAGCGCCTGACGCCCCTGGTGCGCCGCCCGATGCGGTGGGTGGTGCAGGCGATCTGCCTGGGCTGCGGGCTGGTGATGCCGCTGTTGGAGTTCATCCCGTTCACCTCGTCGCTGATGGGCGTGGTGGTCAGCCTGCTGGCCTTCGGCCTGCTGGCGCGGGACGGAATGTTCGTGCTGCTGGGCTTTGCGGCGATCGGCGGGGTGGTGGCGCTGGTGCTGACCCTGATGCCCTGAGCCGGGAGCGGGCGGGCGGGGCATCGAGCCCCGCCCGCCCGCCGCCGCGTTGCGGCGTGGCGCGTGTCTCAGGCGGGCTTGATCTTGTCGGCCGTCCCGCCGGCAAAGGCCGCCAGGCGGTCGCGGGCCGCGGCCTGGGTGTTCACCACGCCGGCCACCGCCGATTCGGCATAGGCGGCGTCCAGCGCACTCATGTTCTGCATGTGGCTGATGGCCGAGCAGATGGCGAAGTTCGACAGCGGCGGGTTCTGCGCCGCCCGGCGCGCGATCTGCAGGGCGTGGGCGGCCGGGTCCTCGACCATGTACTGGCAGAGGCCCACCGACACGGCCTCGTCCCCGCGATAGAGCCGGCCGGTCAGCATCATGTCGATCATTCGCGCCTTGCCCATCAGGTCGGCCACGCGGATCGTCGCGCCGCCGCCGGTGAACAGGCCACGCTGCCCCTCGGGCAGGCCGAAATAGGTGCCGGGCCCCGCCACGCGGATATGCGCGGCGCTGGCCAGTTCCAGGCCGCCGCCCACGACCGCCCCATGCAGGACGGCAATGACCGGAACGCCGCCATATTCCATCCGGTTGAACGCATCGTGCCAGCGCAGGCAGACCTGCATGAAGTCGGCGGCGCTGCGATCCTCGCGGTGATGTTCCACCAGGTCCAGCCCGGCGCAGAAGTGATCGCCCGCCGCGTCCAGGATCGCGGCGCGCACGCCCGCGCGCGGCAGGGTGGTGAAGATGTCGATCAGCTCCTCGATGGTGGCCAGGTCCAGCGCGTTGCGCTTGGCCGGGCGGTTCAGGGTGACGCGGGCGATGCCCTCGTCATCCACCGCCAGCAGGATGTTCGACAGCCTCAGATCCGCGATGTCGCGCATGTCCGGTTCTCCTCCCGTTGCATCGCAGGCCGGGTTAGCGCGGCCCGCAGCCGCCGTCGAGCCGAACTTGACCCATCGGCGGCAGGCGCTAGGCTGAGGGCGCCATCCAGGGAGGGATGAACCATGAAGGACCTGACCCCGACCAATGCCGCCACCGCCACCCGCCGCCGCGCCGCCATGGCGCGCGGCGTGGGCGTGATGACCGACCATTTCGCGGCCCATGCCGAGAACGCGACCGTCACCGACATCGAGGGCAACCGCCTGATCGATTTCGCCGCCGGCATCGCGGTCGTGAACACCGGCCATCGCCACCCCCGCGTGATCGAGGCCGTGCGCGCGCAGCTGGACGCCTTCACCCATACCTGCCACCAGGTCCTGCCCTATGAGAATTACGTCCGTCTGGCCGAGCGTCTGAACGACGCCACCCCCGGCGATTTCGCCAAGAAGACGATCTTTGTCACCACCGGGGCCGAGGCCTGCGAGAACGCGGTCAAGATCGCCCGCGCGGCCACGAGACGCGATGCGGTCATCGCCTTCACCGGCGCGTTCCACGGGCGGACCTTCATGGGGATGACGCTGACCGGCAAGGTGGTGCCCTACAAGAAGGGCTTCGGCGGCATGATGCCCGACGTCTTTCACGCGCCCTTCCCCTGCCCGCTGCACGGGGTCACGACCGAGGACAGCCTGGCCGCCATCGACAAGCTGTTCAAGGCCGACCTGGACCCCGCCCGCGTCGCCGCCATCGTCTTCGAGCCGGTGCAGGGCGAGGGGGGCTTCTATCCCGCGCCCACCGATTTCGTGCGGGCAATCCGCGCGCTGTGCGACCGGCATGGCATTCTGATGATCGCCGACGAGGTGCAGACCGGCTTTGCCCGCACCGGCCGCCTGTTCGCGATGGAGCATCACGGCGTCGCGGCCGATCTGGTGACCATGGCCAAGGGGCTGGGCGGCGGGCTGCCCATCGCCGCCGTGACGGGCCGGGCCGAGATCATGGACGCGGCCGAGCCGGGGGGCCTGGGCGGCACCTATGGCGGCAACCCCTTGGGGATCGCGGCGGGCCTGGCGGTGCTGGACGTGATCGCGGAGGAAGGCCTGTGCGAACGCGCCGACCGCCTTGGCGCGACACTGAAGGCGCGGCTGGAGGCGATCCGGTCGCGGATGCCGGAACTGGCCGACATCCGCGGGCCGGGCTTCATGGTCGCGGCCGAGTTCATCGGCCCGGACGGGCCGGACGCCGCCCTGACCGCGCGGGTTCGCGAACAGGCGCTGGCGCGGGGGCTTCTGCTGCTGACCTGCGGGGTGCATGGCAACGTGATCCGCTTCCTGGCGCCGCTGACCATCCCGGACGACCAGTTCGCGCAGGCGCTGGACATCCTGGAGGAGGCGATGCTGGCCGCGCGGGCCTAGGCGCCGATCAGCACCATCAGCGCGGGGATGGTCAGGATGCTGGCCGCGGTCGAGATCAGGATCGCGGTCGACACCCGCTGCTGCGCCAGCCCGAAATGCTGCGCCAGGATATAGACGTTGCCCGCCACCGGCAGGCCCGCCGCGACCACCATGACCCCCGCCGACACCGGATCAACGCCGAACCCCCACGCGGCCAGACCCACCGCGGCCGGGTGCAGGACCAGCTTGGCCCCCGACAGCCAGGCCGAGGGCGCCAGCCGCGCCAGGCTGCGCCCCGCCAGGCTGGCACCGATCGCGAACAGCGCGCCGGGCGTGGCGGCCGCCCCCAGGATCGACAGGAACTCGTCCAGGGGGCCGGGCATGGGCAGGCCCAGCCCGCCCCAGCCAAGCCCCGCGACCATCGCCAGGATCATCGGGTTGGCGGCGATTCCGCGCAGCACTGGCCGGATGGCGGCCACGCCCACCCCGCCGTTGCGCGAGGCATGCACGATGAGCGTGATCAGCGTGGAAAAGACCAGCATGTCGATGATCAGCACCATCAGCACCGGCCCGATCGCCGCCGGCCCCAGCAGCACGACCAGCATCGGCACGCCCAGAAAGCCGGTATTGCCGGTCATGCAGCACTGTGCCTCCATCGCGGCCTCGGCCAGGCCCAGGCCGCGGCGGCGCGCGACCCACAGGCCCATGGCCCAGACCGCGGATGATCCCGACAGATAGGCCAGCACGAAGCGCAGATCGAACAGTTGGCCCAGATCGACCCCCGCCGCAAAGCGGAACAGCATCGCCGACAGCGCGAAATAGAACACGAACTTCGTCAGCCAGGCCGCGCCCTGGGCGGGAAAGAACCGCGTGGCCGCGGCGACCCATCCCAGCCCGATCAGGGCGAAGAATGGCAGGGTCTTGAGCAGGATATCGGTCATCTGGCCCCCGGGCGGGGGCCGTCAGCCCGATCCGATCAGCACCCCCACGGCCAGCACCAGACCACCGCCCACCACGACTTGCAAGGTCGCGCGCCAGAAGGGCGTCTGCATCCAGCGGTTCTGGATCCAGGCGATGGCCCACAGCTCGACGAAGACGACCAGGATGGCGATGGTGGTCGCGGTCCAGAAATCGGGGATCAGATAGGGCAAAGCGTGTCCCATCCCGCCCACGGTGGTCATCACCCCCGACGACAGGCCGCGCTTGAGCGGCGATCCGCGTCCCGACACGACCCCGTCGTCGGAGGCAGCCTCGGTGAAGCCCATGCTGATGCCCGCGCCGATGCTGGCGGCGGCGCCAACCAGGAAGGTCGTCCAGGGGTCCTGCGTGGCAAAGGCCACGGCAAAGATCGGCGCCAGGGTCGAGACGCTGCCGTCCATCAGCCCCGCCAGGCCCGGCTGCACCCAGGTCAGGACAAAGTCGCGATGGGCGACGGCATCCTCCTCGGCGCGGGCATCGGCGGGCAGCAGCGCCTCGGACAGCTCGTGGGCGCGGTTCTCGTGGCCGCGTTCGGCGGCGGCCAGGTCGCCCAGCAGCTTGCGCGTGCCGGCATCCTGGCTGACCTGGGCGGCATGGGCATAGAAGTCGGCGGCGTCGCGCTCCATCCCGGCGGCCTCGGCGCGGATCGTCTCCAGCGACAGCGTCTCCATCATCCAGGCGGGGCGGCGGGTCAGATAGCCCGCGACATGCTCTCGCCGGATCACCGGGATCGCCTCGCCCCATCGGCGCTGATGCACCTCGAGGAGCAGGCGGCGGTGGGTGTCCTCCTCGGCGCTCATGGCGTCGAAGACGGCGGCGCTGGCCGGATAGTCGCGGCGCAGGAAGGCCGCCCAGTGGCGATAGATGCGGGCGTCGTCCTCCTCGGAGGCGATGGCCAGGGCCACGATCTCCTGCTCGGTCAGTTCCGACAGGCGCTTGCGCGCGGAAAGGAAGGGCATCGTCATGTCAGTCTGCGTCCCCGGATGGGGCGGGCCCGCCGCCATCCGCCGGGGCAGGGCTGCCCTTGCGGATGGTGAAGTCCAGCGTGCCGTCGCCCGGATCGTCCAGACGCACCATGGCATGGCCCGCGGCCTCGCAGAAATGCGGCACATCGACCATCGCCATGCGATCGGTCGCGATCAGGCGGCACAGCGCCCCCGCGGGCAGCGCCGCCAGCACCTTGCGCAGCCGCAGCACCGGCAGCGGGCACAGCAGGTCGCGCGCATCGATGACGACGGGCGTCCCGGTCATGGCACGGCGGCGAATCGGTCCAGGCACCAGCCGGTCAGGTCCGCGGGCGCGACGCGGCAGGCCAGGTCGCCCGCGAACTCCAGGAAGGCCGCCTGCTGCTGGCGCGGGACATAGAGGACGACCGCCTGCCCGTCGCCCAGGGCCTGGCCGATCAGGTCGCGAAAGCCGCGCCCCGCGGCTTCCTGACGGCCGAACTTGGGGATGATGACCAACCCCGCGCCCGGCAGGTGCGGCGCGGTGCGCGCGACCGCCATCTCCAGCGCGCCCGTGTCCAGGCGGCACCCCTCGGCCCCCGGCCCGAGCGACTGAGAGATGCGCAGCGGCGGCAGGTCGGAACCCAGCACCACCATCTCCATGTCGCAGGGGCGGTCGGGGCCCAGATCGATGTTGCGCTGCACCGCGCCGGCCACGGGCAGGCCCCGCGCGCCAAGGTCGCGGGCCAGCCGCTCCAGCACGCGGTCGGCGGCACCGGGGGGCGCCTCCGCATCCATGGTGAACCAAGCCAGCATCCCGCCCCCCTACACGCCGCTGTCCAGCGCGAATTTCATCAACCCGTTGATTCCGTCCACCCCCAGCTTCTTCTTCAGCGCCGAGGAGGTGTTCGCCGCGGTCTTGTAGCTGACGCCCAGCTGATCCGCGATGGCCTGCAGCCCGTGGCCCTGCCCGATCAGCGCCAGCACCTGGCGTTCGCGGTCCGACAGCGCGCCCAGGGGGTCGCCTGCCGCGCCCGCGCGCAGCGTGGCCAGCGCCAGGGCCTGCTTGGGCGACAGGTAGAACTCGTCCGCCTCCAGCTGCCGGACGGCGTCGCGGAAATCGGATGGCGGGGCGTTCTTGGACAGGAAGCCCTGCGCCCCCGCCTGAAGGGCGCGGGCCGCAAAGCCCGTCTGGTCGTTCATGGAGAAGACCAGGATGCGCGCCTCGGGCGCGGCCTCGCGCAGCGGCGCGATCAGCTCGATCCCGCCGGTGCCGGGCAGGTTCAGGTCCAGGACGATCAGGTCGGGCGCCGCGTCGCGGGACAGCTGTTCCATCGCCTCCTCGCCGCTCATGGCCTGGCCGACCGGGTCGTAGCCCAGCTCTCGCAGCAGGCGGCTGGCGCCCAGATGGGTGATCGGGTGGTCGTCGATGACCAGGGCGCGTTTCGTCACGGGGTTGTCCAGTCCTTGTCGGGGCCGGGTCCGGCGGGGTCCGGCTCCGGCGGCATCTGCGGCGGGCGGGGCAGGGCGGCCTCCAGCCGGGTGCCCCGCCCGGTGGTGCGGCAGGCGGGCCCGACCGTCAGCGTGCCCCCCAGCAGCGTGATGCGTTCGCGCATGCCGGTCAGCCCGGTCCCCTCCGGGCGGTCGGCCGGTATTCCGCCGCCATCGTCGGTCAGGATCATGCGCCACTGCGCCGGATCGGTCCAGAGCCGGATCGCGACATGGCCCGCCCCGGCATGGCGCAGCGCGTTGGTCGTGCCCTCCTGCAGGATGCGGAACAGCGTCAGGGCGGTCGATTCGTCCGGTTCTGGCAGGCCCGCCGCGACATCGAGCTCGAAGCGCGTGTCGGGAAAGCGGCGGTTCAGGTCGTCCACATAGTCGCCCAGCACCGTGGCCAGCGGTAGCTGCCCCACCGCCATCGGGCGCAGGTCGTCCAGCAGGGCGCGGTTCACGCGGGCGATCTGATCGGCGATGGCCGCGATCTGGGCGGCGGCCTGCACGGCGGCCGGGTCGGGGGAATGGCGGAGCGCGTCGGCCTCAACCCGCAGGCCGAAGAGGCAGGGGCCCATCTCGTCATGCAGGTCGCGGGCGATGGCCTGGCGTTCGGCATCGGCCCGCGCGACGATCTGCGCCTGCAGCCGGTGCCGTTCGTCGCGGGCCTGCGCCAAGGTGCGGGCCAGGGCGTCGGCATGGGCGGCCAGCGGCGCCAGGTCGGGCTGGGGCAGGGGGCCGATGGCGGGCTCCAGCGCGCCGCGCGCCATGTCCGACAGGCGCACGGCGATGGTGCCCACGGGCCGCAGCGCCTGCGCCAGCGCCGCTGCGATCAGCCCCGCCTGGACCAGCGCCGCCGCAAGGGCCAGCGCCATCAGGTCGCGCATGTCACGCCAGGCGCGCGCGATCTCCTGGCCCGGATCGCCCGCGATCAGCACGAGGCCCCGCGGCCGGCCCGCCACCACCACCGGCAGGCGGATCTCCTGCGGGGCGGGGGCGACGAGGGCGGTGAACCATGCCGGTGCCGGCGCCGCGGTGGCGGGCGGCCCTGCGGGCGGGCGGGCGCGGCCGTCCAGCACGTCCAGGATGGTGATGCGCGCGTGGCGGGGTTGGGTCAGCCGTTCGGGCAGCAGCGCCATGATCCGGTCGGGCGGCACCGCCCCCTGCATCGTGCCGATCGTGGCCAAGACCAGGCTGCGCGCGGTCTCGGCGCCCATCTGGGTCTCGGTCGCGATGTCGCGGCGCAGCCGGTCCAGGCTGCCCGCCGCCAGGGCGGCGATCAGGGCCGTCTGGACGATCAGGATCACGATCAGGATGCGGGCGCGCAGGGTCATGGCCGCGACAGTGGCCCCGGACGCCGGCCGAGGCAATGGGGGGCGCTGCCCCCCGTCCTGCGGACTCCCCCCGGGATATTTTTCTGAAGAAGAAGGGGGCGGGCTTTCCTGTCGCGATGGGCGCGCGTAAGGATTGGCGCATGAGCGATTACGACGATCTGGCGGCCCGCATCCGGGCCCTGTGCGAGGGCGAGACCGACGAGGTCGCGCTGATGGCCACCGTGGCCTGCGAACTGCATCATTCCGACGACCGATTCGACTGGACCGGGTTCTATCGCGTGGTGGCGCCCGAGTTGTTGAAGATCGGCCCCTATCAAGGCGGGCATGGCTGTCTGGTCATCCCCTTTGCGCGCGGGGTCTGCGGCGCCGCGGCGCGCACGCGCGGGGTGCAGATCGTCCCCGATGTCGAGGCCTTTCCCGGCCATATCGCCTGCTCCAGCAGCACCCGGTCCGAGATCGTGCTGCCGGTGATGGGCGCGGATGGGCGGCTGATCGGGGTTCTGGACATCGACAGCGACCGGCCCGACGCCTTCGATCAGCGCGATGCCGACGCGCTGACGGCCATCCTGGCCGACGTCTTCGGGCGGCTGTGAGCAAGGGCGGGGACGCGCGATGATCTGGGAGACGCTGGCGAACATTCCCGCGGGACAGCTGACGGCCTTCATCGCGGGCGGGCTGGTCCTGAACTTCGCGCCCGGGCAGGACGTGTTCTTTGCCAGCGCCTGCGGCATCCAGGGCGGGCCGCGGGCCGGGGCCTGGGCGGGGTTTGGCGTGGGCCTAGGCGTGCTGATGCATGTGGCGCTGGCCACCGTGGGTCTGGGCGCGATCGTCGCGGCCCATCCCGAGGCGCTGCGCGCGATCAAGTATGCGGGTGCGGCCTATCTGCTGTGGCTGGCCTGGAAGAGCTGGCGGTCGGGAGACGTGGACCCGTCCGCGCGGGGCAGCGTGCGTGTCTGGAACATCATCCGGCGGGGGTTCCTGTCCAATGCGCTGAACCCCAAGCCGGTGTTGTTCCTGCTGGCCTTCCTGCCGCAGTTCACCAACCCGGCCTGGGGGCCGGTCTGGCAGCAGATCCTAGGGCTGGGGCTGATCTTCGCGTTCACCGGGACGCTGGTCACGATGGGCTACGGCATCGTCGGCGGGCTGGCCGGGGCGGTGATCGGCAGGCGGCTGGGGCTGGTCAACAAGGTCGCAGCCGTGATGTTCGCGGGGCTGGCGGTCCGCCTCGTCTGGAAATGAGCGATTTCGTCTATGCGCCGCCGCCCGATGCGCCGGTGATCCTGCATGCCGACGACCAGGTCTTGGTCGTGGACAAGCAGGCGGGTCTGCTGTCTGTGCCCGGGCGCGGCGAGGATCGGGCCGACTGCCTGATCGCGCGGCTGCGCGGCGCCTTTCCGACCGTGCTGCTGGTGCATCGGCTGGATCTGGACACGTCAGGGGTCATGGTCTTTGCCCTGACGCCCCATGCGCAGCGCCACCTGTCCAGGCAGTTCGAGGAGCGGCAGACCCGCAAGGTCTATGTCGCGCGGCTGGCCGGACGGCTGGAGCCTGCGACGGGCCGGGTCGATCTGCCGCTGATCGTCGACTGGCCGAACCGGCCGCGCCAGAAGGTGGACCATGCCGAGGGGCGTCCCGCCCAGACCGACTGGCGCGTGGTGCGCGCCACCGATGACGAGACCCGCGTGCGGCTGATGCCGGTGACCGGGCGAAGCCATCAGCTGCGCGTCCACATGGCCTCCCTGGGCCACCCGATCCTGGGCGATCCGCTGTACGCGACGGGGGCGGCCGCCGACCACCCCCGCCTGATGCTGCATGCCGAGAGCCTGCGGTTCCGCCACCCCGACAGCGGGGTGCAGAGCGGGTTCTCGGCCAAGGTGCCGTTCTAGGTCAGGACCCCTCGCCCTCGGGGTACCACGGCGCGATCACGACCTCGGTCTGGGCGCCGCTCTCCTCCAGCAGGCGGGTGAACTCCTCCAGGTCGCTGCCGCGGTGGTGATAGGGATAGACGACGGCGGGGGCGAAGGCCGCGACGGCCTCGGCCGCCTGTTCTACCGACATGGTGTAGGGCAGGTTCATCGGCACGAAGGCCACGTCGATGTCGGTCATTGCGCGCAGTTCGGGCGTGTCCTCGGTATCGCCGGCGATCAGGAACCGCGACCCCCCGACGGTCAGCACATAGCCGTTGTCGCGGCCCTGCGGATGGTTCTGCAGGCGGTCCTCGGTCGTGTTGTAGGCGGGGATCGCCTCGACCGGCAGCCCCAGGGCCTCTCCGGTGTCGCCGTTCTCCATCGCGGTGGTGCGCCCGGCCATGGGCTCGGGCAGCATGCCCGCGACGGCGGGATTGGCGATCACCGGCACCTCGGGCAGGGCGTCCAGCGTGGGCTGGTCGTAATGGTCGCCATGTTCGTGCGTGATCAGGATCAGGTCGGGCGCGGGCAACTCGGCATAGGCCTCGGCCCCGCCCACGGGATCGATATAGATCACCCCGGCGGGGGTCTCCAGCACCATGCTGGCGTGATCGACGGGATGGATCACCACCTCGCCGCCCTCGACCTCGTGGCGGAACTCGCTGTCCTGGGCATGTGCGGGAAGGGCGGTGGTGGCCGCGAGGGTTGCGGCCAGGGTCAGGCCGGTTCGACGGGTCAGCAGCATGGTGCCTCCTGTTGCTGTCGGGATTTCGGATCGACGGGGCGGAACCGGCGGGGGGGCGCAGAGTTCCGGGCGCGGCTTGCGGCGGAATGCCGCGTGACCTAAGCCTTGGGTGTCGGGGATCGGTCGGAGGTTGGGATGACACATCTGTGGGTCAGGGCGGAGAGCCGCCCGAACGAGGATCGGGTGGGCATCACCCCGGACGGGGTCCGCCGCCTGATCGCGCGCGGCATGCGCGTCACGGTCGAGGACAGCGCCCGTCGCGTCATTCCCACCGAGGATTACGCCGCCGCCGGTGCGGAGATCGTGCCCGAGGGCAGCTGGCCCGGCGCCCCGGCCGATGCGATCGTCTTCGGCCTCAAGGAGCTGCCTGAGGACGGCACGCCCCTGACCCACCGCCACATCATGTTCGGCCACGCCTTCAAGGGCCAGCCCGCCGGGCAGGTGCTGCTGGGCCGGTTCCGCGACGGGGGCGGGACGCTTCTGGACTTGGAATACCTGACGGACGAGACCGGGCGGCGGCTGGCGGCCTTCGGCTATTGGGCGGGCTATGCGGGAGCGGCGGTGTCGCTGATGGCCTGGGCCGCGCAGCAGTCGGGCGGGATCTGCCCGCCGGTCCGGGCCTATCCCGACCGCCACATGATGCAGGACGACCTGCGCGCGCGCATGGATGCCACGGGCCGCCCGCGGCCCCGGGCCATCGTCATCGGCGCCAAGGGCCGCGTTGGCACGGGCGCGTCGGACCTGCTGACCGCGATGGGGGTCCGCGTCACGTGCTGGGACATGGCCGAGACTGCCCATGGCGGCCCGTTCCCCGAGATCCTGCTGCACGACGTCCTGATCAACGCGATCCTGGCCCATCCCGGCGCGCCGGTTTTTGTCGCGCCCGAGGCCGTCGGTCCGGGCCGCACCCTCGGCGTGATCGGCGACGTGGCCTGCGACCCGACCAGCGATTTCTCCCCGATCAAGGTCTATGACCGCACCACCGACTGGCAGGCGCCGGTCCTGCGCGTGGCCGAGGACCCGGTGCTGGACGTGATGGCGATCGACAACCTGCCCTCGATGCTGCCGCGCGAGAGCAGCGAGGATTACGCGGCCCAGCTGCTGCCCGTGCTGGAGGCGCTGGATGCGCCGCAGGAGGGGGCCTGGGGCCGGGCCGAGGCGCTCTATCGCCAGCATCTGGCGCGGCTCTAGGCGGGCGTTCACGCGCGGCTGACACCATCGTGACGGGACGGCCGGGAACGCAACCGGGGCGCGCGGATTGACCCGCGCATTCATCTGTTCCGGAGGACCCCCCTGATGCGCCGCGCCCATCGCACGACCACGAGCCTGACGACCCTTGCCGCCGCCGGACTGCTGTCGACCATGGCCGTGGCACAGGATTTCAACGCCGCCGCCCCGAACGGCGCCGCCTATGACCAGGAACCCGCCTTCAAGGGTCAGACCCGCGCGCCCGAGCTGACCTCGGGCAACGTCGCCCTGACGCAGCGCGTGCTGATCGAGGGGCTGGAGCATCCCTGGGGCCTGGCCGAACTGCCCGGCGGGCAGTGGCTGATCACCGAACGGCCGGGCCGGATGCGCATCTATGACGGCAACGGCACCCTGTCCGAGCCGATCGAGGGCCTGCCCGAGGTCGATGCCCGCGATCAGGGCGGCCTGCACGACGTGTCGGTCGCCGAGGATTTCGCCCAGACCCGCCGCGTCTGGTGGACCTATGCCGAACCGCGGGGCGACGGCACCAACGCCACCGCCGTCGCGACCGGCGTGCTGTCCCAGGACGGCACCACCATGACCGAGGTGCAGCGCATCTGGCAGCAGCAGCCGGCCTGGGCCTCGACCAAGCATTTCGGCGCGCGCATCGTGCATGACGGCGAGGGCCACATCTTCGTGGGCCTGGGAGAGCGCAGCGACCCCGAACCGCGCCAGTATGCGCAGGACCCGCAGGCCACCCTTGGCAAGATCATCCGCATCGACGCGATGGATGGCAGCCCCGCCGGCGCGGGGATCGAGGGCGCGCTGCCCGAGATCTGGTCGATGGGCCATCGCAACATCCAGGGCGCGGCCATGGCTCCCGACGGGCAGCTGTGGATGAACGAGCACGGGCCCAAGGGCGGGGACGAGCTGAACGCGATCGAGGGCGGCCGGAACTACGGCTGGCCGCTGGCCACCTACGGCACCGATTACAGCGGCGCCGAGATGGGCCAGACCCAGGTCGAGGGGACCGAACAGCCCGTCTATTACTGGGACCCCTCGCCCGCGCTGAGCGGCATGACCTTCTATGAGGGCGAGCTGTTCCCCGAATGGCAGGGGCACGCGCTGCTGGGCGGTCTGCAATCGGCGGACATCATCCGGCTGGACATCCAGGAGAACCGGGTCATGGGAGAGGACCGCCACGCCCAAGGCATCGGTCGCGTGCGCGAGGTCGAGGTGGGCCAGGACGGCGCCATCTATGTCATCACCGACGAAGAGAACGGCCAGCTGATCCGCATCACCCCGCAGGGCTGACCGCGGGCCGGGCGGCTGCGGCCGCCCGATCCGTCACACGGGACGGTGCAGATCGTCCTCCGCGGCCTCGGGCGGAATGCCCAGGGCCTCCAACCCGGCCTCCAGCAGATCGGCCAGCCGGGGCTCTCCCATCAGGTAATCCTCGGTCGGCACCGTGCGCTCGGCGCGGGCGGTGCGCATCGCCTCATCCAGCTCCTCTGGCTCGAAGCTGTCGCGTCCGATCCACATGATTGCGACCAGCGCGGCCTGTTCGTCTTCGTTCAGGTCGGCGATGAAGTCGTGCAGCGCGTGGCGCGTGCCGTGCTGGCGCCCGCCCCCCTGATGCGCCCAAGGGTTCACCCCGCTGTCATGGTCGCGGGCCTGGATGATGATATGGGCGATCTTGTCCAAGGCGATCGGCAGCATGGCATGTCTCCGGTTGCGCGCGCCAGCATCGGCCGGGCGCGGCGCGCGGTCAAGCGGGGCGCGGCCGTCAGTCGCGCCGCCCGAACAGCCGTTCGATGTCGCTCAGCGCCAACCGCACCCAGGTGGGGCGGCCGTGGTTGCACTGGCCAGACCTGGGCGTGCGCTCCATCTCGCGCAGAAGGGCGTTCATCTCCTCCGCGGTCATGCGGCGGCCCGAGCGGACCGATCCGTGGCAGGCCATCGACGACAGGACCGCGTCGATGCGCGCCTGCAACCGGTCCGATGCGCCCTGGTCGTCCAGATCGTCCAGGATGTCGCGGATCAGCGCCCGGCCGTCCAGCCGCGCCAGCATCGCGGGCACCTCGCGCAGCGCCACCGCGCCCGGACCGAAGGGCTCGATCCCCAGGCCAAGCCGCGCCAGATCGGGGGCCAGCGCCAGGATGCGGGCGGCCTCGGCCGGGGCCAGCTCCACGATCTCGGGGATCAGCAGGGCCTGGGACGGGATGCCCGACGCGGCGGCCTGCGCCTTGAGCCGCTCATAGACCAGCCGTTCGTGGGCGGCGTGCTGATCGACGATGACCAGCCCGTCGGCAGTCTGGGCGATGATGTAGTTCTCGTGGATCTGCGCCCGCGCGGCGCCCAGGGGCGCGTCGGTCGGGGCGGTCTCGGTCGCGGGTTCCGCCTCCAGCCGCGCCGAGGGGGTCTCGGCAAAGCCCGGCATCTGCGCGACATGGCCCGCCGCGAGGGCCGCCGCCGATGGGCGGTCGGGCTGCCAGGCCAGGCTCGGCCGGCGCGCGGGCTGCGGCGCCGTCGCAGGTTCGGGCCGGAAGGCCGCCAGCGTCGCCGCCCCGACCGTCCCCGAGGCGCGATGCCCCGCCCCCGCCATCGCATGACGCAGCGCGCTGACGATCAGGCCGCGCGCGGCCTGCGGGTCGCGGAACCGCACCTCGGCCTTGGCCGGGTGCACGTTCACGTCCACCAGCTGCGGGTCGCATTCCAGGAACAGCACCGCCGCCGGGTGCCGCCCCGAGGCCAGCACATCCATGTAGCCCGCCCGGAGCGCCCCGGTCAGCAGCTTGTCGCGCACCGGCCTGCCGTTCACGAACAGGTGCTGGGCCACCGCCGCGCCCCGCGAATAGGTGGGCAGCGCGGCGAAGCCGCTCAGCGCGATGTCGTCGCGCAGCGCGTCGATGGGCAGGGCGTTATCGACGAAGTCCGGCCCCATCATCCGCATCAGCCGCGCCTTGAGCGCGCCGAACAGGTCGCCCTGTTCGGCATCCGCGCGCAGGATCTCGCGCCCGTCGGCGGTCAGGGCAAAGCCCACATGCGGGGCGGCCATGGCCAGGCGGCGCAGCGTGTCCGCCACGGCCTGCGTCTCGGCCCGGTCGGTGCGCAGGAACTTGAGCCGCGCGGGCGTGGCAAAGAACAGGTCGCGCAGCTCGACCACGGTGCCCGGATTGCCCGCCGCCGGGCGGACCGGCGCCTGCCGGCCCCCGGTCACCGCGATCACCGCCGCATCGGCCCCCGCCACGCGCGAGGTGATGGTCAGCCGCCCGACCGCGCCAAGCGAGGGCAGCGCCTCGCCGCGAAAGCCGAAGCTGGTGATGGCCAGCAGGTCCGACCCGTCGATCTTGCTGGTCGCATGGCGCGACAGAGCCAGCGGCAGGTCCTCGGGCAGCATGCCGCAGCCGTCATCGGTGACGCGGATCAGGCGCTTGCCGCCCTCCTCGATGGCGATGTCGATGCGGGTGGCGCCTGCGTCCAGCGCGTTCTCGACCAGCTCCTTGACGGCCGATGCGGGACGCTCGACCACCTCGCCCGCCGCGATGCGGTTGGCGGTGGCCTCATCCAGCTGGCGGATCACGGGCCGTATCTTGGGGCTGTGGGTGTTCATTCCGCGATATCTAGCAAATGCGCCCCGCCCTGGCCAGAGATTCGCGGGGCCTGCCGTCGGTCGCGACCGCGCCGCGCCCCACCGGGGCGCGGCGCGCGGTCCCCCGGTCCGGGGGGATCAGTTCGTGACGGGCGTGTCTCCCTCGACCCCCTCGGGCCGCCCGACCAGGACAAAGCGCAGCGCCTCGGGGTCCAGCAGGCGTCGGGCCACGCGGGTCACGTCCTCGGCCGTGACCGCCTCGACCTTGGCGTTGCGCGTGTCAATGTAGTCGATGGGAAATCCGATCAGCTGCATCCCCGCCAGGATCGACGCGATGCGCCCGTTCCCGTCAAAGCGCAGTGGATATTCCCCGGTCAGATAGGTCTTGGCCGCGGTCAGCTCGGCCTCGGTCACGCCTTCGGCCATGCGCGCCCATTCCGCGCGGATCAGCGCCATCGCCTCGGCCGTGGTGGCGTTCGATCCGGCCATGCCGCCCTGCCAGCTCTGCCCGTAAAGCCCGGTGGCCAGCGCGGTGCCCACGCCATAGGTCAGGCCGCGCTTCTCGCGGATCTCCTCCATCAGCCGCGAGCTGAAGCCGCCGCCGCCCAGGATGTGGTTCGCCACGACCGCCGCGAAATAGTCCGGATCGTCGATGGCCAGCCCCGGCCCGGCGAATGCCACGACCGTCTGCGGGCTGTCCCAATCGATCACCGTGACGCCGCCGGTCAGCTGCAGCGGCGCGGGTTCCGGCAGGGGCGCGGTCGCCTGTTCCGGCAGCCCGCCCAGGATGCGGTCCAGCAGCAGCCCCAGCTCCTCGGCCGAGATGTCGCCCGCCGCGCCCACGACCACCCGGTCGCGCGCCAGCACGCGGTTCTTGGCCGCCACCAGGTCCTGCCGGCCCAGGGCCGCGACCCCCTCCAGCGTCCCGTTGATCGAGGTCGCATAGGGATGATCGCCCCAGGCCTGCGCCGCCATCTCCTTGGCGGCGATGCTGTTGGGGTCGGTCGCCTCGGACCGGATCACCGCCTGCACCTGCGCGCGCACGCGGGCCAGCGCGTCGTCGTCGAAACGCGGCTGCGTCAGCGCCTGCGCCAGAAGGTCCGCGGCCTCGTCGCGGTTCTCGCTCAGCGCCTGAAAGCCCACGGACAGGGTGTCGTCGCTGGCCGAGAAGGACAGCCGCGCGCCCAAATCCTCGACCGCGGTCGCGAATTCGGTGGCGTCGCGGTTGCCCGCCCCCTCCTCCAGCAGCGCGGACATCAGGTTCACCGCGCCGCGCCGGTCGGGAGTGTCCATGCTGGCCCCGCCGCGGAACTGGATGTCCAGCGCGACGAAGGGGATGCTGTCGTCCTGCACCAGCCAGGCCTTGATCCCGCCCGGAGAGGTGACGTCCTGGATCTCGATGGCCTGCGCGGGCACGGCCAGCAGGGCCAGGACGGTGGCGATGGCGGCACGGATCATCCTTGCACCTCGGGATTCTGCTCGGGGGTTTCGGGCGCGGGCGCCTCGGATGCGGGCGCCATGGGCGCGGGGGCCTCGGGCGCGGGCGCCGCATCGGCGGCGGCGGCGGTGTCGACCGGGGCCGGGGTCAGCCAGCCGGTGACGGCCCCGCCCTCGGTCAGCACCAGCCGCGCGGCGGCCATCACGTCCTCGGCCGTGACCGCGTCCAGCACGGCGGGCCAGTCGTTCACGTCCTGCACGCTCAGCCCCGTGGACAGGCCCTGGCCATAGTCATAGGCGCGGCCATGGGCCGAATCGCGGCCATAGATCTCTTCGGCGCGGATCTGCACCTTGACCCGCTCCAGCGCCTCGGGGCCGGGACCCTGGGCCAGGAACCGGTCGATCACCGCGTCCAGCGCGGCCTCGGCCTCCTCGGGCGTCACGTCCGGCGCGGGGATCAGCGACAGGCTGAACTCGGTCGCGTCCAGCGACAGCCCGTCATAGCTGGCCCCGGCCCACAGCGCCTTGCCCGGCAGCATCAGCTCCCGTGCCAGGACCGAGGTCTGCGACGACCCGCCCAGCAGCGCGGCCAGCACGCTCAGCGCGGCGGCCTGCTCCTGCTCGCCCGGATTGCGCTCGGGGGCCAGGGTGGTGCGGATCATGCGGGGCTGGGCCACGCGCGGGTCCGACATCTCGATCCGCCGCTCGGTCCGCTTGGGCGGCTCCTGCGGGCGCAGGCGCGGCTCGGCCTCGCCCTTGGCGGGGATGGCGCCGTAATGCTCCTCGGCCAGGGCGCGGGCCTCCTCGGGGGTGACGTCGCCCGCGATCACCAGGACCGCCTCGTTCGGAGAGTAGTGCTCGTCGTACCAGGCCACCGCGTCGTCGCGGGTCAGCGCCTCGATCTCGTCGCGCCAGCCGATGATCGGGCGGCCGTAGGGGTGGTTGTCATAGACGATCGCGTTCATCTCCTCCATGAACAGCGCGGTCGGGTCGCTGTCCACGCGCTGCGCCCGCTCCTCCAGCACGACCTGGCGTTCGGCCTGCCAGTCCTCGTCGCGGATGTTCAGGTTGGCCATGCGGTCGGCCTCCATCTCCATCACCAAGGGCAGGCGGTCGCTGGCGATGCGCTGGAAATAGGCCGTGAAGTCCCATGAGGTGAAGGCGTTGTCGCTGCCGCCATTGGCGGTCACGGTCTTGGACAGCTCGCCGGGCTCCAGGGTGTCGGTGCCCTTGAACATCAGGTGCTCCAGGTAATGCGCGATGCCCGACTTGCCCGGCACCTCATCGGCGGCGCCGATCCGGTACCAGACCATCTGGACGACGACGGGCGCGCGCTCGTCCTGGATGACCACGGTCTCCAGACCGTTCGGCAGGGTGAAATGGCTGATGCCCTCGGGCATCGCCGCGCCGGTATCCGGCGGGACGGTGGCGGCCTCGGGCACGGGGGCGTCCTGCGCCAAGGCGGGCAGGGCGGACATTGCGGTGCTCAGCCCCAGAAGCGCGGCCAGCGCGGGGGCCCTTCCGGACGGCCGGGGGCAGGATGCGGGGTGACGCATGGGTGGTGCAACCTCCTCTTGCTGCCCGCAACTTGGACCGCCCCGACAGGCCGCGCAAGCCGCCCTCGCGCGATTGTGCGGGCCCCGAGAGAGGGTCCGGAGGCCGCAAGGCCGACCGCCGCGCCGGCCCCCTCGATGGGGGGCGGCGCGGCGCCCCTCGCGCCGTCAGGCCAGCCGCAGCGGCAGACTGACCGGCCCGTGCGCCTGCAACCCCGCCTTCCAGCGCACCGGCCCGTCGCTCGCCATCCCCGGCGCGCGGTCCAGCAGCGCCGTGAACAGCACCTCCATGTTCAGCCGCGCCAGATTGTTGCCCAGACAGACATGCACCCCCGTCCCGAAGGCAAGATGCACGTTGGGCCGGCGCCGCACATCGAACCGCTCCGGCGCGTCGAAGGCCTCCGGGTCGCGGTTCGCCGCCGCATAGAGCAGCCCGAACTTCGTCCCCTTGGGCCAGTCCCGGCCGCAGATCGTCAGGTCCTCGGACGCATAGCGGTGAAAGAAGGGCAGCGGCGCGGCAAAGCGGAACATCTCCTGCACCGCCTGCGGCATCAGCCCCGGCTCGGCCCGCAGCAGTGCCGCTTGGTCGGGATGCTCCAGCAGCGCGACCAGCCCCGACCCCAGAACGTCGATGGTCGATCCGTGCCCGGCATGCAGGATCTGCATGATGGTGGCGATCAGTTCGTCATGGGTCATCAGGCCCGCGCGCTCGGCCTCGATCATCGCCGACATCAGGTCGTCGCGGGGCCGCGCCGCGCGTTCGGCGTGCAGGTCCTCCAGCAGCTCGGCGAACAGGCGCGTCGCCTCCTCGGCGCGGGCCTTCTTCGCCGCCGTGCGGTCGATGTCGAAATAGGACACGACGTCATCGGACCACCTCGTCATCTGCGGGGCCAGGTCGGGGTCGGTGCCGATCAGATGGCCGATGACCTGCCCCGGCAGATGCGCCGCCAGATCGGCGGTGAAGTCGATCCGCCCCTGCGGGATCAGCCGGTCCAGCGCCGCCGCGACCCAGCCCGTGACAAAGCCGCGCAGCCCCTCCAGCCGGGTCTTGGTGAAGAACGGAAAGACCGCCCGCCGCAGCCGGTCGTGATCCGGCCCGTCCGTGTCCAGCATCGAGGTCTGCACGAAGCGTTCGTGAAACGGCATGTCGTGGAAATTGCCCGCGACCTGCATCGCGCGTACCTGCTCGGGCGGGGCAAAGGCCGCCGGGTCGCGCACCATGCGCCGATCCAGCGCGATGGCGCGCACATCCGCCATCCGCGCGGCCAGATGCCCGTCGAATCCGGCCCAGAAGGGCAGGCCGGGCCGGGCGCGCAGCCGGTCGTAGGCGGGCCAGGGATCGGCGCCGAATCCCGGCGCCAGCGGGTCGAAATCGGCCCGCAGCTCATTGGTCGTCATGGTCTCAGCGCGCCGCCGGGGCCGGCGCGGTCGAGGTGATCGCCCCCGCGCGCTGCCAGCGGCGCTGCTCGGCCGCGCCGTCCAGCGCCATCGGCGCATAGGCGCGCTGATAGACCGGGGTCCCCGCGATCCGCTCCAACGGGCGGCGGCCGTTGCGGGCGCGCCATTGCGCGTCCTCGATCGCCAACTGCTGGCGGATGGCCGGATCGCTGCCGGTCCGCGCGGCCTGCGCCACCAGCGCCTGATCCGCCGCACCCACGCCGCGATCGGCCAGGCGTTCGGGGCTGCCGCCCAGGGCCGCGACGGCGTCGCCATGCGGATTGGGGTCGGTGATGTTCGCACCGCCCGGCGTGGGCGCGGGCAGCACCGCCAGATCGGGCGGCATGGACAGCGAGCGCGTGGGCAGGATGGCGAACTCGTCCGGTCCGACCTGTCCGGCCTTGATGTTGTTCAGCGTGCCGCCGCCACAGGCGGAGAGGCCCATCGCGGCCGCAAATACGATCACCAGCGCGCTTGTCCGCATGTCCTGCCCCCTTGATCCTTTGCGCCGTTCTAGCCCGGTTTTCCGTCGCCGTCACGACCCTGTTGGTCGGGGCGCGCGAACAGGTCGCCCTGGCGCGGCGTGACCGACGCGGGCGGCGGTGCCGCGGGCTTGGGCTGGACGGGGCGGGCGGCGGTCTTGGGCGCGGCCTTCGCGGCGGGTTTCGCGGGCTTGGCCGCACCCTTGGGCTGCGGCATCAGCACCAGCCCGATGGCGCCCGCAAAGATCGAGATGTCGGCCACGTTGAAGCTGTAGGGGTTCTGCCATCCCGGCAGCGACATGTTCAGGAAATCGGCCACCGCACCATAGAGGACCCGGTCCACCACGTTGCCCAGGGCGCCCCCGATCAGCAGCCCCGCCGCGACGCGGGCGAAGCGGCCCAGCCTCGCGCGCCAGACCCAGATCCAGACCCAGGTGCAGATGACCAGCGCGACCGCGATCAGCACCCACCGCATGATGTCGGTGTCCGAGGCCATCAACCCGAAGTTCACGCCCTGATTCCACGCCATGCGCAGGTTCAGCCAGGGCGGGAACACGTCGATGGCCCGCACCCGGTCCAGGGCCAGCACATGCACGACCCAGTATTTCAGCGCCTGGTCGGCCAGAAAGATCGCCAGCGCGACCCAGAGGACCAGCCGCATGTCGCTGCGGGCGGGGGGCTGGGCCGGGCGGGCCTTGCGGGCCGCGACGGGTTTCGCGGGCGCGGCCATCAGTGGCGGAAGTGGCGCTGGCCGGTCAGGACCATCGCCAGCCCAAGGCGGTTCGCCGCCGCGATCACCTCGTCGTCGCGCATCGAGCCGCCGGGCTGGATCACCGCGCGCGCACCGGCCTCGGCCAGGGCCTCGATGCCGTCGGCAAAGGGGAAGAACGCGTCGGATGCCACCGCAGCGCCGTTGGTCAGCGGCTCGGCCAGGCCCAGGACCTGGGCCATGTCCTCGGACTTGCGCCGCCCGATGCGGGTGCTGTCCACGCGGCTCATCTGGCCCGCGCCGATGCCGACGGTGGCCAGGTCCTTGGCATAGACGATGGCGTTGGATTTCACGTGCTTGGCGACGGTCCAGGCGAACATCAGGTCGGCCAGCTCCTGCTCGGACGGCTGGCGGTCGGACACGATGCGCAGATCGGCGCGGGCCACATGGCCGTTGTCGCGGCCCTGGATCAGCATGCCGCCCGACACCTGCCGAAAGGTCAGCCCGCCCGCGCGCGGATCGGGCAGACCGCCCGTGGTCAGCAGGCGCAGGTTCTTCTTGGCGGCAAAGATGCGGCGCGCGTCGGCGTCGGCATCGGGTGCGATGACGACCTCGGTGAAGATCTTGACGATCTCCTCGGCGGTGGCCCCGTCCAGCGGCTGGTTCAGCGCGATGATGCCACCGAAGGCGGAGGTGCGGTCACAGTCGAACGCCCGCCTGTAGGCTTCCAGCGCCGATCCGCCCTGGGCCGCGCCGCAAGGGTTGGCATGCTTGATGATCGCGCAGGCCGGGCCGTCCGCCGGGTCGAACTCGGACACAAGCTCGAAGGCGGCATCGGTATCGTTGATGTTGTTGTAGGACAGCTCCTTGCCCTGGTGCTGCTGGGCCGTGGCCACGCCGGGGCGCGCCTCGCCCGTGACATAGAAGGCCGCCTGCTGATGCGGGTTCTCGCCATAGCGCAACCCCTGGGCCAGCGTGCCCGCGAAGGCGCGGCGGCGGGGCGTGGCCTCGCCGATGGCATCCGCCATCCAGGTGCTGACGGCGGCGTCATAGGCGGCGGTGCGGGCATAGGCCGTCTGCGCCATCCCCTGGCGGAAGGGCAGGGTCGTGCCGCCATTCGCATCCAGTTCGGCCAGGACCGCGTCGTAATCCTGAACGTCCACGACCACGGTAACGAAACCGTGGTTCTTGGCGGCGGCGCGGATCATCGCCGGGCCGCCGATGTCGATGTTCTCGATGCAGTCGTCATGGGCCGCGCCCTTGGCGACGGTCTCCTCGAAGGGATAGAGGTTCACGACCAGCAGGTCGATCGCGCCGATGCCGTGCTGCTCCATCGCCGCAACGTGGTCGGCATTGTCGCGCAGGGCCAGCAGACCGCCATGCACCGCCGGGTGCAGCGTCTTCACGCGGCCGTCCATCATCTCTGGAAAACCGGTGACATCGGCCACGTCGGTGACGCTCAGGCCCGCATCGCGCAACGCCTTGGCGCTGCCGCCGGTCGACAGGATCTGCACGCCGCGCGCGTCCAGGGCGCGGGCGAAGTCGATCAGGCCGGTCTTGTCGGAAACGGAGATCAGGGCGCGCCGGATGGCAACGGGGTCGGACATGGGGGCCTCGTCATCTGGTTTGACGCCCGATTACCCCTCCCGGCGCGCGCCGTCCAGCCGCTTAGCGGCGGCGGCCGAAGACCTGCCGGGCCAGCTGCAGGGCGCTGACGATCATCACGGCGGTGCCGATCCCGGAGGCAAGCCCCCCCGCGCCGCGCGCGGCGGTGGTCGCGCCGCGCGTGCGCAGCACGGCCTGGGCCAGTTTCAGTCCGACGGCGATGGTGGTCAGGCGCATGGCATCCTCCGCGTGATGGGTCCGCCGGATCAATCCGCGGGGCCGCCCGACGGTTCCCGTCAGCCGGGCTTGCGCAGCCGGGCCATGTAGAAGCCGTCCATGCCGCCCCTGTCGGCCCAGTGATCGGGGCGCAGACGCAGCCCGCCCTCCTCGGTGATCCAGGCGGGGTCGATGCCGGGCAGGTCGGGACGCTCCACGGTCAGGCCGGGATGGCGGGCCAGGACCTCGTCGATCTGCACCTCGCCCTCGTCGGGGATCAGCGAGCAGGTGGCAAAGACCAGCCGACCGCCCGGGCGCAGGATCGACAGGGCGTGATCCAGCATCGCGGCCTGCAGCTCGATCAGTTCGGCGATGCCGTGGCCGTCGCGGATGAAGGGCAGGTCGGGGTGGCGGCGGATGGTGCCCGTGGCCGAACAGGGCGCGTCCAGCAGGATCGCGTCCGGCGCCGTCGCAGGCCGCCAGTCCAGCGCATCGGCGGCGACCAGATCGGCCGTCAGGCGGCAGCGGGTCAGGTTCTCGGTCACGCGCCGCAGGCGCGCCTCGTTGATGTCCAGCGCGGTGACCTGCGCCCCGGCAGCGGCCAGCTGCAGCGTCTTGCCGCCCGGCGCGGCGCAGAGGTCCACGACACGCTCGCCGGGCTGCGGGTCCAGCAGGCGCGCGGGCAGGGCGGCGGCGGCGTCCTGCACCCACCAGTCGCCGCTGTCATAGCCCGGCAGGGCGCTGACATGGACCGGCCCGTGCAGGCGGAACGATCTGGTGGGCAGGGCCTCGGCCCCCGGCGGGGGGGTGGTGCCGGGCTTCAGGGTCAGGTCGATGGGCGCGCCGCGTTGGTGGGCGGCCTCCATCGCGGTCAGGATGGCGGGGCCGTAGGCCTCCTCCAGCGCGGGGCGCAGCCATTCGGGCAGGGGCTGCGGCGGCAGGTCGGCCCAACCGGGATGGTTCGACGCCTTGCGCAGCACGGCGTTCACCATGCCGGCCGCCGCCTGGCCGCGCTTGCCCAGGGTGCGGGTCAGATCGACCGCCGCGCCCACGACGCCATGGGCGGGGGCGCCCAGCTCCAGCATCTCGACCACGGCCAGGCGCAGGACATCGGCGATCTGGGGCGCGGGTTTGCGGGCGACCAGCGGGTCGATGACCCGGTCGGCGCGGCCCTGATGGCGCAGCGTCTCGGCCGCAAGCCGCGCGGCGCGGGCCTGGTCGGCCACGGTCAGGGCGCGCAGCGTGCCGGGCTGGTCGGAGAGCGCGCGCCCCTCGCGCACGCCCTGGATCAATCGCAACGCGCCCATTCGCGCCATATCGCCGCCCGGCTTTGCCAAAACGCTTTCCTTTGCCTAAGTGATGCTCAAGACTGATCCCGCCCCATAGCCTCATTCGGAGGATTGTTCCATGAGCGATGCCAAACCCGACCTTCCGCCCGCCGCCGCGCGCGCCCTGGCCGAGGCCGAGGAGCGCCGCCGCGCCCGCGCCGCCCAGATCCTGCCCAAGGAATATGGCGGCCGCGAGGGGCCGGAGCCCGTCCGCTACGGCGATTACGAAAAGAACGGCATCGCGGTGGATTTCTGAGCATGAACTGGCTGCGCGCATCGGCGACCCAGCAGGGCCGCGCCATCCTGGCGGGCGTCCTGGACCCCATCGACCAGACCGAGGCCTATCTGGCCGCCGCGAAGGATCACCCCGACTGCGCGCGCATCTATGCCCGGCTGACCCCCGCCCGCGCCCGGTCCGAGGCCGTGGCCGCCCATGACCGCGCCAAGCAGGAGCGCCGCCACAGCCTGCTGGACGGCGTGGCCATCAGCTGGAAGGACAATATCGACAGCGGCGGCACGGTGACCGAGGCCGGGTCGCGCCTGCTGGAGGGGCGCGTGCCGCGCAAGGACGCCAACATCCTGGCCCGCGCCGCCCGCCGGGGCACCGTCTGCCTGGGCAAGACGCACATGACCGAGCTGGCCTTTTCCGGGCTGGGCCTGAACCCGCAGACCGCGACCCCGCCCAATGCGCTGGACCCCGATCTGGCGCCGGGAGGGTCGTCCTCCGGGGCGGCGGTGTCGGTGGCGCTCGGGCTGGCGGCGGCGGCGGTGGGCACCGATACCGGCGGCTCGATCCGGGTGCCTGCGGCCTGGAACGGGCTGGTGGGGTTCAAGCCCACCCACGGCGCTCTGCCCGAAAAGGGCGTCGTGCCGCTGGCGCGCCGCTTCGACGTGGCCGGGCCCATCGCCCGCAGCGTCGAGGACTGCGCCCAGATCTTCGCCATCCTGGCCGACCAGCCGGCCCCGGACCTGGAGGGGGCCGGCGTGGCGGGGCTGCGCCTGATGGTGCTGGAGGGGCTGCCCTTCGACGGGGCCGAGGCCGGGCCGGTCGCGGCCTTCCAGGACGCGGTCGAGCGGCTGGCCCGCGCCGGGGCGCAGATCGCGCATGTCTCGACCGACTGGCTGGACAAGGCCATGGCGCTCTCGCCGCAGCTCTTCGCGCCCGAGGCCTATGGCATCTGGCGCGCCCAGATCGAGGATGCGCCCGAACTGATGTGGCCGCCCATCCTGGAGCGGTTCCGCGGCGGCGCCGATGTCAGCGGCCCCGATTACGTCGCGGCCTGGGAGAGCCTGGCCCGCATCCGGCGCAAATGGGTCAAGGAGGTGACCGGCGGCTTTGACGCGGTGCTGGTGCCCACGGTGCCGATCCTGCCGCCCGCGACGGCGCGGCTGATGGAGGATTCGGCCGAGTTCGTGCGTGCGAACCTGCTGACCCTGCGCAACACGCGCATCGCCAACCTGATGGGCCTGCCCTCGGTGACGCTGCCGACCGGGCATCCGGCCTGCGGGCTGTCGCTGATGGGCCATGCGGGCCATGACCGGCACCTGCTGCGCGTGGCCGCGGGCGCGGAGGCGGCGCTGGCGGGCTGATCGCGGCCGGGGCGGCCTCGGCGCTGGACGCAAGGGCGCGATCACGCTACTGTTTCGCCCAAGGAACGGGGCGCAGACCCCGGAAAGCGAGGCAGAGATGGCATTCCCCGCGCGGTTCTCGAACCTGCCGGATTACGCGTTCCCGCGGCTGCGGGCGCTGTTGGCGGACATCACGCCGGGTCTGGAACCCGGCGCGCAGCCCACGATTCTGACCATCGGAGAGCCGCGCCACGCGATGCCCGATTTCGTCGGCCCGATCCTGGCCGACAGCCTGGCGGGATTCGCGAAATACCCCCCGAACGAGGGCGCGCCCGACCTTCTGGCCGCGATCGGCGGCTGGCTGGGGCGGCGGCACGGGCTGGACGTCGCGCCCGAGCGGCTGATGGTGCTGAACGGCACGCGCGAGGGGCTGTTCAACGCCGCCCTGGCGCTGTGCCCGGAGACCAGGAACGGCCAGCGCGCGGCGGTGCTGATTCCCAATCCCTTCTATCAGGTCTATGCGGTGGCGGCCGCGGCGGTCGGGGCCGATCCGATCTTCGTCCCCGCGACGCCCGAGACGGGCAACCTGCCCGATTACGCGGCCCTGGACCCGGCGCTTCTGGACCGGGTGGGGGTCGCCTATCTGTGCTCGCCCGCCAACCCCCAGGGGGCGGTCGCGGGACGCGCCTATCTGGAGACGCTGGTGGCGCTGGCCGAGCGTCACGATTTCCTGATCCTGTCGGACGAATGCTATTCCGAGATCTGGCGCGATGCGCCGCCACCGGGCGCCCTGGCGGTGGCCACGGCGATGGGCCTGCCCGACCGGGTGGTGATGGTCAATTCGCTGTCCAAGCGGTCGAACCTGCCGGGGCTGCGCTCGGGCTTCGCGGCGGGCGGGGCGGCGCAGGTCGCGCGGCTGCGGCAGCTGCGCAACTATGCCGGGGCGCCGCTGCCGCTGCCGCTGCAGCGGGTCAGCGCCGCCGCTTGGAGCGACGAGGCGCATGTCGACGCGTCTCGTGCGCTGTACCAGCAGAAATACGCCATCGCCGATGCGGTGCTGGGCGACATTCCGGGCTATCTGGCGCCCGAGGGCGGGTTCTTTCTGTGGCTGCCGGTCGAGGACGGCGAACGGGCGGCGCGCGATCTCTGGGCGCGGGCGGGCATCCAGGTGCTGCCGGGGGCCTATCTGTCGCGCGACGTGGACGGCGCCAATCCGGGCGCGGGATTCGTGCGGGTGGCGCTGGTCGCCGATGCCGATCAGACGCGGGACGCGCTGACCCGGCTGCGGGCGGTTCTTTACGACGGGGCGGGGGGCTGACGACATGGCAAGCTGGCAGGCGAAACACCGCGACCCGCTGTTCGACCAATCCACCCGCACCGCGCTGGAGCGGCGCGGCAAAGAGGCGATCGGCGCCGGGCTGATCGTGCTGGGCATCCTGGTCGCGATGATGCTGGGCAGCTGGTCGCCCGACGATCCGGCCTTCGGATCGGCCACCGACGCTCCGGCGCAGAACCTGATGGGCGGGGTCGGGGCGATGATCGCCTCGGCGCTGATCATGATCGCGGGACTGGGGGCCTGGATGCTGGTCGTCGCGGCCTGGGTCTGGGGCCTGCGCATGATGCTGCACCGGGGCGAGGAGCGGGTGATGCGCGCGGTCTTCACGCCGATCGCGGTGGCGCTGGTGTCGGTCTATGCCAGCACGCTGGTGCCCGGTCCCGGCTGGCAGCAGAACTATGGCCTAGGCGGGCATTTCGGCGACATGGTCATGGGGGCGATGCTGAACCTGCTGCCGATGAAGGCGCAGCTGGGCATCCGCCTGTCGGGCCTGCTGGTCGCGGCGGCGACGCTGGCGGCGGGGGCCTTCGTGTTGGGCTTCGACCGGGCCGAGCTGTCGGCGCTGTGGCTGCGCTTCCGCGCGGGGCTGATGACGGCGGTGCAGGGCGCGGCCCTGGGTGCGCTGGCTGCGCAGCGTGGCGTCGCACGGATGCGCAAGCCGGCCGAGCCGGCCCCCGACGCGCCCCGCGCGGCCCCGGTCGTCGCTGCGCGTCGCCGCCCCGCCCCGCCGCCGGAATTCGAGCTGGAGGCCGAGATGCCCGAGCCCGAACTGATCGAGCCGGAGCTGATCGAGCGCGACATCGACTTCGACGCGGACCCGCCCTCCGAGGCGGAGGTGCGCGGCCGCATCAGCGACGCGATCCGGTCCAGCACGGCCAAGACCTCAGTCCTGAAGGTGGTGGCGCAGCGTCTGGTCCGCGACGGCGCGACCCCCGCCGCCGACATCCCCGCGCCGCTGCCCGCCGCCGAGACCGCCCGTCCCGCCCCCCGCCGCGCCGATCCCCTGCCGCGCCCCGAGGACAGCGGCCCCGCCTATGAGCGCCCGCCGCTGGCGCTGCTGTCGGCGCCCTCGGCCAGCGGTGCCGTGCCGGTGTCGCAGGAGGCGCTGATGGAGAACGCCCGCATGCTGGAGGCGGTGCTGGACGATTACGGCGTCAAGGGCCAGATCACCGAGGTCCGCCCCGGCCCGGTCGTGACGCTTTACGAGCTGGAACCCGCGCCGGGCCTGAAGGCCAGCCGCGTGATCGGCCTGGCCGATGACATCGCGCGCTCCATGTCGGCCCTGTCCGCCCGCGTCAGCACGGTCCCCGGCCGCACCGTCATCGGGATCGAACTGCCCAATGCGAAACGCGAGAAGGTGCTGCTGCGCGAGATCTTTGCCTCCCGCGCCTTCGGTGACGGCACGCAGCCGCTGCCTTTGGCGCTTGGCAAGGATATCGGCGGCGATCCGGTCGTGGCGAACCTGGCCAAGATGCCCCATCTGCTGATCGCGGGCACCACCGGGTCGGGCAAATCGGTCGCGATCAACACGATGATCCTGTCGCTGCTCTACAAGCTGACGCCGGACGAATGCCGGCTGATCATGATCGACCCCAAGATGCTGGAACTGTCGGTCTATGACGGCATCCCGCATCTGCTGTCCCCGGTCGTCACCGACCCCAAGAAGGCCGTCGTCGCGCTGAAATGGGTCGTCGGAGAGATGGAGGACCGCTATCGCAAGATGTCCAAGATGGGCGTGCGCAACATCGAAGGTTACAACGGCCGCGTCATCGAGGCCCTGCGCAAGGGCGAGATGTTCAAGCGCACCGTCCAGACCGGCTTCGACGAGGATACCGGAGACGCCATCTGGGAGACCGAGGAGTTCCAGCCCGAGACCTTCCCCTATATCGTCGTGGTCGTGGACGAGATGGCCGACCTGATGATGGTCGCGGGCAAGGAGATCGAGGCCTGCATTCAGCGCCTGGCGCAGATGGCCCGCGCCTCGGGCATCCACCTGATCATGGCCACGCAGCGCCCGTCCGTCGATGTCATCACCGGCACGATCAAGGCGAACTTCCCCACGCGGGTCAGCTTTCAGGTGACCTCCAAGATCGACAGCCGCACCATCCTGGGCGAGCAGGGGGCCGAGCAGCTGCTGGGTCAGGGCGACATGCTCTACATGGGCAACGGCGCGCGGATCACCCGCATCCACGGCCCCTTCGTCAGCGACGAGGAGGTCGAGGAGGTGGTGACGCATCTGAAATCCTTCGGGCCGCCCAGCTACAAGTCGGGCGTGGTCGAGGGCCCCGAGGATGACAAGGCCGACGACATCGACGCGGTGCTGGGCCTGGGCGGCGGCGATGGCGGGGACGATGCGCTTTATGATCAGGCGGTGATGATCGTCGCCAAGGACCGCAAATGTTCGACCAGCTACATCCAGCGCAAGCTGGCTATCGGCTACAACAAGGCGGCGCGGCTGGTTGAGCAGATGGAGGAGCAGGGCGTGGTCAGCCCCGCCAACCATGTCGGCAAGCGCGAGGTGCTGGTCCCCGAGGTCTGACCGAGGGGGCCCGAGGAGAGAGCCATGCCGATCTGGCAGCTGCACATGCTGAACGCGCGCGGCGCGTTGACGCCCATCATGGCCGAGATCCGCGCCCATGCCCGCGAGGTCGTGGCGCTGGTCGAGGCGCATCTGGACCTGCCGCGCTTCGACCTGGTGGTGCGGGCGGGCGATCACGGGGTCCCGGACTGGGGCATCGCGGGTCAGGCGCCCACCCCCGGCATCATCGAGCTGGTGCTGGACCCCGCCCGCGTCACGCCGGAGCATTTCCGCCGCACGCTGGTCCGCCAGATGCACCGGCTGGCCCGGTGGGAGGGGCCGGGGCACGGGCCGTCCTTGGGCGAGGCGCTGGTCGGCGAGGGGCTGGCGGGGCATTTCGTGCTGCAGGTGATGGGCGGGCCGGCAGATCCTTGGGATCAGGTCAGGCCGGTCTCGGGGACGCTGAAGCAGGCGGCGGCGGGCTGGGCGCGGCGCGACCACGACATCGGCGAATGGTTCCTCGGTCGCGGGCGGATGCGGAAATGGACAGGCTTTGGCCTGGGGCACCGGCTGGTGGCCGAGCATCTGGCCGAGGGGCAGGATGCGGCGCTGCTGGTCCATGCCCCGGCCGACGCGTTCCGGCAGGCGCTGCGCCGCCTGATGGCGATGGAGGGGATCGAGGAGGAGGCTCCGGTCGAGGCCGATGCGGAGCCCGAGGCGGTGGCCGAGCCTGCGGAGGGCACGGCGCCCGAGGCGGAGGCCGAGCCGGTTGCGTCCCGCGACGCCGGGGGGCCAGCCCCCCGGACCCCCCGACCGGAGTGATCCGCGCCCGCGCTCAGCGGCGCGGGGTCAGCGCCATGGCGGCGCCCAGAAGCAGCCCGGTGACCCCGCCGCCCAGATGCGCCTGCCAGGCGATCGAGGGCAACAGCAGCGTCAGCGCAATGTTCAGCACCAGGAGCAGCCCGACCGAGCGCACCAGCGGCCCGGTCGAGAGGTGGCGGCGGCGCAGCGTCACCGCCGCATGTCCGACCAGCGCCCCGGCCAGACCGAAGATCGCGCCGGAGGCACCCACCATGGGACCCGCCTGCGGCGCCATGACCGCGAAGGTCAGCGCGGCGGCCACTTGGGTCAGCGCATAGACCAGCGCCATCCGCGCCGAGCCGATCATCCGCTGCAGCTCGCGTCCCACCGCCACCAGCGAGATCATGTTCATCGCCAGATGCAGCAGCCCCGCATGCAGGAGGCCATAGGTCAGGAACATCAGCACGCCCTGACCAGGATAGAGCCCGACGCCCCCCTGCAGAAGCGGCGTCCAGAAGCCGCCGAGAAGCACCCCGGCGACACGCGCCCGTTCGAAGCCCAGAAGGGGGGCGATCTGGGTCGCGGCCTCCACGAGGCAGCAGAGCAGCACGACCGCGCGCAGCCACAAAGGCAGGCGCAGCGGTCCGGGCCGGGCGATGCGCGGGATCGCCACGGGGCGGTCGTCCAGGGCCTGGGGGGCGTTCATCCGGCGGGTCAGTCGTCGGCGCGGATCTGGCGGGCCTCGTCGATCAGCATGATCGGGATGCCCGAGCGGATCGGGAAGGCCAGGCCCGCCGCGCGCGACACCAGCTCCTGCCGGGCGGCGTCGTAGGACAGGGTGGTGTGCGTCACGGGGCAGACCAGCGCCTCGATCATGGCGCGGTCGAAGGCGGGTTCGGTCATTGCAGTCGGTCCTCGTTCTCTCCGCCGTGCAGGGCGAACTCGATCAGCCCGACCAGCAGCTCGCGCCGGTCCGACAGGGTGGGGGATTCCAGCAGCGCCTGCTTGTCGCCGGGGCCGAAGGGCAGCATCATCGACAGGGAGTTGATCAGCAGCTCATCCTCGGCCTGCGCGGCGGCGTCCCAATCGGTGGACAGCGCATTGGCCTGCATGAAACGGTTCAGCAGCGCGAAGACCGCATCCCGGTCCAGGCCGCGGTCCTGCTCGGCGCCGCCGCGGTCGCGGTCGAAGGACGACCAGTCCACGCGCCCCTGGAGATAGGGGGCGAAGCCCTCCTCGACCTCCTGCAGACGGAAGCGCGACACCGCGCCGAGCGAGATCATCATCCGCCCGTCATCCGTCTCGGAGAAGGCCACCACGCGCCCCGCGCAGCCGATGGCGGCCAGGCCGTCGCCCTCGGGCTGGATCATGCCGATCAGGCGGTGGTCGGTCCGCAGCGTGTCCTCCAGCATCTGCAGATAGCGCGGCTCGAAGATGTGCAGCGGCATCCGGGCACGCGGCATAAGCACGGCGCCGGGCAGCGGGAACAGCGGGATGCGGTCGGGAAGGTCGAAACGCGGCGGCATGGCTCAGGCGAAGATCAGCGACGACAGGCGGCGGCGGCCCTTCTGCCCGATGGGATCGGTGGGCTTGAGGCTGTCGAAGATGGTGATCAGCTGCGCCTTGGCGGCCCCGTCGTTCCAGTCGCGGTCGCGGCGGAAGCTGTCCAGCAGGATGTCGATGGCCTCCTCCAGCCGGCCCGCGGCATGCAGCGCCTGCGCGTATTCCAGACGGGCCTGCTGATCGGCGGGATCGGCCGTGACGCGGGCGGCCAGATCGTCCAGGGGACCGGCGCTGGCGGCCTGCTGGGCCAGGGCCAGCTGGGCGCGCGCGGCCTCCACGGGGCCGGCATGGGCCAGCGGGCTGGGCACCTGCGTCAGGGTCGCTGCGGCGGCGGCGTGGTCGCCTGCCGCCAGATGGGCGCGGATCAGCCCGCCCCAGGCCTCGGGGCTGTCGGGCAGCTCGCCGATGATGGCGGTGAAGGTCTCGACGGCATCGGCGGTCTCGCCGTCCTCGATCATCTGCTCGGCGGCGGCGATGGCATCGGCGAGGCCCCCGTCATCGCCCGACATGGCGGCCAGCTTGTCCACGAACTGCTTGATCTGGCTGGGCGGGATCGCGCCCTGGAAGGCATCGACGGGCTGGCCCTGGAAGAAGGCATAGACCGTCGGGATCGACTGCACGCGCAGCTGGCCCGCGATCATCTGGTTCTCGTCCACGTTGATCTTGGCCATGCGCACGCGGCCCTTGTGGCGGGCGACCTCGGCCTCCAGCGCGGGGCCGAGCGTCTTGCACGGCCCGCACCACGGCGCCCAGAAATCGACGATGACCGGGGTCTTCATCGACGCCTCGACGACCTCGGCCATGAAGGTGGCCTCGGTCACGTCCTTGATGAAATCGTCGGTCTTGGGCGCCTGCGCCCCGTCGAAAAGCATGGTCATCCTGGCCCCGTCTGGTTCGGTTGGCGTGTTCCCCCGCAATATGGGGCGCTTGGCGGCTGAACGAAAGGGCCGGTTTTCGCGTTGCGATCACGCAACCCTCACGGCCGTGTGAAAACAAGAAGGACACCGACCATGACAGAGACACCCCCGACCCGGCCGGGTCTGCCGCCGCTGTGGCTGGCCCTGCTGCCCATCGTGCTGACGCTGGGGCTGCTGGCGCTGCAGCTGTTCTATTACGGCGATTTCACCCCGCACATCCCGCTGATCCTGGGCCTGGCCATCACCGGCCTGCTGGGCGTCCTGCGCGGGCAGGGCTGGATGGACATCCGCGAGGGGATCTTCCACGTCATCCACGTGTCCATGCCGTCGCTGTCGGTGCTGATCGTGGTGGGCATGATCATCGGGGTCTGGATCGCGTCGGGCACGGTGCCGACGCTGATCTATTACGGGCTGACGCTGCTGAACCCGCAGATCTTCCTGGTCGCGGCGATGGCGCTGTGTTCCGTCGTGTCGCTGTCCCTGGGCACCAGCTGGGGCACGGTGGGCACCGTGGGCGTCGCGCTGATGGGCATCGGCGCGGGCTTCGGCATCCCGGCCTACTGGACGGCGGGGGCGGTCGTGTCGGGGGCGTTCTTCGGCGACAAGATCTCTCCGCTGTCGGACACGACGAACCTGGCGCCGGCGGTGACGGGGGTGAACATCTTCGATCACATCCGCAACATGCTGCCCACCACCGTGCCGGCGATGCTGATCGCGCTGGTCATCTACTTCATCGCGGGGACCTGGCTGATCTCTCCGGCCGAGACCAGCATGGCGCGCATCGACGCGATCACCGACACGCTGGCCGCGCAGTTCACGCTGGGCTGGGTGCCGATGATCCCGGCGCTGGTGGTGATCGTGCTGGCCGTCACGCGCCGCCCGCCGCTGCCCTCGCTGTTCGCGGGGGTGCTGCTGGGCGGGATCATCGCGATCTTCCTGCAGGGCGCGGGGCTGCACGACGTCTTCGCCTATGCCCAGTCCGGCTATGCGATCGAGACGGGCGTGGCCGACATCGACAGCCTGCTGAACGCGGGCGGCATCCAGTCGATGATGTGGACCATCTCGCTGATGCTGATCGCGCTGGGCTTTGGCGGCGCGCTGGAGCGGACGGGCTGCCTGGAGGCGATCATCAACGCCATCATCGGCCGCGTCAAAAGCTTTGCCGCCGTGCAGAGCAGCGCCATCGGCACCGCCTTCGCCACCAACGTGGTGGCGGGCGATCCCTATATCTCGATCGCGCTGCCGGGGCGGATGTATGCACCGCTGTACCGCGGCATGGGCTATTCCACGCTGAACCTGTCCCGCGCGGTCGAGGAGGGGGGCACCCTGATGTCGCCGCTGATCCCGTGGAACGCGGGCGGGGCCTTCGTCATCACCGCCCTGTCGCTGGGCGTGATGGACGGCAACCTGACGAACCTACTCTACATCCCGCTGGCCTTCGCCTGCTGGACGGCGCCGCTGATCGGCATCCTCTACGCGGTCACCGGCTGGTTCTCGCCCCAGGCGACCGATGCCGAACGCCGCGAGTGGGACCGCCAGAACGAGGACGTGCTGGACCTGTGCGATCACGCCCTGGGCGAGAACGCCTAGAGGTCGAAGCTAGCCATGACCGGGACGTGGTCGCTGGGCGCCTCCCAGCCCCGCAGGGGGCGCAGGATGCGGCTGCCATGGGCGGCGCCCGCGATGTCGGCGGTGGCCCAGATATGGTCCAGCCGCCGGCCCTTGTCGGCCGCGTCCCAGTCCTTGGCGCGATAGCTCCACCAGCTGTACAGCAGGCCCTGCGGGATGTCCTGCCGGGTGATGTCCACCCAACCGCCGGCATCCTGCGCGGCCAGCAGATGCTCGACCTCCACGGGCGTGTGGCTGACGATCTTCAGCAACTGCTTGTGCGACCAGACGTCGTCCTCGCGCGGGGCGATATTCAGGTCGCCCACCAGGATCGACCGGGTCGGGCGGTCGGCGTGGAACACGTCGCGCATCTCGGTCAGGAAATCCAGCTTCTGCCCGAACTTCAGGTTCTGCTCGCGGTCGGGGATGTCGCCGCCCGCGGGGACGTACATGTTGTGGATCACCACCCCGTTCTCCAGCCGGGCGGCGACGTGGCGCGCATGGCCCAGCTGCGCATAGTCGCGGTCGCCCGCATCCTCCAGCGGCAGACGCGACAGGATCGCCACGCCGTTGTAGCCCTTCTGCCCGCGCGCCACGATATGGGTATAGCCCAGCTCCGCGAACCGGGTCAGGGGGATCTTCTCGACCGGCGACTTGCATTCCTGAAGGCAGAGGATGTCGGGCGCCTCCTCCTCCAGCAGGCGGGCGACCAGACCCTCGCGCAGGCGGACCGAGTTGATGTTCCAGGTGGCGATGGTGAACATGGGCGGGCTCCTTTGGGCGCGGACCCTAGCCGCGCGGGTCCGCCCTGTCGAGGCGCGGGCTTGCCATATGATCCCCGCGCGCTATGCAAGGGGCGCGGGGATTGGGGGGAATGGCCATGAAGATCACCATCGACGAGGCGCTGACGCGCGGCGGCACGGGCCGGTTCCAGTGGCGCCTTCTGGGCATCTTCGGGCTGGTCTGGGCGGCGGACGCGATGCAGGTCATCGCGGTGGGTTTCGCCGCGCCCTCGATCGCGGCCACCTTCGGGGTCGAGCGCGTGACCGCGCTGCAGATCGGCACGGTGTTCTTCTTGGGCATGTTCCTGGGCGCCTTCGGCTTCGGGCGGCTGGCCGACCGGATCGGGCGACGATGGGTGCTGATCGGCACCGTCGCGATGGATGCGGTCTTCGGCTTGGCCTCGGTGCTGGCGGGGGACTTCACCTGGCTGCTGATCCTGCGCTTCCTGACCGGGGTGGCGGTGGGTGGCACGCTGCCCGTCGATTATGCGATGATGGCCGAGTTCCTGCCGCCCAAGAACCGCGGCCGCTGGCTGGTCTGGCTGGAGGGGTTCTGGGCGGTGGGCACCATCGTCGTGGCGCTGACGGCCTGGGCGGCGGCGACCCTGGGCGCGGGCGCGCCGTGGCGTTGGATCTTCCTGGTCGCGGCGCTGCCGGCGCTGATCGGCTTCGTGCTGCGGTTCTGGATTCCCGAAAGCCCGATGTATCTGGTCCGCAAGGGCCGCCAGGCCGAGGCGCGCGCCGTCATCGACCGCGTGCTGGCCGTGAACGGTGCCATGCCGCTGCCCGCCAACGCGCATCTGCGTCCCGCACCGGTGCCGTCGGGAGGTGCTACGTCGATCATGGCGGCCCCGCTGCGGCGCGCGACCATCGGCGTGCTGGCGGTGTGGTTCCTGGTGTCGCTGTCCTATTACGGGGTCTTTGTCTGGGTGCCGGGGCAGCTGGCGACCGAAGGCTTCGGCTTCGTGCGCGGATACGGCTTCCTCGTGGTGCTGGCGCTGGCGCAGGTGCCGGGATACGCGCTGGCGGCCTGGGGGGTCGAGGCGGTCGGTCGCCGCCCGACGCTGGCGGGGTTCCTGCTCTTGTCGGCGGCGGGCTGCGGGCTCTTCGCGGTGGCCAGCGGGCCGGCGCTGGTCGCCACGGCGCTGATCGTGATGAGCTTTGCGCTCTTGGGCACCTGGGGCGCGCTCTATGCCTTCACGCCCGAGCTGTATCCCACCCATCTGCGCGGCACCGGCATGGGCACCGCCAGCGCCATGGCGCGGCTTGGCGGCATCCTGGCGCCCAGCCTGCTGGCGGTGGTCTTCGCGCAGGGCTTCGGCATCGCCATCGGCGGCTTTGCGGTGCTGCTGGTCCTGGCGGCGGCGGCGCTGCTGATGATCCGGGTGGAGACGCGCGACCGCGCCATCGGCTGACCGGGAACAACGCCGCCCCCCGCCCGTTGCCCCGGAAGATCAGCGAAAGGAGATCCGATGGGCCAGCTTGTGGACGGCGTCTGGAAGGACGAATGGTATGACACCGACAGCACAGGGGGCGAGTTCAGGCGCGACACCGCCCGGTTCCGCAACTGGGTGACCGCGGACGGCAGCCCCGGCCCCACCGGAGAGGGCGGCTTTGCCGCCGAGACCGGCCGCTACCACCTCTATGTCAGCCATGCCTGTCCTTGGGCGCATCGCACGATGATCTTCCGCGCGCTGAAGGGGCTGGAGGATCACATCGACATCTCGGTCGTCCACCCCGAGATGCTGAAGGACGGGTGGGAGTTCCGCACCGATTTCGACGGCGCCACCGGCGACCGGCAGTTCGGGCTGGACTACCTGCGCGAGGTCTATCTGAAGGACACGCCCGACATGTCGGGGCGCGTCACCGTGCCCGTCCTGTGGGACCGCCGGACCGGCCGGATCGTGTCGAACGAAAGCGCCGACATCATCCGCATATTCAACGGCGCCTTCGACGCGGTGACCGGCAACACCGACGATTACTGGCCCGAGGCGCTGCGCGCGCGCATCGAGGCGGTGAACGAGCGCATCTACGACACGGTCAACAACGGAGTCTACAAGGCGGGTTTTGCCACGACCCAGCAGGCCTATGACAAGGCGGTGCATCCGCTGTTCGACAGCCTCGACTGGATCGAGGGGCTGCTGGCCAAGGACCGCTATCTGACCGGCGACCGCATCACCGAGGCGGACTGGCGGCTGTTCACCACCATCGCCCGGTTCGATGCCGTCTATCACACGCATTTCAAGTGCAACCGCCGCCGCGTGGTCGATTATCCGAACCTGTGGGGCTGGGCGCGCGAACTGTATCAGTGGCCGGGCGTCGCCGCGACGGTGCATCCCGACCATTTCACGCGGCACTACTACTACAGCCACGACATGATCAACCCGCACCGCATCATCCCCATCGGGCCGGATGCGGACTGGACCGCGCCGCACGGTCGCGGCTGAGGCGCGGGACAAAAAGACGCCCCGGCGCAGGGAACGCCGGGGCAGCAGAGAGGGAGGGGGTGTGGCCGCATCCGCCGACCACTGGGCTTCGGGTCGTCAACGCCGCAGCCTGAGCCCGGTTCCCGCATCCCTGCGATGAGCGCGATCCCGCCGACCCAACCACAGGCCTGCCAGGACCAAGGCGACGCATAAACCGACCGGCGCAATGACGTACAGGTTTTCGTGGCTTGTGAGGAAGTCGCCCCACAGCTGCGAGGTCGATCGGCGGCACGGGCTGGTATAGCCGCAGGCGGATCCCAGCATGTAGCTGACAACCACGAAGGTCGCCACGATACCCGCGACGCCCACCCCCATCAGCAGCCATGAAACGACGCGCATCATCCCGACAGACTGTCGCGCCCGCGCACGATAGACAAGGCCCCGCACGGGGGCGGGGCCTTGCGGCAGGTCAGGCGACCAGGCGATAGCCGCCCGATTCGGTGACCAGCAGGCGCGCGTTCGAGGGGTCGGGCTCGATCTTCTGGCGCAGGCGATAGATGTGCGTCTCCAGCGTATGCGTGGTCACGCCCGCATTGTAGCCCCAGACCTCGTGCAGAAGCACGTCGCGGGCGACCACCCCGTCCTGCGCGCGGTACAGGAACTTCAGGATGTTGGTCTCCTTCTCGGTCAGGCGGATCTTGCGCTCCTTGCCGTCGATCAGCATCTTCATCGACGGCTTGAACGTGTACGGCCCCAGCTGGAAGATGGCGTCCTCGGACTGTTCATGCGTGCGCAGCTGCGCGCGCAGGCGGGCCAGCAGGACCGGGAACTTGAACGGCTTGGTGACGTAATCGTTGGCGCCCGCATCCAGGCCCAAAATCGTGTCGGCATCGGTGTCATGCCCGGTCAGCATGACGATTGGGCATTTCACGTTCAGCTTGCGCAGCTTCTTGCAAAGCTCGCGACCGTCGGTGTCGGGCAGACCCACGTCCAAGACCACCAGGTCGAAAATGGCGTTCCTGGTCGCCTCGACCGCCTCGGCGCCGCTGCCGGCCTCGGTCACCTCGAAATCGTCGGTCGCGGTCAGCTGCTCGGCCAGGGCCTCGCGCAGGTCTTCCTCGTCATCGACCAGCAGGATCTTCTTCAGTCCGGCCATGCTTGCCTCCTTTGTCTCGTTGCGCAAAGAGGTGGTCGCAGCCGCGCCGTCCGTCCAGCGCCATGTCGGATTTCTCACATGGAGTTGTCGGATCGGTGCGTTATGTTTCAGACTGTTTCAACGACGCGGGGCCCCATGAGATGCCGTAACGGGGCCTGCGCTGCGACCTGCCCGTTACCGTTGTCAAACCGAGGGCAATCTGGCGCCATTCCCGTATTGGATCCATCTGGAGGACT